>NZ_JBIIWV010000184.1:0-3935 GCF_044338735.1 Flavobacterium sp. | reverse complement strand
GGAAATGCAGTCATAGCCACTTTATTGTTTTCCTCGAAAACTTTAACTGCTTGAGCATCTCCAGATTTGATTAATTCTCCACTGTTTTTAATCCATTTGTACAACCATTCTTTGTCATACTTGGCTTCAACACCACGAAGTGCAGGACCCGTAGATTTAGCATCTAATTTATGACATGCTGCACAATTGGCATTAAAAATTTCTTTACCTTTTGCTGCATCTTGAGAAAATGCATTTAAAGAAATAGTTAGCGTGATTGCTAAACTGAAGAAAATCTTTGAAAACGATTTATGGTTACCCACCTTTTTCATATTTAAAAATGATTATCAACTAATTATTGGTACAATTATAGATGAATCTATAACAATTTTTATTTTTAAAAAACTCCGACAAAAATACAATATTAGAACTATTATTAAAACCCAAATTTTGCACTAAAATGTAATTTATATTAGTTCTAAATAACAATAATGCTTCCCACAATAAAATGAAATTGTATTTTTGTAATGAAAAAAAAATGTGATGAAAAAAAAGCAAAAACATAACTTATTGTACTTCTTCATTCTATGTATATTTTTGGGTTATAAAATGAATGGACAAGAACGAAAATCCAACTTAATTCAAGATCCAAAAATTGATCAATTACTAAAAGAAAAAAGAAAAATTAATATTGGATTAGTATCAAATGACACGTATAAAATTCAAATTTTTTATGGAAATAGTGATGATTCTAAAAAAAAATTACAGGAATTTAAGCGAGAATTTATAGATTTTGATGGCACTATTGTGTATACAAATCCAAATTATAAAGTGTGGGTTGGAAATTTTGAAACCCGCATTGAAGTTGAAAAAGCAATTTTAGAAATAAAGAAAAAATATCCAACGGCTTTAATAATAAAACCTACAAAATAATATATTCTATAAAAAAAACGCCTTACAATTGTAAGGCGTTTTTTTTACTTTATTATTTTAATTTTTTCTTCACTTCCACTTCTTGGAACGCTTCGATTAAATCATATTCTTTAATATCGTTGTAATTTTTAATTTGCATACCACAGTCATATCCTTTTGCTACTTCTTTAACATCGTCTTTAAAACGTTTTAAGGTTGCTAATTCTCCTGTGTAAATTACCACACCTTCTCTGATAAGGCGTATTTTAGAATTTCTAAATATTTTACCATCGGTTACCATACATCCTGCAATAGAGCCTACTTTTGTTACTTTAAAGATTTCTCTAATTTCGGCAGTACCTGTAATTTCCTCTTTCATTTCTGGAGACAACATGCCTTCCATAGCATCTTTCAAATCATCTATTGCATCGTAAATAATTGAATAGTTACGGATATCGATTTCTTCTTTATCGGCTAGTTGTTTTGCATTTCCTTGAGGACGTACGTTAAATCCAATGATAATTGCATCTGAAGCCGAAGCTAATAATACATCTGATTCTGTGATTGCTCCTACTCCTTTATGGATAATATTGATTTGAATTTCTTCGGTAGATAACTTAGAGAATGAATCTGATAATGCTTCAACCGATCCATCAACATCTCCTTTAATAATAATATTTAATTCTTTAAATTGACCTAAAGCAATACGACGGCCAATTTCGGCAAGTGTAATATGTTTTTGTGTACGTACTGATTGTTCGCGTTGTAATTGTGTACGTTTTGATGCAATTTGTTTTGCTTCTCTTTCGTCTTCGTAAACATTAAATTTATCTCCCGCAGTTGGCGCACCGTCTAAACCTAATACTGATACTGGAGTAGATGGACCCGCTTCTTTTACTTGTTGACCTCTTTCATCAAACATGGCTCTAATTTTACCATGATTTTTTCCAGCTAAGACATAATCTCCAATGCGAAGTGTTCCTGCCTGTACTAATATAGTAGAAACATATCCTTTACCTTTATCTAATTGTGCTTCCACAACTGTTCCTAAAGCAGGTTTATTTGGGTTAGCTGTTAATTCTAATACTTCTGCTTCTAACAACACTTTTTCAAGTAATTCTAAGACACCCGTACCTTGTTTTGCGGAAATGTCATGCGATTGATATTTTCCACCCCAATCTTCAACAAGTAGGTTCATTCCTGCTAATTGCTCTTTAATTTTTTCTGGATTGGCATTGGGCTTATCCACTTTATTTATAGCAAAAATCATTGGAACTCCCGCAGCTTGTGCATGACTAATTGCTTCTTTTGTTTGTGGCATGATGTCATCATCTGCTGCAATAACAATAATAGCAATATCAGTAACTTGAGCTCCACGTGCACGCATAGCAGTAAACGCTTCGTGACCTGGTGTATCTAAAAACGTAATTTTTTCTCCACCCTCTAATATTACTCCGTATGCTCCAATATGTTGTGTAATTCCACCCGACTCACCAGCAATTACATTAGCTTTTCGAATGTAATCTAATAAAGATGTTTTACCGTGATCTACGTGACCCATTACAGTAACAATAGGTGCTCTATGAACTAAATCTTCAGGATTATCAGCAATAATTTCTGCTGCTTCTTCAATATCTGTTGTAATAAATTCTACTTCAAAACCAAACTCATCTGCAACAATAGATAATGTTTCAGCATCTAAACGTTGATTCATGGTAACCATGATTCCAAGAGACATACAAGTTCCGATTACTTTGGTTATCGGCACATCCATCATGGTAGCTACTTCTCCAACAGTTACAAATTCGGTAACTTTTAGTGTTTTACTGCCCTCTTCTATTGCTTGAAGTTCATCATCAACACGTTGGCGGTGAGAATCTCTTTTGTCTCTACGATATTTTGCTGATTTAGACTTATTACCTTTTCCTTGTAAACGTTCTAAAGTTTCTTTAATTTGGTTTTTTACATCTTCTTCAGATGGTTCAACCTTTTGAATAATTGGTTTTTTACCCTTGTTGAAACCTCCCGCTGCACCACCTTTTACAAACTCTTTTTTAGGACCACCACCTGTTTGGTTATTAGCTCCTGGAGCACCTGGACCATTAGGTTTTATAATTCTTTTGCGTTTGTTTTTATTGTTTGCATTAGCTCCTGCTGTACCTGTAGTGCTAGGTGTTTGAGGTGCTCCTGGTTTTTTGATGTCTTTTTTTATCTCTTCTTTTTTCTTTTTAGGTTTATTAAACTGAGTTAAATCAATTTTTTGACCCGTAAAAGTAGCACCCGAAAGTTTGTGATATTGTGTTTCAATTTTTACATCAACCTCTTCTTCAGTTGATTCTGTTGAAGTTATTTCTTCTTTTGAAGACTTCTCGGTTTGTTGTTTTTTAACTGCAACTTTTTCTGGTTGAGTATTTTGTTCTTTCGTTTTTGCTTTGGTAGTGGTCTTAGCAACTACTGCTTTTTCTTTTTGTTCAGCTTCTGGAGTTTCAGGTGTAACAATTTGTTTTTTAGGATCTAATTCTATTTTGCCAACCGATTTTGGCGCAGTTACATTAGCCTTCGCTTTGATAACTTCTTGTCTTTGTCGTTCTTCTTCTTGCAAACGTTTTGCCTCTTGTTCTTTTTCAAGTTGGCGTTTAAGCGCCTCTTTCTCTTTTCTCTTTTCTTCGCTCACTTCAAGAGAGGCAACCTTATTCCCTTTGTCGGCAGAAAATTGACCACATAAGACTTTATACTCCTCTTGAGATATTTTAGCATTTGGACTAGACTCGATTTCGTGACCTTTGTCTTTTAAAAAATCCACAGCTCTATCAAGAGAAATATTTAACTCCCTTAAAACTTTGTTTATTCTTATTACTCTTTCTTCAGACATATAATCTTTTTAAAAAATTCTTTTTTTTGTTATACTGATTACAAATGTAGGATTATCCTTCTAATTCTTCTTTAAGAACATTCATTACATCTATAATTGTTTCTTCTTCAAGATCTGTTCTTCTTACTAAGTCGGCAACTTCTTGTTTTAAAACACTTCTTGCAGTATCTAA
>NZ_JBIIWV010000054.1:0-13328 GCF_044338735.1 Flavobacterium sp. | reverse complement strand
AAGTAAAGTTAGGCGGAGGAACCAAGCGAATTGAAAAATTACACGCTGAAGGTAAAATGACAGCTCGTGAACGAATTGCTTATTTGTTAGATGAAAAATCAAAAAGTATTGAAATTGGTGCATTTGTAGGTGATGGAATGTACAAAGAACACGGTGGTTGCCCTTCTGGGGGTGTAGTGGTGAAAATAGGCTTTATTTCGGGCAAACAATGTATTGTAGTGGCTAATGATGCAACAGTTAAAGCTGGTGCCTGGTTTCCAATAACTGGAAAAAAGAACCTTCGAGCACAAGAAATTGCTATGGAAAATCGCTTACCAATTATTTATTTAGTTGATTCTGCAGGTGTTTATTTACCATTGCAGGATGAAATTTTCCCCGATAAAGAACATTTTGGTCGGATTTTTAGAAATAATGCCATCATGAGCAGTATGGGAATTACACAAATAGCCGCTGTAATGGGAAGTTGTGTGGCTGGTGGTGCATATTTACCAATTATGAGCGATGAAGCCATGATTGTAGATAAAACAGGAAGTATTTTCTTAGCCGGAAGTTATTTAGTGAAAGCTGCTATTGGCGAAACAGTTGATAATGAAACTCTTGGCGGAGCAACAACACATTGCGAAATTTCAGGTGTGACGGATTATAAAGCTAAAGATGATAAAGATGCATTAGATCGAATTAAAAGTATTGTCGGAAAAATTGGTGCTTTTGATAAAGCAGGATATAATCGTGTTAAAGCCGAAAAACCAGCTTTAGAACCAAAAGATATTTATGGAATTCTACCAATATCAAGAGCAGATCAATATGATATGTATGAAATCATCAAACGATTGGTTGATAATTCAGAATTTGATGAATACAAAGGCGATTATGGAAAAACCTTAATTACCGCTTATGCAAGAATCGATGGTTGGGCTGTTGGAATTGTTGCCAACCAACGCAAAGTTGTAAAAAACGCGAAGGGTGAAATGCAATTTGGAGGCGCTATTTATTCCGATTCAGCTGATAAAGCCACGCGTTTTATTGCAAATTGTAATCAGAAGAAAATTCCATTAGTATTTGTGCAAGATGTTACCGGTTTCATGGTGGGTTCAAAATCTGAACATGGAGGAATTATAAAAGATGGTGCAAAAATGGTAAATGCAATGGCAAATTCGGTAGTACCAAAATTTACAGTTATTATTGGAAATTCATACGGAGCAGGAAATTATGCCATGTGTGGAAAAGCCTATGATCCAAGATTAATCTTTGCTTGGCCAAGTGCAGAATTAGCCGTTATGGGTGGTACTCAAGCTGCAAAAGTATTGGCTCAAATTGAAGCTTCTTCCTTAAAAGCAAAAGGTGAAGTTATAGATGAAGTTAAAGAAAAACAACTTTTTGATCAAATTAAAGCACGTTATGACGAACAAGTTTCTCCTTATTACGCAGCTGCACGATTATGGACAGACGCTATAATTGATCCATTAGAAACTAGAACTTGGATTTCTATGGGAATTGAAGCCGCTAACCACGCTCCTATTGAGAAGCAATTTAACTTGGGTGTGATTCAGGTTTAATTTAATAATGCAAAATAACGTTTTCCAGTCTTTCAAAATCAATATTTCAGGTATTTCATTGCCCGAAAAATTCACGTTTCCTTTTTATTATGAACCGCATGAGTTAAGCATCATTGCAGCTAACGAATTACAAGGGTATTTAGAAACACAAACTGATTTTGAACATAATTTTGGATTGAACGAACATCAGGAAGGTTTGGCGATTGGTAAAATGTTTGGCGTTTTAGTGTGTCAAAATCAAGAGGGAGAATTAGGCTATTTATGGGCGTTTTCAGGAAAATTAGCTGGTGAAAATCACCATTCTTATTTTGTTCCAACGATTTTTGATATGTTGCAAGAAAACGGTTTTTTTAGAAAAGAAGAAGAAGTATTAAATGCAATAAATCGTCAAATTGAAATTTTAGAACATTCAGACGAATTACAAAACAAGAATATTCAATTAGAAACTACAAAAAACGAAGCCATTTCAGATATTCAAAATCAGAAAGATACAATCAAAAAACTTAAGATCGAACGCGATGAAAAACGTAATTCATTTGAAAATTTATCTTCAGCTGAAATTGAACTTTTAGCAACAACACTTTCAGAAGAAAGCAAAAAAGAAAGCATTTTGCTCAAGAAAATGACAAAATATTGGAATTTTCAACTTGAAAATGTACAAAATGAATTCAATTTACTTTTAAACGAGATTAACCAACTAAAAGATGAACGCAAACAAAAATCGGGCGCTTTACAACAAAAATTATTTGCAGAATATTCGTTTTTAAATCAATTTGGCGAACGGAAAAGCATTGGAGAAATCTTCAATAATAATCCACCAGCTGGTGCCGGAGAATGCGCTGCACCTAAATTATTGCATTACGCTTTCGAACATAAATTGAAACCAATTGCGATAGCTGAATTTTGGTGGGGACAATCGCCAAAATCGGAAATTAGAAAACACAAACAATTTTATCCAGCTTGTAAAAGTAAATGCGAGCCTATATTACTTTCGCACATGCTGAAAGGTCTAGAAATGGAAGCAAATCCGTTTCAAGAAAATCCAGCGGAAGGAAAAGATATTGAAATTGTTTATGAAGATGAAGTTTTAGCGATAATAAATAAACCCGCCGAATTTTTATCGGTTCCGGGAAAAATTATTAGTGATTCGGTTTATCAAAGAGTAAAAGAATTATATCCAAAGGCTACTGGTCCATTAATAGTACATCGTTTAGACATGTCAACTTCGGGATTAATGTTAATTGCTAAAGATGAAGAAACCTATGTAAAATTACAAAGTCAGTTTATAAAACGAACCATTAAAAAACGCTATGTAGCTTTATTAGATGGTATTTTAGATGAAAAAGCAGGTTATATTGATTTACCGCTTCGGGTTGATTTAGATGACCGACCAAGACAATTGGTGTGCTATGAACACGGAAAACAAGCACAAACGAAATGGGAAGTAATTGAAATTAAGGATAATAAAACGCGCGTTTATTTTTATCCGATAACGGGAAGAACACACCAACTTAGGGTTCATTCCTCTCATGAACTCGGTTTAAAAACGCCTATTGTTGGAGATGATCTTTATGGTTTAAAAAACGAACGATTATTTTTACATGCGGAACAAATTACATTTTTGCATCCAATATCTAAGGAAGAAATCACTATTCAAAAAAATGCGCCCTTTTGATAAACTTATACCTTATCGGCGTAAAAGATTATTTTTTCTTCTAAATCTTTGAAGGTAAATGGTTTTCTGATGTATGCTTTAACCCCAAGACTTAAACCATATTCTTCGTCTTTTTGCTCTACTTTTGCCGTTAATAAAACCACCGGAACATTTGAATAATTTGAATTTTTATGTTGTTCAACAAATCCGTAACCATCTAGTTCAGGCATCATTACATCGCAAATAATGATATTTGGCTGAAATTCAACCACTTTTGTTAATCCTTCAATTCCATCTTTTGCTAAACACACATGATATCCTGTATACGATAACATTTCTGCAATGGTTTCTCTTAAATTAACCTCATCATCAATAATTAAAACTTTTGTCATATAATTAATTTTTATACAATGGAAATCTTAATGTAACTTTTGTTCCTTTACCGAGTTCACTTTCAAGATAAACCCTACCTGAATTTTTCTTTGTAAACATTTTAATGATATATAAACCTAATCCTGTTCCTTGAATACCGTTTGAATTACTAGCTCTATAAAAGGTATTAAATAACTTAGATTGCTCTTCTTTTGGTATTCCAATTCCATTATCAATTACATCAATTTGAACAAAATTATCAACTATAAATAAGTTTAACTGAACATTGCCACATCCTTCAGAATATTTGAATGCGTTGCTTAAAACATTAAAAAGCGTATATTTTATTAAATTAATATCTGCAAAAATTTCAACCTTATTACTTTTAAATAAAACATCTACATTTCGATTATCTTTTTGATTATTAAAGCTGGTTTCAATAACTTCTTTGCATATTTCATTTAAATTACAAACAATAGGATTATAACTTGTTTTGCCTGCATCATCTTTTGAGATGGTCAATACAGCATCCATTAATTCAACAATACGATCTATTTCTGCAGTAATTGTTTTAACGCGTTTTTCTATTTGAGGTGCTTCATTGAATTTACTATTTTGCAAATACATAGTAATAAGTTCGGCACTTGTTCTAATTGTGGTCATAGGTGTTCTGAACTCATGCGATATCGTAGACACTAAGTTTGTTCGCAATTCATTCAATTGACGTTCTTGAAGTAAGGTATCTTCAATGATTTGTTCTGCTTTTTTTCGTTGGGTGATATCTCTTGTACTCGACTGAAAACTAACAGGAATTTTATTTTCATATACCAAAGAAGCATTGGTTTCAAACCAAATATATTCTCCTTTACTATTTCTCAATCGAACTTGTTCAGAAAATAGTTCTTTATCTTTTACTATAGAACCAATTCGTTTTTTAAATTTTTTTAAATCTTCTGGATGAACATAATTTTCAGGAAATTTTCCAATCAATTCTTCTGGGTCATATCCTAATAACGTTTGAATTGAAGGTGAAACATACTTAAAAGTGGCATCTAAATTGTGCAAGCAAACTAAATCAATTGTATTATCTGCAAGCAATCGATACCAATTTTTTGCCTCAATTAATTGCAAGGCTTTATTTCGATTTTTTTCTTCAATTAATAATCGATTTTCCTCTTCCATTCGTTTTCGCTCAGAAATATCAATTATTTGAGCTACATAATGTTGTATTTCGCCCAAACTATTCTTAACCGCTGAAACTGATAAATGAACCCATACTAATGATTTATTTTTATGAATATACCTTTTCTCCATATTGAAACTTGGTATTTCACCATTTAGCATTTGATTTTTAAAAGCTAAATCAGCTGCTAAGTCTTCTTTATAAGTGATATCAATAAAGGTAAGCTGCTTGAATTCTTCACGTGTATAACCTAAAATTTCACACATTCTATCATTAACCTCAATCCATTTATTTTCATAATTTACTAATGCCATTCCTAAAGAGGAATGATTGAAGGCTCCTTTGAAACGCTCTTCACTTTGCAACAACTCATCTTTCAATAATTTTTCCTGAGTAATATCCTGCATCGCACCAATCATTCTAATGGCTTCACCCTTGTCATCTCTAATTATAATTGCTTTATCACTCACATAAGCATAAGTACCGCAAGCTTTTAGGTATCTGTATTCATGTGCCCATTTTGAGTTACCATTTTCAATTGCTACATCTATTGAATCTTCATATTGCTGCTTATCGTCTGGATGAACTAAACCTTCACAAAATGGACCAGGTAAAATATTGTTTTCAAATTGATAACCAAATAACAATGAATAACTTTCACCTACAAATATCTCATTGGTAATTATATTCCAATCCCACAAAGCATCAGAAGTAGCTTCACTGGCATAAATGAAACGTTCGTTATTTATTTTCAATGTATCTTCAGAAAATAAGTCGAACTTTTCCTCTTGTGATTTTATTATTCTGTGTAGCGCCTTATTCTGATAAAATAAATTAGCAAGGGTTTCAATTTGCAACTTACCAAACTCTATTAATTTTATTTTTTCTTCAGTAAGTATTTGGTTTTCATATCCTAAAAAATATACGATTCCAGAATAATTGCTATCATTTGAATGTAATGGAATTTCTGATAGTATATAAACTGTAGTAAACGAATCAATTTTTATTGATTCTACATTAGTAGAAATACTTTTTTTGTTGATGGTTTTATGATGTGATTTTAAATAATCTGAAATTAAATCAAAATTAAAATCACCAAGTGTAATTTGAGTCGAATGATTATCAAATTGAAGTGATGCATAAGCAAGTACTATTCCGCATTGCCCCATTATGAACTTTAATGAAGCTTCAATTGATGATTTGAAATGGATTAAATCAACATCTTCTGTTGTAAAATTGCATTTTTGATTTTGATGCATAGGGTAAATTTAACACTTAATACTACAAAAGTAGTTAAAAAGTAGGGATGCAATATACTATATTATTTTAAAACATATAAATTTATCTTATCGGGGAATCACATTGAGAGCTATTCATTCAATCCTAATAATAGTAACTGAGCAGTTGATTCATTAGTAGCCAAAGGTATATTGTGCACATCACATATTCTGATAAGCATATTAATATCGGCTTCATGTGGATGACTAGAATTTGGATCTTTAAAAAACAAGACCATTTTAGTTTTACCCTCCGCAACACGAGCTGCAATTTGAGCATCGCCACCTAATGGTCCAGAGAGCATTTTTTTAACTTTAAATCCTGCTGCTTCTGCCTTGCTACCAGTAGTTCCAGTAGCTATAATTTTTATTTTCTCGTTTAATAATATCTCTTTATTCTTATTTAAGAACTGAACCATGTCGGCCTTTTTTCCATCGTGTGCTATGATTGCAATTTCCATAGTAATTTAATTTAGTACAAAGATACTAAATAAAAAAATTCCAAAACATTTTACGTGCTTTGGGAATATTTGATAACCATTTGTATTTATTTATTTAAAATGTGGTAAGCAATTAGTCCGTCAATAGGTCTTCTTAAAACATTTCCTATGGTAATACCTCTTTTTACTAACACAGCCGTCAATTCATCTTTTAAATAAAAAGCAATTGAACCCACAAAATGTACAGGAACCTCTTTGCAATTTTCAAATTGTTCTACATAATTTTCAACAAAATCTTCCATTTCTAATTGGATGTATTTTTTACAAAAATCAGTGTCTTTATGTTTAATTAAAAACTTAGCAAAAGTAGCTAAATAGGCATTGGGATTTGGTTCTTTATATAAATTATGCTTAATATAATCGGCATCAACATTATATTCTTCATGAAATTCTTGCGCTAAGTCTTTCGGCATTTTATTAAAATAGTAACCTCTCAATAAATGACGCCCAAAGCGATTTCCTGAACAATCATCCATAGCTATGTAACCAAGAGATTGTACTTTTTGATGTAATATTTTTCCATCATAATAACTGCAATTTGAACCTGTGCCTAATATACATACAATAGCTTCGGTATCTTTTGGTGTTGTAGCATAAACAGCAGCATAGGTGTCTTCATGCACAACCACTGTTGCGTTTTTAAAATAGTTTTGAAATACTTCGGTTAGGAAATTTTTCATTCGATCGGTTCCACAACCAGCTCCATAAAAAAACAAATGTGTTGCTTTGTCTTTGTTATGCTTAATATCAAATTTATCATCTAGGCGATGAATGATTTCGTCTTTATTTAAGACTTCTGGATTTAATCCTAATGATTGTGTAGTAAATAATACTTTTCCGTTATCATCAATAGCAATCCAATCTGCTTTTGTAGATCCACTGTCAACTAATAATTTCATGGTTTTTAGAATATAGAGTATAGAGCATAGAGAATAGATTTTTGAGTTCTATTCTCTACTCAAATATTTATTTTATTTTTATTTTATAGCATTGATATGTACTGCCAAATCGATTAATTTAGAAGAATATCCGTATTCGTTATCGTACCAAGAAACCAATTTAAAGAAAGTTGAATTTAAACCAATTCCAGCATTTGCATCTACAATAGAAGTACGAGTATCTGAAACGAAATCTTGAGATACTACTAAATCTTCTGTATATCCTAAAATACCTTTCATAGAAGTTTCTGAAGCGTGTTTCAATACACTCATAATTTCCGCGTAAGTAGTTTCTTTAGCTAATTTAACTGTTAAATCTACCACAGAAACATCAACCGTTGGCACACGCATAGACATTCCTGTTAATTTTCCATTTAAATCTGGAATCACTTGTCCTACTGCTTTTGCAGCACCTGTTGAAGATGGAATAATATTTACTGAAGCCGCACGACCACCTCTCCAATCTTTTCTTGAAGGACCGTCTGCTACCATTTGAGTGGAAGTAGATGCATGAACTGTTGTCATTAATCCTTCAACAATTTCGAAATTATCGTGAATTACTTTTGCTAAAGGAGCTAAACAATTGGTAGTACATGACGCATTAGAAACTACAGTATCTGCAACAGTTGCTTTTTCATGATTTACACCCATTACAAACATTGGCGCGTCTGCTGAAGGTGCTGAAATAATTACTTTTTTTGCACCACCTACTATATGAGCATTTGCTGTTTCTTTAGTTGTAAAAAAACCAGTACATTCTGCTACTACATCAGCGTTTACTCCTGATTCATCCCATTTAATTTGAGCTGGATCTCTTTCTGCAGTTACACGAATATATTTATCGTTAACGTATAATTTTCCGTCTTTAACTTCTACTTTTCCAGCAAAACGTCCGTGAACAGAATCATATTTTAATAAATAGGCCAAATGATCTACATCTAATAAATCGTTAATGGCTACAACTTCTACATTTTCTCTGTTGTATGTTTCTCTAAAAACAATTCTTCCAATTCTACCAAATCCGTTAATTCCTATTTTTACTGTTGACATGTTCTTTTATATATTTGATTCCTTTTGGAATCCTTTAGTTAATTGAGTTGAAAGGCACTCTTTACTCTTTACTTTTTACTTTTTACTTTCTTTACGATGACACAATATCTGAAACTTTTACAAGTTCTAAATCTATTTCACTTTGTCCTTTGATGGCTTGTTCTAATGGTGTTAGACAAATTTTGTCGTATTGTATTCCAACCATATAATTAGATTTACCTTCTAATAAACTTTCAACTGCTTTTACTCCTAATCTAGAAGCTAAAACCCTATCAAAACAAGAAGGTGATCCTCCTCTTTGCATATGTCCGAGCACCGAAACACGTACGTCATATTCTGGCATGTTTTCTTCTATATAATCTTTAAGTTCAAAAACGTTTTTACCTATTTTATCCCCTTCAGAAACCACTACAATACTTGATGTTTTTCCTGATTCTTTACTTTTTTTCAAAGAATCTACCAATCTGTCTAAACCAAAAGCTTCTTCTGGAATTAAAATTTCCTCTGCTCCTGCTCCTATCCCTGCGTTTAACGCAATGTGTCCGGCATCTCTTCCCATTACTTCTACAAAGAATAAACGATTATGAGAATTGGCTGTATCACGAATTTTATCAATACAATCCACAACTGTATTCAATGCGGTATCATATCCTAAAGTATGACTGGTTCCAAAAATATCATTATCAATTGTACCTGGAATTCCAATTACAGAAAAACCAAATTCTTCATTAAACTTTTCAGCACCTGTAAACGTTCCATCTCCACCAATAACAACAAGTGAATCTACTCCATTGGCTTTTAAATTATTGTATGCTTTTTTTCTACCTTCAACAGTCATAAAGTCTTTTGAACGCGCTGTTTTTAAAATAGTTCCACCTTTATTGATAATGTTTTTCACATCTCGGGGTCCCATAGGTTTAAAATCGCCTTCAATCATCCCTTGATAACCGCGGTAGATTCCAACACACTCAATATTATAATAAGCACAAGCACGAACAACAGCTCTAATAGCTGCATTCATTCCCGGCGAATCTCCGCCTGAAGTTAAAACTCCAATTTTTTTAATAGCTGTTGACATATTTTTTACGGTATTATTTGTAAAATTAATAAAGGAATTTACAAAACGAAGATTATTTTGCTAACTATTTAATTATAGTGGCAAATTCAAACGTTTTCGTTAATAACTTTTTATTTCTTATGCTAAAAATTAAAGAATTAGTCAATTTCGGGAACTTTATTAATTACTTCTTTAGCACCTTCTGATTTTTTATCTTTTCGATCGTTTATGTAGTCTAAAAATTCTGTTGGTATGTCTTCGGAATCAGGAATTTCGTTGCTTGAATTCGTTGTCTTTTTGATTAAAGTCTTTTTGGTAAAAATCTTACGAATCATTTCTTTAAAAGTATTGAACTCAACATTATAAGTAAGTCCTAATCCTTGGGTATAACCGATTCCTTCTCCAATATAATTGATGTTATTTTCTCTATTAAACACATGAGCACTAAGTGTACCATCTTCATTTAATTGCATTTGAATTTCTACATTACCCACAACCACTGATTCAGTTAATCCCCCGACTGGCACCCCAACTTTTCCATTGATTGAAATTCTGTCATTAATACGAGTACTAAGGGTAACACCAACTCTATCAGAAATTTCAGTTAACCTGTCTCCTTGAGAATAATCAAACCCTAATTGTAATTTACTATCTTCATCTGCAAACAAACCATTTATCAACGAACCTGCTCGTTCAAAAAGTGGCCCATATGCAGCATTACCAGCAGTTTCAGCAGTTACAAACGAACCAGTAGAAAGTAGTGCAAAAGCTTGAGTTTGTCTGGCATCTTTGTCTTGTAATTTATACTCAATTTCGCTTTTTAAAACGGAACTCACCGTTGGGAAATTGATGTTAAAATCGGGTTGCGGATTACTTAAATTTCCATTCAATAAAATTGAAACATTAGTATCAACTTTTCTGTTAAAGGAAGCGCTCTCTAACAAAACAGCAGGATTTGCAGTAGTCTTGTAGGTTGCTTCTAGATCTAAAACTGCATTCATTGGTTCGCCATCCCATCGAATGGTACCACCTTTTTCAACATTAAACTTTTTATCAATTAAACCGCCATATTTAAAATTATATTGTCCTTCTTGTACAATAAAATCACCATTCATTTGAAATTTACCTAAGGTATTTATTTCCATAAACATAGACCCTACACCTCTTCCTTTCATGGCGTGACCTGATTCTTTGTTAAGTATAATTTCAATTTCAGCATTTTGATCAATATCAAAACGCAAAGCCAATTCAATTCCTTGATATTTATTTTTCTCGATTACTTTTCCTGTTTTAATTTTTTGAAATTCGGCTTTAGTCATGAATTTGATAAATGAATTATCACCTAATTCCTCGTCATCATTCACAGGAATTTTAATAGTAGTGCCCTTTTCAGACTTACCAGTAACTTCAATGTTTAAAGCATTAACCGCTCCTGTTATACTTGCAGAACCATTCATAAATGCAGTTCCGTAATAATACGCTCCATCAGAATCAGGTGTGTCTAATGCTAAAATATTATTTGAATTTAAATGCAAATCTAATTGCCAATTGTCTAATGCTTCATGACGAATCGTTCCATCTAAGATTCCTTTAGTTTTGTATTTAGTGTCTGTTACTTCTATCTTTCGCAAACTAAATTGATGTTCTGTGATGTCGACAATTGCATTTTTTTCAAAAGCATAATCAACATTTAAGTAAGGAACACGCATTCCTGCATCATTTAAATACAAACGACCATCTATTTCAGGCTTTGTTAAAGCACCTGCAATAGTGGCTCTTCCGTTTGCTGAACCACGAACATCAGATAAAACACTTCCTAATAAAGGTCCGAATGGCGCTAAATCAAATTCATTAAATCCGGCATCCAATTCTAAACTTGATTGATCTCCAACAAAATTCACAATTCCGTTTAGGAAAAAACGATCTGCTCCATTTTTTGTAATCGCAGAATTAACCTTAAATTGATTAAATTTATCATTTCCATCAATGTTAAAATCAAGATTTCCAATAAGTATTTTATTTATTCCTAAACTGTCAATAGTAATACTGGATTGAGGATCATAGTTGTTTTTATCTTGTTTATATTTGATATTACCGTTTATTTTTCCGCTAAAAGAAAGACTATCGATATTAGGAGTAACTTTTTTTAAATCAACATCATTAAATGTCAGTTGAAAGTCTTTATAGGTTGAATCTCGCATGGTGCCAAAAAAATCCATTTTTTGATCATTGTGCGAAAGACTTATTTTTTGAAAATCAAAATTGTTCAAAAATTTATCGAAAATTATTTTATTATCATTTGTTTCATTTTCATTGATAAACCAAGTATACTCTTTGAATTTTATCTCTGACTTTTTAAAACCTAAAATCGATTGTTTATCCTGATTAATAGTGTGATATAAATTTATATCAAATTTATCTAGACTTTGATCACCTCCTTTAAATTCAGAGCGAACAAATAATGTGTCATTAAGAGTCACGTTAATTAAGTTAAAATCGGCAATTTTATAATTTTTATTTTTAATGGTATCTACCGAGATAAACGTATTATAAATTGGGTTTTTATTATCAATATCTATTTTTATATTTTTAATTTGATTCTCGTAAGCAATAATTGTGGGAGAAATAAAATCTAATTCAAATTTTCCAGCATCTGCATTAATTTGCCCTTTAAATCTGGTATTTTCGGAAATAGAAACATCTGGAATAAAAACTTCAACAATCTTATCATATAGTTTAAAATCAAAGGATAAGAATTGATTTTTGGCTAATTTATTGGGCGAATAATTAGCATACAAACTTCCTAATGCATTCTCCACTATTTTTTGAACTTCTTTAACCTTATATTTTCCAATAATTTGGCCACTCATAATATCAGGAGAATTCATTGTGATCGTTCTAACCTTATCTTGATCAAAGGAAGAAGTGATATCAAAATCTTCAAATAAATACGAATTTTTACTATTTTGATAAGAAATATCGTGTATTTTTAAAGCTCCAGTCAAATCGTCAACTGATCCTCCAAATGCTTTAAAATCTATTTTACCTCTAAAAATCGAGGTAGTATCTTTCTTATAAAAATTTAATAAATATAAATCCGCATAATCAATTTGCGCTTTAAAATCATAATTATTAGCACTTTTACTTAAATCTACAACACCATCAAAATCCATTTTTAAATTAGCATCATTACTATTGAAATAGCCTTTAAAACATGGCATTTTCATGCTACCATCAACAGTTATCGATTGGTAATTATAGCCATTGAAATACAACTTATCTATAGTTCCTTTCAGCTTTGTGTTGAGCAGTTTTTGAGTGAAACCACTTCCATCAATTTCTAAATTAAGTGTTGTTCTACCCAATGTTTTTTCATTAAGAAGTGAGCCTAAATCAAAATTTGCCAGTTGAATCGTACCCTGATAAGCTGCTTTATCAATTTCGTCAATATTTTGCATTGAAAAATTGCTCTCTAACTCTCCTAACTTTGAAAGTAAATAAACGTCTGCATTGATGTATTTTTGTGTCAATTCTATGGCTCCAGCCAAATTTATTTTTCCAAATTTCGAAAGCATTGTTGGTAAATTTTTACCTAATACTCTTGGCAATACTCGAACAACTTGATTGTAATCAGTAGCTATTCTATCAAAATTTCCTTTCATATAAAAGGTTTGATTTCCTTTTCCAAAAAGATTTTTAAAATTTACCGACCCGATAATTTCAGATTGATTTTTGTCTGCT
>NZ_JBIIWV010000183.1:0-3936 GCF_044338735.1 Flavobacterium sp. | reverse complement strand
CTCCTGAAACATTCTCATATATTTCTTTCCAATTACTTTTCAAATAAAAAGCTTGTGCATTTTGATCTTCACTATTAGATAAAACATTAAAAGCATCAGAACCAAATTCAGTAAATAAAACAGGTTTACCGTATTCTTTTTTTACGCGATCAAATAAATCACCAAAAGAAGCACCTCTATATACATTAGTTCCATATATATCAACATCCTTACATTCATCATTAACAATATCTAAAAATAATAAATCACCATTACAAATAGCCATTGGATGATTTGCATCAATCGCTTTCATTTTTACGACCGCTTCATTGAACAATTTATACATTGCACGAGCTCGAATTGTTGATTTGCGATCCTTAACGGGAATATTTTCTGTTTCAGCACCATCCCAAAACAAACCATAATTGTTTTCGTTTCCTAACAAGAATAAGAGTAATCCTCTTGTATCTTTATAATCCGAAGCCATTTGTGTAACTTCTTTCAATAAAAGTGCTTTTGTTTTAGCATCTGAATATTCCGTATTTGGTTTCCAAACACCATCTATAGTTAAACCATATCTTCCAAAAGAATGATTAAGCATCGTATAAATGCCAAAATTATCATGAATATATTCTATCCATTGCTTTGGAATTCCTGAGTAAACACGTATAGTATTAACACCCATATTTTTTAACAATCCCATTTCATCATCCAATGCTTTTTTAATAAAATCTTCTGGTTGATTCCATAAACTGTAAGAATAATTAGTTCCTATTGGAAAGTAATCCCAGTTCATTCCATTGACTATAAAATCTTTTCCATTGACTTTAAGCTTCATCTGAACATTGTTGTTTTCAACAATAACTTTATCAGCTTGAGCAAAGCTTGTAAATGAATAAGAAAAAATTAATAATAGAAAAATTTTTTTCATTTGTGTAATTGGTTTTTGTTAATTAAAATTCAAAATTATTGAAACATAAAAATAGTATTATTATGGTTACTTAAAATAAAATTAACCTCAACAAAATAAAATTAAAGCAAAATCAACTATATAAAACGCTGAAAGCATAATAAAATATAGGTTTTTAATAAATTAATTATAGTTAAAGTAGGTTTTAAAAAAACAATAATGATAAGGTAATGTATAGTTTAATTATCGATTACAACAATAATTATATCGCTAATAAATATTCTACTAATCCCATTTCGTGAGGTAAATTCATTTTTTTACGCAAACGATAGCGTTTGATCTCGATACTTCTTACAGAGATATTTAAAAGCGGCGCAATTTCTTTGGAAGATAAATTCAAACGAAGATAAGCACATAATCGTAAATCATTTGGAGTTAAAGCAGGATGACTTTCTTTTACTTTTTTCAAGAAATTATTATCGGCACTATCAAAAGCTTCTTTAAAAACATTCCAAGTATTTTCCTCGTTAACATTTCTATTAATAGTAGATATAACAGCTTTTATGCTTCTATTTGTAGAACTATCAGTAGAGCTCTTAAGATCTCCTTTAATAATATTAAGAAGTTCTGTTTTCTTAATTAAATTCATTGTAGAAACAGCTAATTCTTTGCTCTTTTTGTCGACATCTTGAATTAACTGCTCATTTTTAATTTTCATTATTTTTTGTTCGTTTTCTAATTCTTTAAGTTCTAACAAAATGTTATTTTCAGTAATAATTTTCTGATGTCTTTCTTCATGATATTGAGTATAAAATTTGTGAATATAATACCCAATAAAAATCAATAAAAATAAATAAAACAACTTAGCCAAAGTATTTGCATACCATGGTTTTTTAATAACAAATGAATACGTTGCAATATTATCCGTTAAGGAATTTGCTACTTTAGCCCTTACGCTAAAAGTATAATCACCCGCTAGTAAATTTTCGAAGACTACTTGTGAATTAAAAGACCAATCACTCCACTCATCATTTAATCCGTCTAATTTATACTGGTATTCTGCATTGATATACTTATCGTACTCGGGAACTGTATAATGAAATGTTAGATTATTTTGATCATGAGAAAGACTAGTTTCATCTGTAATAGAAATATTAATTGGTTTTGAATTAACAACCGTATTAGAAATTCGGATTAATGAAACTTTGTAATTAGTAAACTTAAAATCGTTGTTTTTCAATATATAAAAACCATCTGTTGTTCCTATCAGATAATTAGTAGCGCTCAATTGGAAAATATTTTCATAACCCGGCATTGAATTTGTCATGGAAGAAGGAATGGGCAAACTATTCCTTTTTAATTCTGAAGATAATTTTCCTGACGAATAGTAATGAATGTAGTTTTTAGTAAAAAACCATAATTTATTAGACTTATCTACAATCATTTTTCCTGTAACATACTCATCATTATGAAACATAGTACTCAATGATTCATCTTTAATAAATTGATTGGTTTTAGTATTAAGTTTAAACACCCCATTTTTTGATGCATAGTAAATGAAGTTGTTGTATTTAACTAAAGTTGCATTCTTGCCTTTTGCGGGACTTTTAAATTTAAATATTCCAGTTGCTTTCGATACTGATTTATCAATACTAAATTTATAAATGCCTTTATATTCGTGACTTACATAAATCTTATTGTTGTTTATAATCTCAAAATGTTTGGAAGAATAATTAAAACCCGCAATCTTGTTTTTATAAATCCATGAATTGTTCTTTTTTTCCAATACAGAAATTCCATTATAATTTCCTTGCAACATATAATTTGTACCGTTCAAATAAGGTTCAAACTTCCATGTTCCAGAGCCAGAAAAAATAAGGTTTGCGTTAGCGCCATTAACAATAAAAGTACCCGAATCATGTCCGCAAAAAAGCGTGTTTTGAAAAGAATATAGTGACCAAACTTGACCTTTAGTGTTTTGAACAAACTCAAATTTATCTGTAGCATTTAAGTCTTTAAAAAATAGTCCTTGATTGGTTCCAATGTATAATTTATTATTGTGTGTAACCGAAGTATAAATTGCACCTAAAATACCCGTGTTATCTAAATAACTATTAATTGGCGAATTCAAGTTAATACAATTAATGCCATTATCCAGTCCAATCCATAAATTTTTATCTAGATCTTCATAAAGCGAGAGCGCTGTATTATTACTCAATCCCGAGTTTTGAGTAATATGATATAACTTTCTACCTTCTTTAGATAAAATAAATATACCATTTGATATAGAACCTAATGCTATACTTTCGTCAGATAACATATAGCTGCTGTATATATTGGTCTGTTTTATATCATTGTCAATGGTAGTCTGAAAATTAGAAAATACTCCATTTTTGTATTTAAAAATACCTTGCTTTTGGGTAACTAATAACATTCCCTCAGAGGTTTCAAAAATATTTATGAGTTTATTATTATTAATAATCGCATTGCTTAAAAATAGTTTTCCCTTTCCTTGATCTATTTCATATAAGCCGTTTGAAGTTTGATAATAAATACCATTTGAAGTTTTAAATGCCTTGTTAATAGTACTGTTAGGTTCTATTATACTAAACGATTTAGTTTTTGTATTGTAAACATAAATTTTTTCTAACGATTGAAAAAGAATATAATTATCAAAAGGAAAAATACCCCAAAATTGCTCATCATCTTTAATTTTAGACTTTATAGAATTACTCAATGAAGTATAAAATAATTCGCCATTTGCTGCTCTTTGCCAATAGCCAAATTCCATAAAAGCACCCGTATATATTTTATCGTTGATGCATTTTACAGAGCGAATGATGGTTTCATTTGGAGAAGGATATAAAATCCATTTTGAACCGTTATACTCTAGTAAGCCTTCGTTATTCGCAAAATACATAAACCTTTGATTATCCTGAGAAATCATCCAGTTTTGAATTCCTGCATTATAAATATCTTTTGAATATTTTACAATGGGCGGTAATTGCTGCGCATAATTAGTTGCGAAAACAAATAAAAGAAGTAAA
>NZ_JBIIWV010000053.1:0-13444 GCF_044338735.1 Flavobacterium sp. | reverse complement strand
GTTGGGATTTTTAATTTGGTGTCATTAACAGGAATGGTATTTTCCTCACTTATTAATTCTGCTCCATTAATATTATAAATAATGGTCGCTATTTTTCGCTCATTCTCAGAACTCAATGTTACTTCAGGATGATACGTTAGACCAGCATTTAAATCTAATTTTGAATTGATTTTAGTTTTATACAAAAACCCTGTATTTAAAGAAATTCCACTGATTTTGGAATTGTTTTTTTCTCTACTACGCAATTGTAAAACTAAAGGAGAATAAATAGACTCTACATATTCTGTGGTAATATCTCCAAAATTATATCCCAGATCAAAACCAACACTTAATTTTTTTGTGATAGTATATGCCGCTCCAAAATAAAGTTTATTAATATTTCCATTTCCTAAATTCAAAATACTTCGTTCTGTATTGTCAGTTTGAGTAGCTGTGTTTGCTATTTTAAAACCAACAGCCGAATAGGGCATTATTCCGAAAGTAAATCCAAATTTACCATACGGAAAACCAATGGCTAAATAATCAATATTTGTGCGTTGTGCTTTTTCGGTAACTTCGTTTGTATTAAATTTTGAAAAAGATGAATTTGCTCCAATGGTAAATGCAGTAGTTTTTAATTTTGAGAAAGAAGCCGGATTTGCTATATTCAATTGAATACTATCATTAAAAATACTAACTCCACCCATTGCTCTTACGTCGTGAGTTCCTTTAAACTTGATTTCGCCTAAGCCATAATATGAATAAGGAGATGCCGTATTGTCTTGAGCCCAAGAAATTGAAGAAATTAGTAGTAGTACTAACGCAGAAATTTTTTTAATCATTTTGATTTATATAAGTTGATAAAAGACGTAAACTTTCTAGTAAGAAATTTGAATTGGCAAATATGGTGCTTTTTAATCTTTTAGCCAAAAATTCTGCGTCTCCTCCTGTTAAAATTACTGTTAAATCCTGATATTTATGAAAATATTGGGAAATAAAGCCCTCAATTTCATAGGTTAATCCATTGATAACACCGCTATGAATTGAATTTTCGGTTGAATTTCCTATGAAAGTTTCAGTACTATTTAATTCTAATAAAGGTAGGTTTTGAGTATAATCATTTAAACTTTTATACCGTAACGCGATACCTGGCGAAATTGCTCCTCCTAAATAGTTATTTTCCTGATCAATAAAATCATAAGTAACACAGGTTCCAACATCAATAACTAACCTATTTTTCTTGGGATACTTTAATGTTGCTCCGGCAGCAAGTACCATACGGTCTATACCAAGGGTTTTTGGTGTGGTGTAGTTATTCGTAAAAGGTAATTTTATAGTATGATTTATAATTTGTAGTTCAACATGCTTTTGTAAGGTATCCAAAACTTCAGCGTCTAATTTCCCAACTGATGAGAAGATGGCACTTTTAATTTTTGGATATTTTATGAAAATTTCAGAAAAAATAAGAACGGCATCATTTTCACCCATAATAAACAATTCTACTAGGGTATCTTCTTCAAATACAGCCGCTTTAATTCTAGAATTCCCAACATCAATAGTTAAAAGCATATCATGGTTTTTAGTTTGGCAAATATACAAATTGATTTTTTTTAAAAATTGTTTTGGATTATATAAAATAGATTCTATATTTGCACCCGCAATGAAAAGGTAGCAGTACCTAAAAATCGCAAGGTACCTTAGCTCAGATGGTAGAGCAATGGACTGAAAATCCATGTGTCCCTGGTTCGATCCCTGGAGGTACCACAAAAAATATTCCTAATCACTTATAAACTAAGTAATTAGGAATTTTTTATGGTCTTTAATTAGTACTTTATAATTATTGATACCTATTTTTAAGTTATATTTTATTCATTATCAATAAATTATGCTGTTGTAGCTGCCAAAAAACCGTTGATAATTGTAGATTTTTGTCTATATTTTAAATAATTTTTTTGCTCTGACTTACAATAAAAAATTATTCTTTTTTATACTTAAAATATTCATAATAAATATATTATGAATTATTAAATTTCTTTTGACTTACTATTTTTACAATTTTTTTTTATAACTAGCTAATAATAAGTAACTTATTTTTGCTCGATTATTTACAAAATTGGATTAATTAAAACCCTAATAACTAACTTTAAATCAATTATTTTATGAGTGAGATTTTTACTCGTCTGAATGACACGATTAGGAAAACAAAGTATTTGTGTTTCCTAATGCTTGCGAGCTCTGCGATGCAAGCCCAGACCAAGTGGTATGTAAATGACAACTCCACGAGTGGAGACATTTACACAACCGCTATTGGTAACGATGCTAACGCAGGAACATCTGCTAGTGCACCAAAATTAACTTTAGGCGCTGCTTTTACAGCTGCTGCTGCTGGTGACATTATTTATGTCGACAAAGGAACCTTTACGGGTTCAGGTAACATGATGTTTACTTTTAACAAAGCCATTACCATTATTGGTGCAGGAACTGGAAATACTATTTTTACCAGCCATACCAATAATCGTTTTGCTACAATTGCCGCAAACAACGTAAGTATTCAAAACTTACAATTGTATGACTTTTTCTTAGGATCAGGAAACGGACAAGTGTTGTTAGTAAATACCAACATTACTGGTTTTAAATTGACCAATGTAGTAATGAAGAAAAATTTCGGAAATGCTACTACGGGAGAAAGTATTTATTTATCTAGTGGTTCAAGCTCAACATTTGACGGCTTATTTTTTAGTTGTTCAGGATTTAATGGGGCTTCGGGAGGAGCAATTAAAGTGAATTCTTGTAATTTAATCGTTAAAAATTCAGCGTTTTCACAATCACGTGATGCAGATGGTAAAGGGGGAGCAATTGAAATCTCTGGGACAACTTCTGTAGTGACTGTAGATAATACTTCTTTTGATGGCAACTCGGCTATTGCCGGAGGTGCTATTGCACAAAATGCAGGAAAACTAACTGTAACTAACTCGTGTTTTAACAGAAATTACATTCAAGGTGATTCTAGTGCTAACACAAATGGAGGAGGGCATTATTATGCCGCGAGTACAGATGTGAATTTATTAGCAAGCTTTACCAATTGTAAATTCCAAGGGGCTTTCTTTTGTGCAACTACTAATCCAACTGGTTATGTTTGCCAGTTCAGTTCTAACACTTCAAATGATGGTGCCGCAATTTCTTTAAGAGGAAGTGTAGGTACTTTTTCATTTGATACGTGTTTCTTTGACAATTCAAATATGCCAGCATACAATTTTGACAATGGTTTAGATTTTTATGTGCAACCTAACAGTGCTTTATTATTGACCATTAATAATAGTAAATTTGCAAATGACTTAACAAATTTTCATTCAGATGCAAAAAATATCTATATTGCAGGTACTTTAAATAATACTTCTCAAAAAGTAATTGTTACTAATTCTGGAGCTTCTGCCACTGCAAATCGCGATGGAATTACAGGAAATAACTTTTCATTATTTGGAACATTAACTACTGGAAGTAATTCATTAACAGCTACAGCAGACGCAACAGCTAGTTGTGGTACAACCATTGCAGGATGTACAATTGCAGTAAACTGTGCTACTGAAGCTAATGCACCAGTAATTACGGCTTGTGCACCAAATCAAACGTTGTCTTCTTGTTCAGGTACATTACCAGATTACCGTCCATTAATCGCAGCTTTTGATGATTGTGATTTTACAATTTCTCAATCTCCAGCTCCTGGAACTTCATTAAGTTCTTTAGGAAATGGAAATCATACCATTACTTTTACAGTAAGTGACCAAAGTCCAAATAGCCCAAATGCTACTTGTACAATGGTTCTTTCTTTAAGTGGATGTTATACTTGTAACCCAACTTTATCATATCCAAATTCTGGAGTTTGTTCTGCAAGCACTGCTGTTACACCTACATTCAGCCCTGCAGGAGGAACTTTCACAAGTACAACAGGATTAACAATTGATGCTGCAACTGGAGTAATTACTCCATCAACTTCAACTGCTGGAAATTATACGATTACGTATACCCCTAATGCCTCATTTCCAACTTGTACTACAACAAGTACATTTACCATTACGGCTGCACCAGCGCAACCAACAATTGCATGTTATCAAACAGCTACGCTAAACGCTGCTACATGTGCTTGGGAAGTAACTGGAACGCAACCAGCACAACCAGCATTAGCTTGTTATCAAACGGCAACATTCAACACTACTTCTTGTGCTTGGGATGTAACAGGAACGCAACCGGCTCAACCAACAGTAGCTTGTTATGAAACTGCTACATTCAACACAACTTCTTGTGCTTGGGATGTAACAGGTACTCAACCAGCTCAACCTACAGTAGCTTGTTATGAAACTGCGACTTTCAACACCACTTCATGTGCTTGGGATGTAACAGGAACGCAACCGGCTCAACCAACAGTAGCTTGTTATGAAACTGCTACATTCAACACAACTTCTTGTGCTTGGGATGTAACAGGAACGCAACCAGCTCAACCAACAGTAGCTTGTTATGAAACTGCAACATTCAACACAACTTCTTGTGCTTGGGATGTAACAGGAACTCAACCTGCTCAACCTACAGTAGCTTGTTACGAAACTGCAACGTTTAACACAACTTCTTGTGCTTGGGATGTAACGGGAACTCAACCAGCTCAACCTACAGTAGCTTGTTACGAAACCGCAACGTTCAACACAACTTCTTGTGCTTGGGATGTAACTGGAACTCAACCAGCTCAACCTACTTTAGCTTGTTACGAAACTGCAACATTCAACACAACTTCTTGTGCTTGGGATGTAACAGGTACTGCATTAACAGCTTCTGCTACTGCAGGAACTATTTTATGTAATGGTGGAACAACTGATGTAACTGTTAATGTTACTGGTGGAACAGCTCCTTATACTGTTTCTCCTTCTCCATTAGGTTTACCTGTTGGACCACATCAATTTACAATTACAGATGCTAATGGATGTGAAACTACTGCTTCAGTAGTAATTACAGAACCAGAAGCTTTAATTGCAACTATTACTTCTTCTAATGGAACTAGTTTCTGTTTTGGAGAAACAAGTACATTAACTGCTTCAGAAGGAACTTCATATTTATGGAATACAGGTGCTACAACAGCTTCTATTTCGGTAAATACTAGTGGAACTTACTCGGTAACAGTTACTAATGCAAATGGTTGTGAAGCGGAAACTTCTTTAATCATCAATACAAATTACTGCAATTTTGCTTGTCCTACTATTGGTAACTTATTACAAAATGGATCTTTTGAAAACCCTTCAAATGGAGGTCGATACGGATTTGCACAAATGCCTTATTGGACAAATGCAGTTGATGGAAACAAAATTGAAATGATGGGTGCGAATTTATATTGCACTGGTTGTTGGACACCTCCTGCAAACGGTATTCAATTTGTTGAATTAAATGCAAATCAAAGAGGAAATATTCACCAAGATGTTACAGTATTACCAAACAAATCTTTAGAATTAAGCTTTATGCATAGAGCTAGAGAAAGTGCAGTTGGTATAGAAAAATTACGTGTAACTCTTTCTGACCCAACTAACGATAGTAATGTATATACATTTGATGTAACTGCAGTTCACGGAATTTGGAAAAAAATTACTGGAAATTATGTAACTGCTGCAAATCAAACTTCTGTTAGAGTGAGATTCCAAACTATTACATCATTAAGTCCTGGTAGTGGAAATTACTTAGATGATGTAATGTTAAATTATGTAGATTGTGGTCCGAATACCGCTACAATTATTGGTTCAAATTATATTTGTGAAGAAAATGATGCTACACTAAGTGTAACTAACGCTACAAATGCTGTAAGTTATTTATGGTCAAATAGTGCTACAACATCTTCTATTACGGTTGATCAACCAGGTAGTTATTTTGTGAAAGTTACGTTTGCAAATGGAACAAGCATTATTTCTGCTCCTTTTGTGGTTGGTGACTTCTTAACTAGTGCAGGTATTGATGGAGCGACATCTTTCTGCTCTGGCTCAACAAACACATTAACTGCAACAGGTGGTAGTATTTATCTATGGAATACAGGTGCTACTTCAGCTTCAATTAATGTAACAACACCTGGTACTTATTCTGTAACTATTTCAAATAGTAACGGATGTAGTATTGAAAAACAAATTGTTGTTACTACTTATGTATGTACGTATTGCCCGGCTTCAAACAATCTATTAGTTAATGGATCATTTGAAAACCCAGCAATAACATCATCTTGGGGTATAGTTTCTGTTCCAAGTTGGACAAACTTAGCAGACAATAACAAAATTGAAGTACACAAAAATGTATTGGGTATTCCTGTACCAAACGGAAGTCAGTATATTGAAGTAAATGGAAGTACTTATGGTAAAATTTACCAAGATGTTACTGTTTTAGCTAATAAATCGTTACAATTGAGTTTTATGTATAGAGCTCGTATGGTTGCAAATGAATCTATTAAAGTAACCCTTTTTGACCCAACAAATAACTCTAATATTTATTCGTTTAATGTAACGGCTACTCGTAATCTTTGGAAGAAAATTACAGCAAATTATAGTAGTGCACTAAACCAAACTAAAGTTAGAATTCTAATCGAAGGAGTAACAGGATTTTCAGCTGGAGCTGGAAATTTAATTGATGATGTTAATTTTAATTACTACGATTGTGCGAATAATAGTTCAGTAGTTATTGGATTTAATGAAATTTGTAATGGTTCATCTACAATTTTATCATTATTAAACAACAATAATATTGTTAGTTATTTATGGTCAAATGGAGCAACTACACCTACAATTTCAGTGAATCAAGTTGGTAGTTATAGCGTAACCGTTACTTTAAATGATGGAAGTAACCTTACTTCTTCAGCATTTAATGTGACTTCATGTAACGGATCGATTAATGGGAATAGAGAAACAGAAGGAAAAAAATTAGAAAAAGTAATAAATTACAACGTAATTTTATTTCCAAATCCTACTGTGTCGTCATTCTCTTTAAATGTTGTTTCCGACAACAATGAAATGATTGAAGTAAGCGTTTATGATATCCAAGGAAGAAATATTGAAAACAAAACATTCAATAAAGAGGACATCAATTCAATTAGAATTGGCGAGTCTTTACCAACTGGTATTTATAATGTAATAGTTAAACAAGGTGAGAATATTAAATCACAACGTTTAATTAAAAAATAATTAAAAGTTTTTCCCCTACATAATTATTAATGATAGAGAGGCTGTCAAATTTGACAGCCTCTCTTATTTTATTGTATTTCTAATTATTGAATTAAAGTTTTAGAAATTATATATTTTAAATAATTATTATAAATCAATTGCGACTCTTCGTACTTCTCAAAAATTTCGTTTTTTAATTTGGTAAACACTACTTTTTCATTAACAATATGTGGGTTTTTGGATACTTTAGTGATTGTCTTTAATATCTCTAATTCAAAATAACTAAATCTAAAATTTGGGCGGTATTTCTTTTGCAACTGGTTAATAAATTTTAATACCAAAACATAATTTTTAAGTTCGTAATGAATTACAATATTTAAAAATTCTGCTTGAATATAGGCTTTTGGGTGTTGATTGAATTGATATTCATTTAATATGGTATTTGCATATTTTAAAGCCAAGGAGAAATTCTTAATAGAAATATATGCCGCTGTAAAAAGATAGTACGTAGAAATTAAATAATAAGGCTCAACGTTGTATTTTTTCTGCATTAGAGCCGACTTGAGAAAGTCAAGAAGTATAAATGCTTCTGTGGTTTTATTGATGTACAACAAATGTTCTAGTTCCAACTGATTTGAATGAAGGAAAATTCGTTCTTCTGCCACTTTATTTTGCAAACTAATGATGGAATTAAATCCTTTTAATTTCTCTAAATCGGTATAAAAAACGGGGGAATCTTTTCTTTTGTTAATATCAATTATTCTGATGTAAATGGATATAAAATCAAGTGGATTTTCAAATTTATATTCCTCATTCTCTTCATAAATTGAGATTACTTTTCTTAAATAAATTAGCTCATTTTCTTTTTCGTTTTTAACCTTGTAATAATTAGCAAATATTAAATTATAAAAAACATTTGATTGAAGCGTTTTCAGTTCAAACTGTTTTTTATTTAAAGGCTTAATTACTGCTGTTTCAAATTCAAGTGTTAAATTTTCTATAGAAATTTTTCCTATTATATTTTTATAATTATAACTTTTATAATATAAATCGGTAATGATTTTTTTTTCTTTTAAATCATCAAAATAAATATCCAATTGATTATTTACTTCAATAGCTCCTAATAATCCCCTGGAATAGCCAACGCATTTTTTTTCCCAATTTAAAAGATCAGAAAGTAAATTTTTATTCTCTTCTGCAAGTTTAATTCGTTTAGTTTTTGAAATTAGATGCAAGCATTCTTCATAAAGTCCTTTGTAAAATAGAATTTCAATTGTGATTAAATTTTGTTTCATTCTTAAATCAGATGTTTTTTCAGAATGAAATTCATTTAAACATTTTAAAAGAATTTTGGTTAAATAATTAATATCCGAAGAGAAATTATTTGTTGAAAATTTATGTTTCTTTAATTCTACTTTAATAGACGAATTATCAAAAACAATTTGCTGATCAATTAAATCAAATAACAAAACATATTTATTTTGACCATTTAACACATGTTGCTTGCAATAAATTTTGAAATATCTTTTCTCATTCATTGAAAGCGACTTAATTATATTAAATATTGTGTTTTTAATAGCCATTTTGAAATCTAAATAATCATATTTTAAATTGTTCTTAAGATGAAACTAAATTACACTAAATATATTAAAAAACAATGATGATGCGTCAAAAGACACACCATCATTATTAAACTATTTAAAACTATTCTAGCTGCTTTTCAAAAGAAACATTGTCTCACGAAAAGTTGAATCAGCTATAGTTTTGTTATTATAAACTCACTTCTTCTATTGGCTTGATGCTCTTCTTCAGTGCATGGAATATCATCTGCACAACTATTCAATAATTGGGTTTCTCCATACCCTTTGCCTGTTAATCGATTTGGCGCTACTCCATTCTCTACTAACCACTTTATTGTTGATTTGGCTCGTCTTTCAGATAGGCTTACATTATATTTTGAAGTTTGACGACTATCAGTATGAGAACGAACATCTATTTCAAGAGTTGGATACTCTTTCATGACTTCCAATATTTTAGCTAATTCAACGGCAGCATCTGGACGAATATTTGATTTGTCTAAATCAAAATAAATGATATCAATACCTAATGTTTTTCTTAAATCTCTACCAACTTGTAATGGTTGTAAATTTGGTGTTAACTCAATTAAAATATCTGTAATTCCAGAATCTTTTGGAGTAATGACAAGGGTTTCCTTTGAAGCATATTCCTTTTGTTCAAATTGAATTCTGAATTTTGTTTCACACGCAACTTGACCAAAATCAAATTTACCATTTTGATCTGTGGTTAATTCATCGATTTTTACATAATTAATATCATACAATACAACTTTAACGCCAGGCATAAGTAATTTAGTTTCTGCATCAACTAGCAATCCTGTAATACTTTGTTGACAATCTTTTGGCACTGGAATTGTTTCAGTACATTTATAAATATCATCAAACCCTAAATTATCTTCTTTTCTATTAGAACTAAAGAAACCATTTTTAGAAGCGGTATCCATAATAAATGCAAAATCATCTGAATTACTATTTACAGGCGCTCCAACATTTTTGATTTTTCCATGTGTTCCATCTTCCTTAAGTTGCGTGATAAAAACATCCAATCCTCCTAGCCCAGGATGTCCATCTGAAGAAAAATACAATTCATTAGTATTTGAAATAAAAGGAAACGTTTCTCTGGCTTCAGTATTAATTGATCCTCCTAAATTAACTGGTTTTCCAAAAGCGCCATCAGAAAGTATTGCAACTTTATAAATATCCGAAAGCCCTTTGGTTCCTGGCATATTTGAAGAAAAATATAGTGTTTTCTCATCAGGACTTAAAGCAGGATGAGCACAATTATACTCGTTACTATTAAAAGGCAATTCAACAATATTATCCCAAGAATCTCCATTTTTAGTAGCTTTATACAATTTTAATAGTATGGTTTTATTACTATCCCTACCCTTTTTACCATTTAAAAAATTATTACGAGTAAAATACATCGTCAAGCCATCATTTGTAAATACGGGTGTTGACTCATGAAATTTAGAGTCAATTTTTTTTGAAAATTTCACCGGAGCCTCTAAGTTACCATTATCTGAAATAACAGCTCCATATAAATTAGTGTAAGATTGATTGGTCCAATTGTGTTTTTTTACAAAAACGCCTCCGGTATCTCTTGCAGATGTAAAGACTAATGTATTTTTATAAAATGAAGTTCCATAATCAGAATACTCCGAATTAATTCCTGCATTTTCAATACGATACCTTCCTGAATTCTTTTTAATTTCTTCTAAATAATTTGTTTGATTATTAGATAAAATTGCGCGTAAATCTGCACTATTAAGCTTATTAAATTGAGCCATTGTAGCGTCAGATTTTTGGTAATCACCAATCGATTTTAATGTTTGTGCATATCTAAAATAGTATTCTGTATCTACTTTCTCATTTAAAGAAAATAGCTGTTCATACCATTTATTTGCCTCATTGAGATTGGATTGAAAATAGTAAGAGTCGCCTAATTTACTAAACAATTCTACTGATTTATAGCCCTTATTGGCAACTTTTTCATATGTTTTTATAGCATTTACATAATGAAATTGATCATAATTTGCATCGGCCTTTTTAAGTTGTACTTTTTGCGAAAAACTAAAAAATCCAAAAATCAAAAAACAAACTAAAAAACTATTTTTTATTTTCATACTATTTATCATATTAGAAAAATCTTGGTGAAACAACTTTTTCTTGTTTTCCTTTAAATTCATATCTTAAAAAGAATTCGTGTGATCCCGAATTATAATTTGCTAATCTTGTTGTATCAGTATCGTAGGTATATCCAATAAACCAATTTTCATTAACTTGAAAACCAACCAAGCCACTCATAGCCGCACTCCATCGCCAAGCTCCTCCAACTACAAATTTATCATTAAACATGAAATTTGCAGTTAAATCAAGCTGTAAAGGTGAACCTGCAACAGACTTAGCCAAAAAAGCTGGTTTGAATTTTGTGGTTTCTGATAGATCAAAAACATATCCTCCAATAAAGTAATAATGCATCGCATCTTTAGCCACTGAAGTAGCATTATCATTAAAATGTTTGGTTTCTAAAATAAAGGGCACCGAAATTCCTGCATATAATTTATCGGAATGATAGTAAACTCCTGCTCCTATGTTTGGCGAAAATTGATTGTCAATATTGTTCTGAAATCGCGGATCATTTAAATCATATCTATTTAATTTTGTATAATCAACATTAAATAAACTAGCTGTTCCTTTCAAACCAAACGATAATTTATAATTTTCTGATGTATTTAAAGTATAGGAAAAATCTGCTGAAATAGTACTTTTATCTGAAGGTCCAATCTCATCTTGAATTACAGATACTCCTAATCCAACATTTGAATTATTAATTGGAGTGTGAATAGAAGCTGCCTTAGTAGTGGGCGCTCCTTCAAGGCCAACCCATTGTGCTCTATAAACACCAAATATACTCATAACGCCTCTTGAACCAGCATAAGCCGGATTTACATTTACGGTATTGTACATGTACTGAGTAAACTGTGCGTCTTGTTGCGCTTCAACATTTGAAACACCAAGTAGTACAAACAAAAAAAGTAAAATAATTTTGTTTAAACCTGATATATTATTAGTTTTTTTATGCATCATTTTTAATCATTTTGAATATATAAATATCCTATTTTTTGTTTATTTTCTTTTTCTGTACCATATAAATCATATTCATATTTTAAAATATACCAATAGGTTCCCGTAGGTAATTTTTCACTTCTTGACATAGTAGTCCTTCCGTCTGAAAATCCTTTAAATGAATTAGCAAAATTATCATAGCTAGATGTTTCATAGACTTTAACACCCCATCTATTATAAATTTCAACGGTATTGTTAGGATAACATTCAAGTCCTTCAATTCTAAAAGAATCGTTTAAACCATCTCCATCCGGTGAAACCGCATTAAATACTTCAACATCACATGCCAAATATACTGTTTGTGTAATTTCTCTAAAATTACCGCAAGAGTCTGTAGCTCTCCAAGTACGTTCTATTCTATATTTGTTAGTACAATCTCCTTCTATATTAACTTCATTATATGAAACAGTTGCGGTACCGCATAAATCTACAACATTAAATTCTTGTGGGGCTGGTATAGCATCACATTTTGTATATAATTCTGGAGTTCTAATTTCTTGATCAAAAGTTGGTGGAGTATTATCTTCAATTGTAATTTCTTGTGAATGCGTTTCAAAATTACCGCAAATATCTGTTGCTGTCCAGGTTCTTAAAATTGTTGAATTACTTGGACATGACCCTGCAATTGTTTGTTCTTCAAAATCAATTGTTACTATGCCATTACAATTATCTGATGCTGTCAATACTGCAGCAGAAGGCACAATTTGATTGCATTCTAATGTTAAATCTTGAGGCAATTGACCAATAAAATTTGGTTTAGTGTCATCTTGAATAGTTATGATTTGTGTAAAATTACTACTCAAATTAGAACATCCATCAGTAAAATTCCAAACACGTGTTCTGATATATGTATTTGCACACAACGTACTGATTGTTGTTGTATCTGTTATCAAATGAATTTGTAATGATGAAGTACAGTTATCGGTAGCTACAGGTACAGAAGCTAAAGCCGCGGAAATAGCTACAGCATCAGAACATTCTAAAGTTATATCTAAACTACCAACTGCTGAAGTAATAATAGGCGCAATTGTATCTTGAACGGTTATGGTTTGAACTAAATTTGTTACATTTCCTGCACAATCAGTCAGTGTATAAGTTCTAGTAACAACATAAGGATTTCCTGAACATCCAGTTCCCCCATTATTTGCATCCGCTACAGTTACGACAACCGAACCTGAACAGTTGTCAGCCTCATCTGTAACCGATGTAATATTTGCAACAGGTACTTCTGCAATACATTGAAATGTTAAATTTCCAGGTGCAGTTCCTGTTGGAGCGATATTATCATCAATTGTGTAAGTGTAAACCCAATCATGAGTAGTTCCTTCACAATCTGTAAAAGTGTATGTGTACGTTACATCTCCCTCACAAGTTGGAGCAGTTGAAATTACTGGCGCACTTGCTGTTAATGTAGTTCCACAATTATCTGTTACCGCTGGAACGTTTGGTGCTACTATGTTAGCCGCACATGCAACTGTTGAACCTTGGTTAGCTGGCATGGTGAAATCTAATCTTTCAATGGTGTAAGTGTAAACCCAATCATGAGTAGTTCCTTCACAATCTGTAAAAGTGTATGTATATGTT
>NZ_JBIIWV010000182.1:0-4014 GCF_044338735.1 Flavobacterium sp. | reverse complement strand
TCCAAGCTGCGTTAACGTTATCTAAACCTTTTTGAATAGCGTCTAAATCTTGTGTTTCATGACCCATTTTCAATTCAGTTAATGCATACTCAATTGCTGTTTTGTGTTCAGCAGTTAATTTATCACCGATTTCTTTCAATTGACTTTCTGTTTGGAAAATCATTGAATCAGCTTCGTTTAACTTATCTGCTCTTTCTTTAACTAATTTATCAGCTTCAGCATTTAATTCAGCATCTTTTTTCATTTTTTCGATTTCTTCTGGAGTCAATCCTGAAGAAGCTTCGATACGAATATCGTGCGATTTACCCGTTCCTTTATCAGTAGCCGATACTTTAATGATACCATTTGCATCGATATCAAAAGTAACTTCAATTTGAGGAACACCTCTTGGTGCAGGTGGAATCCCGTCTAAATTAAAACGTCCAATTGTTTTATTATCAGCAGCCATTGGTCTTGCACCTTGTAAAACATGCAATTCAACTGTTGGTTGATTATCTGCAGCTGTTGAGAATATTTGTGATTTTTTTGTTGGGATAGTTGTATTTGACTCAATAAGAGTTGTCATAACACCACCCATTGTTTCAATTCCTAAAGATAAAGGAGTAACGTCTAACAACAATACATCTTTTACTTCACCAGTTAAAACTCCACCTTGAATAGCAGCTCCAATTGCTACTACTTCATCAGGATTTACTCCTTTTGATGGTTTTTTTCCGAAGAATTTCTCTACTTGTTCTTGGATAACAGGAATACGAGTTGAACCTCCTACTAAAATCACTTCATCAATATCAGAAACTGATAAACCAGCGTCTTTTAATGCTTTAGCAACTGGTTCCATAGAACGTTTTACTAAAGTTTCAGCTAATTGTTCAAATTTTGCTCTTGTTAACGTTTGCACTAAGTGTTTTGGTCCAGAAGCCGTAGCTGTTACGTATGGTAAGTTGATTTCGGTTTGAGCAGAAGCTGATAATTCAATTTTAGCTTTTTCAGCTGCTTCTTTTAAACGTTGTAATGCCATTGGGTCTTTACGCAAATCAACACCTTCAGCAGCGTTAAAATCGTTTGCTAACCAGTCGATAATTACTTGGTCAAAATCATCACCACCTAAATGTGTATCTCCATTTGTAGATAAAACTTCAAAAACACCGTCTCCTAATTCTAAGACAGAAATATCAAATGTACCTCCACCTAAATCGTAAACTGCAATTTTTTGGTCTTTACCTTGTTTGTCTAATCCATAAGCTAAAGCAGCTGCAGTTGGTTCATTAATGATACGCATTACTTTTAAACCAGCAATTTCACCTGCTTCTTTTGTAGCCTGACGTTGTGCATCGTTAAAGTATGCTGGAACAGTAATAACTGCTTCAGTAACTGAATGACCTAAATAATCTTCAGCTGTTTTTTTCATTTTTTGAAGTGTCATTGCAGACAATTCTTGAGGTGTATATAAACGTCCATCGATATCAACACGCGGTGTATCGTTGTCACCTTTTACTACTTTGTAAGCGACTGTTGAAGCTTCTTTTGCACTTTCAGTGTACTTGTTACCCATAAAACGTTTGATAGAAGCAATCGTTTTTGTTGGATTAGTTACTGCTTGTCTTTTTGCCGGATCTCCAACTTTGATTTCGCCACCTTCTACAAATGCAATAACAGATGGTGTGGTTCTTTTACCTTCAGCGTTTGCAATTACAACAGGTTCTCCACCTTCCATAACAGCCACACATGAATTGGTTGTTCCTAAGTCGATTCCAATAATTTTACTCATTTTTATACTTGTTAAATTTTATAGTTCAATTTTAAACTCATTTCTTCTATTTCAAGTTTTATGCCATATCAAAAAATAAGGAAAATTGACAGATAAAACATTTGTCAGCACAAAATAACTGACAACATGACAGCAGATTCAAATTTAAGAAGTATTGATTTTGTATTTATTGATAAAAAATGGTAAACAATATTATTATAAAACCATATTAAGTGGCATTTATTGCGAATTCCTAATTATATTTGTAGTTATTAATTTATAGTATGGAATGTATTTCTGTTTTTGATATGCTAAAGATTGGAGTGGGCCCTTCGAGTTCTCATACCTTGGGTCCTTGGCGTGCTGCCGAACAATTTTTAAAAGAATTGCGCAACCGAAATCTAATAGACAATGTAATTGGTGTAAAAGTAGATTTATACGGTTCTTTATCTTTAACTGGAAAAGGACATGCCACAGATTTAGCCGTAATGCTTGGTTTAAGCGGTGCTGATCCAGTATATATTCCTGTGGAAAGCATTGATGTGATTATTTCGGCGATCAAAAATAAGAAAGAAATTTTCTTAGGAAATGAAATCATAATTCCGTTTTGTTTTGAATCGGATATTATTTTTAATAAAAACTTTTTACCATTTCATGCTAACGGAATAACATTTACTGCAACAACTGACTCAGTTACCTATTCTGAAACCTATTATTCTATTGGTGGTGGTTTTGTAGTGAAAGAAAAAGAAGACCATCATAAAGAAGAAATTTTACATACTTTTCCATTTCCTATTGAAAAAGCAGATGAATTATTGGCTTTTTGTTCAGCAGAAAATAAAAATATCTCTGAAATCGTTTATGAAAACGAAAAAACCATGCGAAGCGAAGAGGCAATTCATAACGAATTGCTTCGCATTTGGGATACGATGCTTGAATGCATGTATATTGGATGTCACTCGGAAGGAATTCTCCCAGGTGGATTGAATGTGCGCCGAAGAGCCTATGATATGCATGTAAATTTAATTGGCGTTTTACCTTATGAAGATCCGTATTCTTGGTTGCAAATTATTAGACAAACCGAAGTAAAATTTCGTCAAATACTCAAATGGGTAAGTTGTTTTGCTTTAGCTGTAAACGAAGTTAACGCTTCATTAGGAAGAGTAGTAACTGCTCCTACCAATGGAAGTGCAGGAGTAATTCCGGCGGTGTTAATGTATTATTTGGTAATTGAAAACCATGAAGCAGGCGAAAAAGAAATCAAACAATTTTTGATGGTTGCTGGTCAAATAGGTGCTATTTTCAAAAAAGGAGCTACTATTTCTGCTGCAATGGGTGGTTGTCAAGCCGAAATTGGAGTTTCAAGTGCAATGGCAGCAGCTGCGTTATGTGAATTAATGGGTGGAACCCCTGCGCAAGTTGCAATGGCAGCTGAAATTGCTATGGAACATCACTTGGGATTAACTTGTGATCCTATTGGTGGATTGGTTCAAATTCCTTGTATAGAACGAAATACAATGGGTGCTATAAAAGCAATTAATGCCGCCGAACTGGCATTAGAAACCGATGCATTAAATGCGAAAGTACCTCTAGATAAAGTGATTGACACCATGTGGCAAACCGCAAAAGACATGAATACGAAATACAAAGAAACTTCTGAAGGCGGTTTAGCTGTTGCAGTAAATATGTCCGATTGTTAAATATTTAATCTTTAAAATATAACTAATCAATTATTCCTCATTTTTAATATGAAGCTTTCTTTTCAAAACTAAATCGGTTACAGGATGAAAGATTAATGGAATTTCTTCTACAACAACATCACTCTTATCTAATCCAAACGCCTTTTCATCAGAAACTCCAAATCCTTTCAAACTAAAATAAGAATTCAACAAGAAACCTTCTTTGAAAGAAAATACGTTTTCAAATGAAATAAATTTTTCTAAAACCACGAATTTAAAATCGGGTTCAGCATTATATTTTGAAGAGCCATCTGGTCGAATGTGTAGGTCTAATTCTTTATTTTCAACCAACTCTTTAATGATGTTTTTAAAATATAATTCAACTTTAGGTTGCACTCTAAAACCTGCATTGATATTTACTTTAATTACTTTGTCGTTAATCAATTCAATTACCTCGTAATCTAAGGTAAAAGGCTCTTCGGTTCTATTAATGTGTAAAAACCAATACACATCGGCACGTTTTGGTTTTTTAGCAAAAATAGACTTCATAATTTTTTCTTCAATTTCAGAAATTTTGTCTGCTTTTGT
>NZ_JBIIWV010000181.1:0-4035 GCF_044338735.1 Flavobacterium sp. | reverse complement strand
GAGAAAGTGAGTCCAAAAAAACGTGTAAAATAAAAAAAACCCATCAAAAGATGGGTTTAAAATTATCTGTTATGTACCTCTTTAAAATCGCGCAACGGATACCCTGTATACACTTGTCTAGGGCGACCAATTGGCTCTTTGTTAACGCGCATTTCTTTCCATTGTGCTATCCATCCAGGTAAACGACCAATAGCAAATAAAACGGTAAACATTTCAACCGGAATTCCCATAGCACGGTAAATTATTCCAGAATAAAAATCTACGTTTGGATATAAGTTTCTAGATTTGAAATATTCGTCTTCCAAAGCTACTTTTTCTAATTGTTTAGCAATATCTAATAATGGATCATCAACTCCTAAAGCCGTTAAAACATCGTCAGCAGCTTTTTTAATAATTGTAGCTCTTGGATCAAAGTTTTTGTAAACTCTATGACCAAATCCCATCAAACGGAATGCATCGTCTTTATCTTTTGCTTTTAAAACAAATTTTGCTACATCACCACCATTGTCGTGAATTTCTTGCAACATTTCTAATACTGCTTGATTTGCACCACCATGAAGTGGTCCCCAAAGTGCAGAAACCCCTGCAGAAATTGAAGCAAACAATCCAGCATGCGAAGAACCTACAATTCTAACGGTTGAAGTTGAACAGTTTTGCTCATGATCTGCGTGAAGAATGAATAATTTATCTAATGCTGCAACCACTTTTGGATCAGCTTTATAAGGTCCGGTAGGTAATTCAAACATTAATCGCATGAAATTATCTACATATCCTTTTGTGTTGTCATAATAATTTAATGGATAACCCATAGATTTTCTGTATGTCCATGTTGCAATAACAAGAAATTTACCAATTGTTTTACAAACTGCCTCATACATTTCTTTTTCGTTGTGAGGATTTACAGACTTTGGATTGAAGGCTGTTAATGCACTTGTTAATGAAGACAAAACACCCATTGGATGAGCCGTTTTTGGAAAACCATCAATAATGTTTTTCATTTCTTCATTTACCAATGTGTATTTGCGAATATCGTTTTCAAATTTTTCTAATTGCACTTTAGTTGGCAATTCTCCAAAAATTAATAAGTAAGAAACTTCTAAAAAATTGGCTTTGTCTGCTAAATCTTCAATAGAATATCCTCTATATCGAAGAATTCCTTCTTCTCCATCTAAAAAGGTTATTTCGCTTATACAAGATCCCGAATTTTTATATCCCGGGTCGATCGTAATAGCGCCAGAAGCACTACGTAATTTGTCGATATCGATAGCCACTTCATTTTCAGTTCCTACAATTACTGGAAACTCATACTTTTTGCCATCTAATTCTAATATTGCAATATTTGACATATAATTATAATGTGTTTTTTGGGAAAATATTTATGTATGTTGCGAATTTAGCAAATTTTACGCAAACGATAAAGCAAAATATGATAAAAAATGGTTAAATAATATACATGAAAAACCCTTTCAAAATTTACATTAAGAAAGGGTTTTATATTTAGATAATGAACCAAGTAATAGTTTTATCTTTTTATTTTAAAAGCATTTACACCAGGGAAATAAGCTACATCGGCTAATTCTTCTTCGATTCTTAAAAGTTGGTTGTATTTTGCCATTCTATCTGAACGAGAAGCCGAACCTGTTTTGATTTGTCCGCAATTTAAAGCAACCGCTAAATCTGCAATCGTATTGTCTTCGGTTTCTCCAGATCGGTGACTCATCACTGAAGTATAACCTGCGTTATGCGCCATGTTAACCGCAGCAATCGTTTCGGTCAAAGTACCGATTTGATTTACTTTAATTAAAATTGAGTTAGCGATTGATTGACTTATTCCACGAGATAATCGCTCAACATTGGTTACAAATAAATCATCTCCTACTAATTGTACTTTATCTCCGATTTTTTCTGTTAATAATTTCCAACCTTCCCAATCGTCTTCATACATTCCGTCTTCGATTGAAATAATTGGATAATTTGCAGCTAATTCAGCCAAATAGGATGCTTGTTCTTCAGAAGTTCTAATTTTTCCTGTTTCGCCTTCAAATTTTGTATAATCGTATTTTCCGTTTACATAAAATTCAGAAGCTGCACAGTCTAGGGCAATCATTACATCGTCTCCAAAAGTATAACCAGCGTTTGTTACTGCTAATTTGATAGAATCTAAAGCATCCTCTGTTCCTCCGGCTAAATTTGGAGCAAATCCACCTTCATCTCCTACTGCAGTAGATAGGTTTCTATCGTGTAATACTTTTTTCAGATTATGAAAAATTTCGGTTCCCATTTGCATCGCATGCGTGAAATTTTTTGCTTTTACTGGCATCACCATAAATTCTTGAAATGCAATAGGCGCATCAGAATGGGATCCGCCGTTGATGATATTCATCATTGGAACAGGTAATGTATTTGCAGAAACACCACCCACATAGCGATATAAAGGCATTCCTAATTCATTAGCTGCAGCTTTTGCAACCGCCAATGAAACACCTAAAATAGCATTTGCACCTAAATTTGATTTATTAGCTGTTCCGTCTAAATCGATCATTATTCTATCGATTAGATTTTGCTCAAAAACCGACATTCCTACAACCGCCTCAGCAATTTTGGTATTTACATTTTCAACCGCTTTTAAAACTCCTTTACCCATGTATGATTTTCCACCATCACGAAGTTCAACCGCTTCGTGTTCACCGGTTGAAGCACCTGAAGGAACAGCTGCGCGACCTAAAATTCCGTTTTCTGTAATTACGTCAACTTCAACTGTTGGGTTGCCACGAGAATCTAAAATTTGTCTTGCGTGTACTTTTATGATAATACTCATTTTATATTTTTTTATTTAGTATTTTAAGAATAATAACAAATTTAAAACTTAAAATTGAACAATATTACGAAATGCAAAAAACTTATAAACGATAACGTTTTAGTTGGATGCAGATTTAATATTTTCGATAAATTGATCAAATAAATAGCTAGAATCATGAGGTCCTGGACTAGCTTCTGGGTGGTATTGCACTGAAAAACAATTTTTAGATTTCATTCGCATTCCAGCTACGGTTCCATCATTCAAATGCTCATGTGTCAATTCGAAATCTGGATGCTTGTCTAATTCTTCACGTACAATTGCAAATCCATGATTTTGTGAAGTGATTTCGCCTTTGCCTGTTAATATATTTTTAACTGGATGATTGATTCCGCGGTGACCGTTGAACATTTTATAAGTAGAAATTCCATTAGCCAAACCGATAATTTGGTGTCCTAAACAAATTCCAAACAAAGGTTTGTTTTCGTTTAATATTTGTTTAGCCACTTCTTGAGCACTTTCTAACGGTTCAGGATCGCCAGGACCATTTGATAAAAAATACCCATCTGGGTTAAACGCTTTTAAATCTTGAAAAGAAGCGTTATAAGGAAATACTTTAATGTAACAATCTCTTGAAGCAAGATTGCGAAGGATATTTGTTTTGATTCCTAAATCCAATGCAGAAATCTTGTATTTTGCAGTTTCGTTTCCGAAGAAATAAGGCGTTGTAGTTGAAACTTTTGAAGCTAATTCCAATCCGTTCATGTCTGGAACTTGCTCTAATCTTTCTTTTAATTCTTCAATTGGCGTTCCATCAGTACAAATAACTGCATTCATAGCTCCGTTATCTCTAATGTAGCTCACTAAAGCTCTTGTATCAACATCAGAAATTACAATAAGATTTTGTTTTTTCAAATAGTCAAATAAACTTTCAGTAGCATCTACGCGCGAATAATTAAAGCTAAAATTTTTACAAACTAAGCCAGAAATTTTAACTGAATTTGACTCTACTTCTTTCTCATTAACGCCGTAGTTTCCAATATGTGCATTAGTAGTAACCATAATTTGACCGAAATAAGAAGGATCGGTAAAAATTTCTTGATAACCTGTCGTACCTGTATTAAAAGCAACTTCTCCGAAAGTAATGCCTTCAATTCCAATTGATTTTCCGTGAAAAATAGTTCCGTCTTTTAACAATAAAACGGCTTTAGATCGATTGTTGTATTTCATTGTGCTGT
>NZ_JBIIWV010000052.1:0-13645 GCF_044338735.1 Flavobacterium sp. | reverse complement strand
CTTTAACTACCACGATGACTATTGTAGTACATCCACTTCCAACAGTTATTCCAAGTGTTATTACTCAGAGTTTTTGTTCGGGTGGCACAACCAACATTAATTTGTTAAGTAATGTTTCTGGCGCTACATTTTCATGGACTGCAACCGCTACAACCATAACGGGTCAATCAGGATCGGTTACTGGTTCTGGAGCAACTAGTATTAATCAGACCTTAATTTTGAATGCCAATCAAGTAGCAGCAGGTCAAGTAACTTATGTTATTGTAGCAGAAGCTAATGGATGTTTAGGAGCACCAGTAACTGTTGTGGTTACGGTGAATCCTATTCCTAATGTAATTGTAAGTCCAACTTCACTAGCCCAAACCATTTGTTCAGGGCAAGCCACTAATATTTCGTTTTCAGGAGCTATTAATAATACGGTTTACTCTTGGAGTGTTGTGAGCAGTGTAGGTGTGAGTGGCGCATTAAACGGAAGCGGCACAGCCATCAATCAAACACTAACTACTACAGGATTATCTCAAGGAACTGTAGTATATGAAGTAACACCAAGCTTAAATGGCTGTACAGGAACTCCACAAAGAATAACAGTAACGGTAAATCCTGTTCCTGAAATATTTGGAAGTGCTACACATCCCGATCTATGTAGTGGCGAATCTACCTTTATAAGTGTTTCAACCTTCAACGCTACAACAGTTTTCAATTGGGTAGTTGAACCCGTTGGTGTTTCAGGAGCAACTGCAGGAACCGCAACAGGGTCATCAATACTTATAGCACAACCACTAACCACTACGGGCAATACCCGAGGTTATGTCGATTATATTATTACTCCGTTGTTAACAGGCTGTCCAGGTATACCCATCACGGTGAGAGTCTATGTGGATCCATTACCAGTAGTTTCCTTAACCGATGGAACCATTTGTGTGGACGGTGCAGGAGTTCCGTTCCAAACCTACGTATTGGATTCAGGATTAAATGATGTAAATTATGACTTTATTTGGACCTTTGAAAGTGGAACAATTCCAGTCGCAATAATTCCAGGTGCAACTAGTGCAACCTATACTGCAACCCAAGTAGGAACTTATACCGTCGTAGCCACCAATAGCATTACCAATTGTGTTTCCAATATAGCCAGCGCGGTGGTAACGGCAACAAATCCAGCAACAAGCTTAACAGTAACCCAGAGCGAATACTTTAGCGACAATGCAACGCTTGTAGTAACCGTAACAGGCGGCAACGGAACATTATTGTATCAATTAGATCAAGGAGCATTACAAGAATCAAATGTGTTTACTGGAGTAACAGGAGGAACACATGACATTACAGTAGTGGATACCCAAGGATGTACTTATCTGACCCAAAAAGTATTGGTGATTGATTATCCAAAATATTTCACACCAAACGGTGACGGTTATAACGATACATGGAACATCATTGGATTAAATCAACCCGATGCTAAGTTATACATCTTTGATCGCTATGGAAAGTTATTAAAACAATTGAGTGCAACCACAGCGAGTGAGGGATGGAATGGAATATACAACAATGAAAAATTACCATCAACGGATTATTGGTTTACACTTGATTACACAGAAAATGGAACTCAAAAACAGTTTAAAGCCCATTTTTCTTTGAAACGATAAAAAAATGAGAAATTAATTTCCTCATTTTTTTATATTGAATTCACAAAATACTTTCCAACTTTCTGAAAAATTCGTAATTTTACATAAAACATCACCAATAAAATTATGGAAACGCATTTTGAAAGCAATCCGTTGATTGATCGATTACCTGAACATTTGAAGCAATTCATCAAACCACAAGTTTATGAAGATTATACTCCCATAAATCAAGCGGTTTGGAGATATGTAATGCGCAAAAATGTTGATTACCTTTCAAAAGTTGCACATAATTCTTACTCAGAGGGGTTGCAAAAAACAGGATTAGAAATTGATAATATTCCAAATATGTATGGAATGAATCGGATTTTGAAAGAAATTGGTTGGGCAGCAGTAGCCGTTGACGGTTTCATCCCTCCCAATGCTTTTATGGAATTTCAAGCCTATAATGTACTCGTCATAGCTTGCGATATTCGTCAATTAGAACATATAGAATATACACCAGCTCCAGATATTATTCACGAAGGTGCGGGTCATGCGCCTATTATTGCTAACCCTGAATATGCAGAATATTTAAGACGATTTGGCGAAATCGGTTGCAAAGCCATTTCATCTTCAAGAGATTACGAATTATACGAAGCCGTTCGATTATTATCTATTGTAAAAGAAGCTGAAGACACCCCGGAAACTGAAATTAAAGCCGCTGAAGACCAAGTTGAATTTTTACAAAACAACATGGGTGAATTATCTGAAATGTCTAAAATTAGAAATTTACATTGGTGGACAGTTGAATATGGCTTAATTGGATCTATTGAAGATCCGAAAATTTATGGTGCCGGTTTACTTTCCTCTATTGGAGAAAGTGCTTGGTGTATGACCAATAATGTTAAGAAAATACCCTACGATATTTCGGCCGCGGATCAAAGTTTCGATATTACAAAGCCTCAACCTCAACTGTATGTAACACCAGATTTTGCACAATTGAGTCAAGTTTTAGAAGAATTTGCAAATAAAATGGCATTGCGAACCGGTGGTTTGTTGGGAATTAAAAAATTGATCAATTCCAATGCCTTAGGTACTATAGAATTGAGCACCGGACTACAGATTTCGGGTTTCTTTTCAAATGTAATTGAAGATGAAGGAAAACCTGTTTATGTTCAAACTTCAGGAAAAACGGCACTTTCATACAGAGAAAAAGAACTCGTAGGTCATGGAACTGAATATCATGCCGAGGGTTTTGGATCTCCTATTGGAAAACTTAAAGGCATCAATTTAGCCATTGAAGAAATGAGCCCTAGAGACTTGCGTGCCTATGCAATTTATGAAGGCGAACAAGTAACTTTAGAATTTGAAGGAAATATTATCGTAAAAGGAGAAATTATAACAGGTTCTCGCAATCTACAAGGAGAAATCTTATTAATTAAATTTAAAAATTGTACCGTTACCCACAATGACCAAGTGCTTTTCCAACCTGAATGGGGTATTTATGATATGGCCGTTGGAAAAAAAGTAATTTCAGCTTTTTCAGGTCCAGCTGATGTAAATAGTTTTGATATGATCAATCATGTTCCATCCTCACAAACGATAAAACAGAAAAAATCTGTTGAAAGAGAAGAATTAGAAAAACTATATGCCAGCATTAGAAATATTAGAGAAAATAAACCCTCTAAAATCACATTAATAGAAGCTTTTGCAGCTGTTTCTGACGGACATCCAAACGATTGGCTGCTATCAGTAGAAATTGCAGAACTTGCCCAAAAAGAAGGTAATTCTGATTTGGTTAACAAAGTTTTAAATCATTTAGAAAATGTAAAAACTAATCGACCAAAAATTGCGCATTTGATTACTAATGGATTGGAATTGATTTTTGAGAAAGCAAACGCTTAATGGTAACAATTGTTACTGAAGAATATACCACTCTAAATTATCTTTGCTAAAAAAAAACATTTATGGGACTATTAGATTTTTTAGGAATTGGAAACAAAACAAATGATGTACAAGAATACATTCAAAAAGGAGCGATTATTTTAGATGTCAGAACATCGGATGAATTTAAAAACGGACACATTAAAAATTCAAAAAATATTGCTTTACAAGTATTAAATGGAAACATTGAAACCATAAAAAAATGGAATAAGCCCGTTATTGCTTGTTGTCGTTCAGGTATGCGAAGCGCACAAGCAACTTCACTTTTACAACAACACGGCATTGATTGCATCAACGGTGGTGGATGGACCAGTCTAGAAAATAAGATTTAAATTTAATCCCGAAAAATTTCGGGATTTTTTATTTAAAAGGATGACGCTGCTGCCATAGAAGTGTTGGTTCTAATTTTTTAAAAATTGGACCCATAAATCGGTTAATCAACTTGTTGGTATGAAAAATAAATCCAGACATATTTACTGGCGATGCTCCTACAGAACTTTTAATTTCTAAAGCTGTTCTACCGAAAATAATTCGCTCAAAACCATTTTCAATTCCAAAAGCCGTCATGTTGTATAACATATTCAAATACAGCATATTTTCTTTTTGAATGGTTTCATTGTAACCCAAAAAATAGGTTTCTAAAGTGGTATCATTCAATAAAAGTGTATGAAAACCTACTAATTTTTTATTTAAAAAATATCCAAAAATTTGAAATCGATTTCCACATTGCTCTTTTAAGGTTGAAAAATGATTTTTAGAAAGGAAAAAGGTGTTAAAAGGTGCGTTCTTAGCAACATAAAAATACAATTCATAAATCGTGTTTTCATGAACTAATACTTCTTGATGGGAAAGATTTTTAATTGTAATTCCGTTGAATTTTTTATTGGCACGCTTATATTGATCGCGGTATTTTTTTGAAAGTACAGCAAGATAATCATCAAATGAACTCCAATTTTCATTCAAATAGAAAATCATATTTGGTTGCGTACTGAACTCATATATTTCTTTAAGACGATATTTTTTCAATTCGATTGAACAATCTTCATAAAAATCTTTAAGGGAAACCAAATGAATCTTCTCACCTTTTTCTATAAAATACTGTATGATTTCGTATGCGCTTTGCAATAAAATTTCGCTAATACATTCAAAATCTATTTCTTTTGAAAATACGTAACCATTTTGACCCGTTATCATATTATTACCTATGAAAAGCGAGTGTGATGCAAAATTTTTAAATATAAAATTTCGGAGCAGTGTTTTAAAACATTTATCTCTTTCACCAAAGGATTCGAGTTTATTTAAATCTAAATATTGCGCTAAAGAAACGCCTATTAATTCTGAATTTTCGAAAATTCCAATATAAAAACACTCCATATTTACAGGTGCCGAACGTTCTAGCACAGATAAATAGGGTGTTTGAAGAAAAACATTACTCTGAGCTACTGTATCCCAAAGCGATGGTAATGCTCCAATTGAATTGTATATTTTAAATGTTATTCCGTCCAAAATAAAAAAATTAATTGAATACAGTTGCGGCAAGATTATTTTCGTTATAAAATTATTTCTTCCGATTCAATTAAGGAAAAAAGGGTATATCCGTCACCTATATAAATAAGTCCGTCTTAACAGTTTCTTCCTCTTAAATGCAAGAAAAAGAAAAAAGAATTAGTAATAACAATACGATTTTTAAAGCAATTTTCATAAGGTAAATATACTAAAAACTATTATTCGCTTGCAACCAATTTTGAAGCACTACGGTATAAAAATTCATTATAAATGTGTCTTCTTGCAAAACGACTTGGAGATTCGGCATTGACCATTTTTATGTATGTTACCTTTGGCACACTAAAATATTCGTATTTACTTCCATCTAAAAATGAAATATACAATACTCCATTATCCATATAGAAATCCAGAATATTTACCGTTGTAGTCGTTTTTTGATAGATCTCTTTGTTTTTTTCTTGCGTTTCTGGAGCAATACTAACTAAAAAATGATACGCTTCAATAATATTTTTGCTTCTTTCTTCGGCCGCTAAACGCTCTACAGGATCGGCAATAGTATCAGGATGATCTTCTTTCATGCTGTTTCTGTAAATTGTTTTAAGCTCTTTTAAAGTAGCTGTTTTGGTAACATCGAGTAATTTTCTGTACTCCGCAATTTTCTTTGGATTCATGTAGCTGATTTTTATTTTTAAGGAATTATTTATAATTAATTTTAGAATCCTTAAAAATTTTGATTGGCAAAGATAGAAAAAACTATCTGTAAGTTAATTTAAATAAACGTTATCAAAAATAGGTAACTAAATTAATAATGCTAATAACGGATTGTTTTCATTTAAATACTCAAATTGAAATCCTTTCTCGTTCATTTTTAATTTAATTGACTGCACATCATTTTCGTTTTTAACTTCTAAACCGACTACTACTGGGCCAACGTCTCTATTATTTTTTTTAATAAATTGAAAGTACGTAATATCATCCGATTCAGACAGCACTTCATTAACAAATTCGCGTAAAGCGCCTGGACGTTGAGGAAATTGAATCATAAAATAATGTTTCAAACCTTCATACATTAACGAACGCTCTTTAATTTCTTCGGTTCTTTCAATATCATTATTGCTTCCGCTAACAATACAAACTACTTTTTTTCCTTTTATTTCATCTGCAATAAAATCTAAAGCCGCAATTGACAACGCACCAGCGGGTTCTACCACCATAGCTTCTTCATTATACAATTGCAAAATGGTTGTACACACTTTGCCTTCTGGTACCAAAATAATTTTATCTAAAGTATCTTTACAAACCTCGTATGTTTGTTTTCCAACTTTTTTCACCGCGGCACCATCTACAAATCGGTCTATTTTGTCCAAAAGAACAGGTTGTTCTAAATAAATGGCTTGTTGCATAGAAGGCGCACCTTCAGGTTCTACTCCAATAATTTTTGTTTTGGGACTTAACTTTTTGAATACGGTTGAAACACCAGCTGCCAATCCGCCGCCACCAATGGGTAACAACAAATAATCAATTTTAGAAACTTTTTCTGATAGAATTTCTAAACCAACCGTGCCTTGCCCAGCAATCACCTCAACATCGTCAAAAGGATGAATAAATTCTAATTGGTTTTCATTTGAAAATAGCTTTGCCGCATGAAATGCATCATCAAAAGTATCGCCAATTAAAACAATTTCCACAAACGATTTCCCAAAAAGTTGTACCTGCTTTATTTTCTGTTTTGGCGTGGTTTTAGGCATATATATTTTGCCTTGGATTTGCAATAACTGACAAGAATAAGCCACCCCTTGCGCGTGATTCCCTGCGCTGGCGCATACAATTCCATTTGTTTTTTGGGCTACATCTAAATGACTAATTTTATTATAAGCACCTCTAATTTTGTAGGATCTAACTTTTTGTAAATCTTCCCGTTTTAGATAAATAGTTGCTTGATATTTTTCAGATAGATTTGTGTTTAACTGAAGTGGCGTTTTTAGCACTACCTCAGTTAAATTTATTTTAGCTTGTTCTATTTTTTCAAATAAATCCATTAATTCAATTTTGGTCTTAATTTTCTGACGGCTGCTCCGGCTTGCCAAAGTTCAGATTCGCGGATTTCTTTTAATTCTACATCTAATTTTTGACGGTAATCTTTTTTACTTCCTTCTGAAATTACTCTATTTGCTTCTCTTCCAGATGCCACTTCTTCGTATAAATTTTCGAATACTGGTGTGGTTGCCTCTCTGAATTTACCTTTCCAATCCAAAGCGCCACGTTGTGCGGTTACTGATGTATTGGCAAACATCCAATCCATTCCGTTTTCTGCCACTAAAGGCATCAAACTTTGCGTTAATTCTTCTACCGTTTCGTTAAACGCCTCCGAAGGTGAATGTCCATTTTTTCGAAGTACTTCATATTGTGCTTCAAATAATCCTGCTAAAGCACCCATTAAAATTCCTCTTTCGCCCGTTAAATCTGAATAGACTTCTTTTTGAAAATCGGTTTCAAATAAATAGCCCGAACCTACTCCAATTCCTAATGCAATTGCCTTGTCTTTTGCTCTTCCGGTAGCATCTTGATATACCGCTATGCTTGAATTGATGCCCTCGCCTTTTAAGAATAATCTTCGTAATGATGTTCCAGAACCTTTCGGTGCAACCAAAATTACATCAACATCTGACGGAGGAACAATTCCTGTTTTTTCATTAAACGTAATTCCAAATCCGTGAGAAAAATATAACGTTTTACCAGGAGTAAGATTTTTCTTAACCGATTGCCAAGCTTCAATTTGTCCCGCATCTGAAAGTAAATATTGAATAATAGTTGCATTTTCGCACGCTTCTTCAATATCAAATAAGGTTTTGCCTTCTTCCCAACCATCGGCAAGGGCTTTATCCCAACTTTTTCCACCTTTTCGTTGTCCAACGATTACCTTGAAACCGTTGTCTTTTAAATTTAAGGATTGTCCTGGTCCTTGCACGCCGTAACCAATTACAGCAATGACTTCATTTTTTAATGTTTCTTGTGCTTTCTCTAATGGGAATTCGTCTCTTGTGATGACGGTTTCATTCACTCCTCCAAAATTTATTGTTGCCATACGCTGCTTTTTTTACATTTGAAATATTTGATCTTTTTTATCTAAAAACGTGTTATTTATTGATTGCAGTGATGGATTTTGCATTTCCATTTCTACTACTTTTTTATGAATGCCGTCACTTGCATTGATGATGGCGATTCTGGAACTTCTTACAAATTCTATTAACCCGAATTTGTCTAATTTTTTCAATAATTTATTAATTTCATCGCCTTGTCCTGTAGCTTCAAAAACAGTATAATCGCTTCGAATCACTACTGCTTTTGCACCGTATTCTCGAAGTAATCGCTCAACTTTTACTTCTTTAATTATTACTTCTGTTGGAACTTTGTATAATGCCATTTGTTGCCAAACAATTTCTTCATTTGTGTTGCAATAGACTTTAAACACATCTACAATTTTTTCAATTTGTTTGACCAAATTTTTCACAACCGCTTCAGATTCAATAACTACAATAGTAAATCGATAGATATTTGGCACTTCACTTGGCGAAGTATTAAAACTTTCCAAACTGATTTTTCTTCTTGAAAACATAATGGCGATTTTATTGATTAATCCCACCTGATTTTCGGTATATATTGTAAGGGTAAACTCTTTTTTCATAATTACATATCTTCTTTACAAAGCACAATTTCTGACACTCCTTTTCCTTGTGGAACCATTGGAAACACATTATCTTCCATTCGAACAGCCACTTCTAATAAATATGATTTTGGATGGGATAACATTTCTTCTAAAGCTCCTTTCAACTCTTCTCGTATTTTGATGCTGTTCCCTTTTATTCCATATCCTTTTGCAACTTGAACAAAATCTGGACTTTGAATATCAGTAAACGAATAGCGTTTTTCGTGGAATAATTCTTGCCATTGACGCACCAATTGGCCGAAAAGGCATTTGAAAAAGTAAAAAGAGCACTAATAAATAACCATAATTTAAAATTCGATAGGGGGAATTTTTTAACCATACATACAATATTTAAATAATAACAAATAGTTAACATTCAATTAACTAGAAACCAAAAGTAATTATTCACTTATTGTAATATGTAATAAAATATAGTAATTTTTTGAAGTCTGAATATTCAAAAAAATTAATTAATTTATGAATATTTATATTATTTAATAAGATTAAAGAAGATATTTACAAAATAAAGTAAACGTATTTTATGGAGTCAGAAAAAATGAAACTATTTTAACCAATGCTTAAAACCTCATTTAAAGGATGTAGAAATATATCTACATTATTAATGCAATGCGTTATAATATATAACCATTCAATAAAAAAGAAAAAGCCACTCATTTCTGAATGGCTTATTTAGTAGACTTGTCAGAAGGCATCTCGAACAATTTGCTTAAAGATTATGAACAGTTTTTGATGTTTTATGAAGCCAAAAAAACGGCTAAATTTCTTTAATGGGTTTTGTTACGACAATGAACCCTATTGACTTATTCTCGAGCCAAATCCTAGAATTTCTAGCTGATTTTGCTTAAAATAGGCCTTAGAATTAGTTGTAGATGATAAAATTTCTATTGGTTAAACTTAATGCTTTGTTTTATAAAGACTGGCGGATTATCAAGTTACTTTTATTTTCTATTTGTTCCTTTTTTCCATTCAAAATCATTTGCGCTAGAATTTTTCCCATCGCTACAAAATCTGTAGATATCGTTGTAATGCCGTTTTCGACCACTTTTTTTAATGGAGTTTCGTTATAAGATATGATTCCGAAATCTACACCAAGAATAAAATTTTGTAGCTTTGATTTTTCAATCACTTTCACTAAATCTCTGTCATCGGGAATTATATAAACTTCGCCTTTTTTTATTTTCTGGTCTTTAAATTCAGTATAAACGGTATGGTTAAATCCGAAGTCTTTACAGAATTTTTTAAAGCCAATTTTCATTCCTATGGGTTCTCTAAAGCCCGGGAAAATCATGTTTAGTTTTTCGTACTTGTTTAATTTAGTTTTACCCCTTTCTAAGCCATTATAAATATCTTTCTTGTGATTTTGATATACCGCAGGAAATGATTTTAACTCATTATTTGTTTGGTCTAATATATAAACATCGTCAACTGGTAGGGTTTTTATTATCGCAGCCGCCCCATCTAAATTTGTTGGCATAATGATATATTTAGTGTAGTTTCCATTGCTGTCATTAATTAGTTTTTGAAAAACTTGAAGATTAAAATGATGAAAAAAAATATCAACCTGAGTATTCATTCCAATATTTTCTATAAAAGAATTATAAAGATCTTCCTTAAAAATATTAAGCTCATCAAAAAGTAAAAAAATCCTTTTTTTTACTTTTACCTCAATGGTTTTTATATAGTAGCCTTTACCAAGAATAGAATATATAATACCTCGCTTTTTTAATTCTTCATAAGCCAGAAGCACGGTATCACGGGAAATAGAAAACTCAAGGCATACTTTATTTATAGATGGAAGTTTATCATCTTTTTTCAAAAGTCCTTTTACAATAGTTTTTTCAATAGAGTAAATAATTTGTTTATACTTAGGTATGCCTAGATTATTTTGAATATTAATAAATTTCATAATTAAAAATTTTACAAATATACATAAACTGGTAGGTACTAGTGTGTAAAATAATGATATTTAAATTATATTTGAATTATATAAATTTTTGAAGAGCATTATGAATTCATTTTTAAATACTAGTTCTAAAATTAAATTCTTTGGGCATATACCTGATGGAACTGCAGTCAAATCCTGTGATTTAACCAATAAAAACGGAATGCACTTGAATGTTATCACTTTTGGTGCTACGATAACCTCATTAAAAATACCCTTGAAAAATGGCAATTTTATTGACGTGGTCTTGGGTTTCGATACTTTGGAAGCCTATTTAAATTCCTTTAATATAAATAGTGCGCCGTATTTTGGAGCCACGGTAGGGCGTTTTGCTGGCAGAATTAATAATAGTACTTTTAGATTGAACGGCAAATCGATTGATTTAAATAACAATAATAATGGGCACTCCTTGCATGGTGGAAATATTGGCTTTAGCCAAAAACAATGGGAGATTAAAAATGTTAATGAAGGGGAAAATCCATCTATAACGTTAAGTTATTTCAGTCCCGATGGGGAAGAAAATTACCCCGGAGATGTATCGATAGATTTGACCTACACTTTATCGGAAGAAAATGAATTGATTATTGAATACGTTGCCACTACTTCCGAGGATACATTAATAAACTTGACACATCATAGTTATTTTAATCTTGATGGTCATAATTCCACTATTCTTGAACAGGATTTGTCAATTAATTCCAATAAAATATTGGAAACCAATGAACATACTATTCCAACGGGCCAATTTCTGAATTTAGAAAACAACCCTTTTAATTTTAACCAAGCTAAAAAATGCCCTCAAAAAATAGATACCACTTTTGTTTTGAATGGTGATGAGAAAATCGCTGCTTCCCTTTTCAGCCCTAAAAATAATTTAGAAATGTTGGTTTATACAAATCAACCGGCTGTGCATATTTATGTGGGAGGAAATTGTAATAATGAAATAAAAGGAAAGGAAAATACAGATTATCACAATTTGAGCGGGATTTGTTTTGAAACTCAAAATTTTCCTGACGCACCTAATCACGATCATTTTCCTGACTCTGTTTTGAGAAAAGATGAAGTATATCAACATAAGACTAGGTATAAATTTCAAGAAATTAAATAAAAAAAAACAAATTATAAATAATGAATGCGATTTTAATTAAAGACACAACTGATTTTTTTAAAGCTAAATTTGGAAATGTACCCGATAAAATAGTTCTTTCCCCGGGAAGAATTAATATTATTGGCGAACACATTGATTATAATGATGGTTATGTGTTACCCGCAGCTATTGATAAAATAGTTTGTTTTGCATTCGAAAAAAACAATTCAAATACCGCAAAAATTCATGCGATTGATCTGAATGAATCACTAAAAATAGACGTTACAAAAGAAGAAACAATTAGCGATATCGTTTGGACTAATTATTTACGGGGTGTTTTATTTCAATTAAAATTAAAAGGATACAAAATAGGCGGTTTTAACTGCGTCTTTAGTAGTAATATTCCTATTGGTTCTGGTTTGTCTTCTTCGGCAGCCTTAGAATGTGGATTTTTATTTGGGATTAATAAAATGTTTAATTTGGATATAAAACCAATCGATATGGCTTTAATGGGGCAAAGTGCTGAGCACTGGGTTGGAATTAATTGCGGCATCATGGATCAGTTTTCTAGTATTATGGGATTTGAAAACAAAGTAATAAAGATTGATTGTCGTACTTTGGATTATACTTACCACGATGCTGATTTTGCCAATTATTCTTTAATTTTATTTGATAGTAACTTGCAACATTCATTATTTACATCCGAATATAATAATAGACGAATAGAATGTGAAGAAGGATTAAGTATTATAAATGAAAATTATCCTGAAATTAATAGCTTTAGAGATTGTAATGAAGAATTATTAATTGGTTTGAAATCTAAAATGACGGATAATGTCTTTAGAAGAAGTTTATATGCCGTAAAAGAAATAAAACGTGTCATTCAAGCTTGTACTGCGCTCGACAAAGGCGATATTGAAACATTAGGTAAATTAATGTTTGAAACCCATCAAGGATTGTCTAAAGATTATGAAGTAAGCTGCACGGAATTAGACTATCTGGTAGATTTGGCAAAAGCCGAAGAGGATGTAATTGGATCTCGGTTAATGGGAGGTGGCTTTGGAGGTTGCACCATCAATTTAGTAAAAAAGGGAAGTGAAAGTAAAATAAAAGAGAAATTTACCACATTGTATGCTGAACATTTCAAAATAGATTTAATAACATACGATGTAAAAGTTTCTAACGGAACTTCACTATATAAAAACTAATTTATAATGAAAAAATTTGATATCTACGAAGATCCGCACCGACGGTTTAATCCGCTCATAAACGAATGGGTTTTGGTTTCTCCACACAGAGCAAAACGTCCTTGGCAAGGTCAAAAGGAAACTGATGCTAATGATGAAAGACCAACATATGATCCAACTTGTTATCTGTGTCCGGGCAATGTTCGTGCTAATGGAGAAGTAAATCCAAAATATCTTAGTTCATTTGTTTTTGAAAATGATTTTGCAGCTTTAAAAAAAAAAGAAATTGAGTTTGAAGAAAGCAAGGAAGCTACTTTCTTTAAAGTAAAACCAGAGAGAGGAATTTCACGAGTGGTTTGTTTTTCACCAAAACACAATATCACTTTGCCAGAAATGGATTTGTCAACTATCGAAGAAATTATTCGAACTTGGCAACGTGAATATACGGATTTGGGCAATGTTGATTATATTAATTATGTTCAAATTTTTGAAAACAAAGGAAGTGTCATGGGGTGTAGCAATCCACATCCACATGGACAAATTTGGGCACAATCATCTATACCAACCCAAGTAGAGAAAACACAAAATAGTTTGAAAGCCTATTTTGATAAAAATAAAAGCAATCTTTTAATTGACTATTTAAATGAAGAATTA
>NZ_JBIIWV010000180.1:0-4064 GCF_044338735.1 Flavobacterium sp. | reverse complement strand
AATTCGGATGAATTTGAAATAGTAGGTTTTAAAGCTTCTTTATTGATTTCAAAAGAGTTGGGATAGGTTTTTAATTCGATATTACTAATTTCTTCTTCATCTTCGGTTAGTAAAAAATCGTCTTCTTTATTTGTAAGTGGCACAATAGGTAATTCATCTTCAGCAACTTCTTGATCTTCTGAATGATTGGTATCAATAATAGGATTTGCACTCGTTTCAGATGCTAGGTCTGCATTAAATGATTTTGCAGACTTTTCAAATATTGAGGTAAACGTATCGGGTGAAACATTGATTTTGAAAACCAAGAAAATTAAAACACCAAATAGTAATACTAAAAGTGTCCCAGTTTTACCGATGTAATCTTGAATGAATAGATTCATTTCATAGCCAATGACACCACCTAATTGCGGAACATAATCCCAAAGAAATCCTAATAATATAGAACCTATAATGATAAGAAATCCATCCCAAAAAAAGTTTTTCTTTAGTTTTAAAAGACTCATATCTAATACTAGATAAGCACCTACTAAAAACAAGACTCTAACAAATAGAAAAGAGGTAACTCCAAATCCTTGGTATAAGAAAAAATCAGCCAAAAAAGCGCCAATTTTTCCTAACCAATTTTCTGTATTAAGTGAACGATTCGCTAATTGACTTACAGCACTTTGATCAGCATATCCAGTAATGAAATAAGAAATGAACGAGAGTAATAAGGCTAACGAAAAGAAAATGAATAAGATGCCTACAATAAATTTTTGTCGGCGACCTATCTTTAAAGATGATTTTTTATTAACTGCGTCAGTTGCATTATCAGCAACACCTTTTGAATTTTTTTTGGCCATTGAAACGGAACAATTTTTACAAAAGTAGCTAATTTAAAATAAATATGGAAAATAAATAATACATCCGATCACGAGAGCGGTTAATGCAGCAAAAAATACTGCTCCAGCTGCAATATCTTTAATAAATCCAATGCGTTTATGAAAATCGGGGTGCACAAAATCAGCAATTTTTTCTACTGCAGTATTTAATCCTTCAATTCCTAAAACTAAACCAAACACCAAGATTTGCATCATCCATTCCATTCTATTGATACCAAAATAAAATCCTGCAATAGTCATAACAACCACAAGTGATGATTGCACCATTATACTATGTTCGGTAGTAATAAGTTTGAAGGCGCCCTTTAAGGCAAATACCATGCTTTTTAGTCGACCCGTAAACAGGGTTTCGTCTTTTTCAAATTTCATCTATAATACAGCTAAAGCAGCTTCATAATTAGGTTCGTCTGCAATTTCATTTACTTGTTCGGTGTGCAGAATTGTTCCGTTTTCATCTAACACAATCACTACACGCGAGTGTAATCCTGCTAAAGGACCATCTACAATTTCTAAACCATAGTTTTTTCCAAAACTTCCATCTTTAAAATCCGATAAGTTAATTACATTTTCTAATCCTTCAGCACCACAAAAACGTTTTTGAGCAAAAGGTAAATCTCTTGAGATACACAAAACTTTGGTATTGGATAATGAACTTGCTTTTTCGTTAAAGGTTCTTACCGAAGTAGCACAAGTTCCAGTGTCAATACTTGGAAATATATTTAAAACGACTTTAGAACCAGCAAAATCAGCTAAAGTTGCAGTTCCTAAATCGATTTTGATAAGACTAAAATCAGTTGCTTTTGAACCTACTGCTGGTAATTCGCTATTTGTGTGAATTGGATTTCCTCCTAATGTAATTGATGCCATAGTTTATAATTTTGTGTACAAATGTACTTATTTATTATTGTTTTGAATAATCCAATTCTTAAAATCAAAGAAATTTTGAGGAGCTACACCATGTCCAACTGGATATTCGTGATATACTACTTCTAATCCTAGATTTTCTAATGCTGGTTTTGCTTTTCGTGCCCAATCTACAGGAATTACTTGATCTACTGTTCCATGTGATATAAAGAATTTCAAATGTGAAATGGCTTTGGTATCAATAACTTCAGGTGCAATATCTTGATTGAAATAACCGCTTAAAGCAACAACTTTTGAAATTTTTTCAGGATAGGTTAGGGCAGTGGCATAGCTTAAAATAGCGCCCTGACTGAATCCTATCAAAGTTACATTTTCTGTATCTATTGGATATTGCTTAACAATTTCATCAATAAAAATACCAATTAATGCTACCGATTCTTTCGCTTGTTCGTTGTCTGAAAATTTGTTTTCATCGGCATCAAAATGAATGGCATACCACGCATGACCATAAGGTTCTAAAATATACGGTGCACGAACAGAAATAACAAAACTATCTTCTGGTAATTCAGCAGCAAAAGAGAATAAATCTTCTTCATTGCTACCATAGCCGTGTAATAGCAGTAATAACGGGTTTTTATCTAAACGAATTTTAGGCTCACGAACTAAATACTGTAAATTCATTTTAGAAACTTTTAAATAATTTTTGATATAAATTTCCAACAATTGGAATTGCTTTATTTTCTCCTTTAATAGCTGATAGAATACCAAAAACCCATAATACCGTAAAAAACACCCAAAAAGAAATATAGATTTGCATGTTACTAAAGTTAGAAATTAGTAATCCAATTGAAATAAAAGTAAGATTTAATCCTAACGCTTGTTTGATATGAAATGAAGCAAATTTATTTTTTGATTCAGCATTCATTGAAAGCGCAATTAATATTCCTACTATTAAAATATAACTAGTAATAGCTGCAATCTTTCCTTTTTCGATATCACTTTTTTCTTGCTCTATGTCGTTCATAGCAATAAAATTATCAATTATTCATTATCAATTGCCCATTATTATAAATTCCAACAGCTTTTCCTTGCATTTTTTGCCCAATGAACGCCGAATTTTTAGATTTTGACTGCACGTTTTCTTTGCTAAATTGCCACTGATCTTGAGTTGTAAATAGTGAAATATCTGCTTTGTTTCCAATTGCTATTGATGGGTTTTCTACATTGAAAATCAGCTTACTAGAAACTAATTTCTCAACCACTATTTCAAGAGGTAAACTATTCAATAAAGCACCAAAAGCACTTTCTAATCCGATGGTTCCATCTTTGGCCAAATCAAATTCTAATTTTTTATTTTCAATGTCTAGCGGATTATGATCTGAGGTAATGCAATCAATTGTTCCTTCTAAAACAGCAGCTATCAAAGCTTTTCGAGTTGCCTCTTCTCTTAAGGGTGGCAAGACTTTGTATCTTGAGTCAAAGCCCATCAATATTTCGTCGTTTAAGACTAAATTATGAACCGCTACACTACAAGTTACTTGTAATCCTTTAGCTTTAGCTTCTTTTATTAATTTTATGCTTCCTTGGGTTGAAATCGTTGGAATGTGTATTTTTCCACCACTATATTCTAGTAAAAATAAGTTGCGGGCTACATGTAATTCTTCTGCTAGTGCAGGAATTCCTTTTAAACCTAATTTTGTACTTACATCTCCTTCATTTGCAATACCACTTCCTTTTAACGTGCTGTCTTGACAAAAAGCCACTAACATTCCATTAAAATCTTGAACGTATTGCAGTGCAATTTTTTGAAGATTTGCATTTTGAAGCGCCTTTTTATAATCGCCAAAAGCAATTGCTCCAGCGTTTTGCATATCATATAATTCCGCCAGCTCATTTCCTTCACTTCCTTTGGTTAATGCGCCAATAGGGTAGAGAGTGGTTGCATTTCCTTTTGCTCTATCCAACACAAATCGTACTTGCGATTGATTGTCGATCGTTGGGTTTGAATTCGGTTGTAATGCTACTGCAGTAAATCCGCTTTTGGCAGCAACTTTCAATCCGTTTTCAATGGTTTCTCGGTCTTCATATCCAGGCTCGCCAAAGGATACCGAACTGTCCATCCAGCCTTTAGAAACATGCAAATTAGGAAGATTCACAACCTCAAAGCCAGAAGTTGTTGTAATTTCCTTATCTATTTGCGTTATCGTACCATTCTCAATTTTCAAGTCCATTGTTTGATTGTGAAACGGACTTGAAGGGTCGATAATTTTGGCTTGTTTTAGAATAACTTGCGTCATTTTACAAATTTTTGAATTAGTA
>NZ_JBIIWV010000179.1:0-4074 GCF_044338735.1 Flavobacterium sp. | reverse complement strand
TTTGCATCGACAACCTTCCCTTTTAAGGCAGGGTTTTGCTGAGCAAAAACAAAAACAGCTTGTAGCACTAGTAATGCGCTCAATACAAGTTTTTTCATAAAGAATATTAAAATTAATACTAATTTAACGCTAAGTCGTTCAAAACTTAACAGCCTACAAATGTATAAATTTTAATAATATTATCTACCTTTGACCTTGCTTTTTATATTAAGCATAACCATAACATAACCTTCAGCATGAAATTAAAGCACTACATCTCTTTTTTAATTGTGATTTTATCAATAACAACCGGTTTCTGTCAAGAGAAAAAATTTAAAGTGCACACGGTTGCCTTTTATAATTTCGAGAACTTGTTTGACACCATCAATGACCCTGATACTTATGATGAAGAATATACCCCATCGGAAGGCTGGACTTTAAAAAATTACAAAAAGAAGTTAGATAATTTAAGCAGAGTTCTTATTGAATTAGGCACAAGTGACGCTCAAAAAAATGCACCAGTAATCATTGGTGCGTGTGAAATTGAAAACAGAAGAGTTTTAGAAGACTTAACGAAACATCCAACACTTCTCAATAAAGGATATAAAGTTGTGCATTTTGATTCACCTGATAAGCGTGGTATCGATGTTGGCTTTTTGTACCAAGAAAAACACTTTCAACCTATAAGTTATATCAATGTGCCTTTGTATGTTTACGAAAATGAAACAGCATCTGATAAAAAAGACAAAAAAGAAGGTGAAGAAACAGACGATAAAGGAGCTGTGGATGCAAAAACGAAACGAATTTATACTCGTGACCAACTTTTAGTTACGGGTTTATTAGACGGAGAAGAAATAAACATCATTGTCAATCACTGGCCTTCACGTTCTGGTGGTGAAAAAAGAAGTAGTCCTTACCGTGAAGCAGCGGGTAGATTGAATAGAAAAATTATGGATTCTATTATTAAAATTAATCCAAATGCAAAAATCATTACGATGGGCGATTTAAATGATGGTGCTTATAACAAGAGTGTAAAGGAAGGAATTGGCGCAAAACTTAAGAAAGAAGAACTAAAAAAACCAGCGGATATTTTCAATCCGTTTGAACAAATGGCAAAGGACGGTCATGCTTCATTGTTCTATAGAGATTCTGGCGATATTTTTGACCAAATTATGGTGAGCGAACAATTCGTTTCTAAAGACAAAAATGATTATGCAACTTTTAAATATTGGAAATCAGGAATTTATAACAAACCGTTCTTAATTCAAAAAACCGGTCAATACAAAGGGTATCCACTCCGAAATCAAAATGGAGTTCCAGGATTCTCCGATCACTTCCCCGTATATATTTACTTGGTGCAAGAAGTTAAATAGTTAAATAAAAATAAAAGGTTAGTTTGTAACAAAAGTACAGCTAACCTTTTTTCTTTTTAGTAACTTTACGTTTTAAACAAAAACACAATGGCAACGGCTAAACCTTTTAACTTGCAAAAGTGGATTAATGAGAATAAAGACTTATTGAAACCACCAGTTGGCAACAAAAATATTTACGTAGCATCTGACGATTATATTGTGATGGTTGTGGGTGGGCCCAATGCACGAAAAGACTATCATTACAACGAAACCGAAGAATTATTTTACCAATTAGAGGGTGAAATCACGGTGTATATTCAGGAAGAGGGCGAGAAGAAAGCCATGAAACTTTCGGCAGGAGATATGTACTTACATCCTGCAAAAATTCCCCATTCGCCTGCAAGAACCGAAGGCTCTGTAGGGTTAGTAATCGAAAGAAAACGCGCCGGAAAAGGATTTAACGATGGCTTGTTGTGGTATTGTGACAATTGCAATCATAAACTGCACGAAGTGTATTTTGAATTACACGATATCGAAAAGGATTTTCTACCGCATTTCACTGAATTTTTTACTTCGGAAGAAAAAAGAACGTGTAAACAATGTGGAACAGTAATGGAAACCAATCCAAAGTTTACTTCTAAGAAATAAATCTCTAACCACATAGAAACATAGAAAAAAAGAGAACGGGATAGACCATTTTGGTTAGATAGATGACTATGATTTTTCATGTTAAGTGAAACGACTTTATCTAAATAGAGTAACCTATGATTCTATGTGGTTAAAATTTTAAAAGACAATTACATTTATGGAGTTACAATATATTTTCTACCTTTGAAAAAAATTCAACAAAACACTACAAAAAAGTTATAAAATGATATCTGAAGCAGCAATTCAATTTGGTATGCAAGACGCTTTGCAACAATTAGGCATTAAAGAAATAAACGAAGGAACTTCTACGGGAACAAAGTGGTTTTCTAACGGAAAAATCATCGAATCGTATTCTCCAGCAACAGGAGATTTAATCGGAAAAGTAAAATCTTCGACCAAAGAAGATTACGAAACCGCAATGAAATCTGCAGAAGAAGCGTTCAAAACGTGGCGTTTGGTTCCTGCTCCAAAAAGAGGCGAAATCGTGCGTCAAATGGGAGACGAATTGCGCAAACACAAAGAAGCCTTAGGAAAATTAGTGTCTTTTGAAATGGGGAAATCCTATCAAGAAGGTTTGGGCGAAGTTCAGGAAATGATTGACATTTGTGATTTTGCAGTAGGTTTATCGCGTCAATTACACGGATTAACCATGCATTCAGAACGTCCAATGCACAGAATGTATGAGCAATGGCATCCGTTTGGAATTGTAGGCATCATTTCGGCGTTCAATTTCCCAGTAGCGGTTTGGTCTTGGAACACCATGTTGGCTTGGATTTGTGGCGATGTGTGTATTTGGAAACCAAGTTCAAAAACACCTTTATGTGGTGTAGCCTGTCAAAACATCATTCAAACCGTATTAGAAAGAAACAATTTACCAGAAGGAATCAGCTGTTTAGTGGTTGGTAACGAGTCTGGTGATTTAATCAATAACGACAAACGCATTCCATTGGTTTCGTTTACAGGTTCTACAAAAATTGGTCGTCACGTATCAAAAACTGTGGCAGAACGTTTTGGAAATACGATCTTAGAATTAGGTGGAAACAACGCGATTATCGTTTCTCAAGAAGCCGATTTATCAATGGTATTGGTAGGAGCGGTTTTTGGAGCGGTAGGAACAGCTGGTCAACGTTGTACCTCAACACGTAGATTAATAGTTCACGAAAGTGTGTACGACAAAACCTTAGACGTTTTAGCAAAAGCCTATGCGCAGTTAAAAATTGGAAATCCATTAGACGCTAACAATCATGTGGGGCCACTTATCGATAAAGGTGCGGTTCAAGATTATTTAGATGCGATTGAAAAAGCTAAAGCAGAAGGCGGAAGAGTTATTGTAGAAGGCGGCGTTTTAGAAGGAAAAGGCTACGAAAGCGGTTGTTATGTAAAACCTTGTATTATTGAAGCGAAAAACGAATTCGAAATCGTGCAACACGAGACATTTGCTCCAGTTTTATATGTAATGAAATACAGTACAATTGAAGAAGCGATTGCGATGCAAAATGCCGTTCCTCAAGGATTATCGTCTTCGATCTTTACGAACAATATGAGAGAAATGGAATTATTCCTTTCTGCTGCGGGATCCGATTGTGGAATTGCTAACGTAAACATTGGAACTTCCGGTGCCGAAATTGGTGGTGCTTTTGGTGGTGAAAAAGAAACTGGTGGTGGCCGTGAATCAGGTTCTGATGCATGGAAAGCCTATATGAGAAGACAAACGAATACGATCAACTACGGAACAGCATTACCGTTAGCACAAGGTATTAAGTTTGATTTTTAATGTTCTATCCTACAAGGTTTCCAAAACCTTGTAGGATTTATCAAACATACCTACAAGGTCAAAAAAGACCTTGCAGGAAACAAAAAACCCTGCAATTGCAGGGTTTTGTTTGTAATTAATATCTTTTATTTAGAACCACGCGAAAGGATTCGCGCGGGAGCGGGGGCACGGAATGCAATTCCGCGCTATCGGGATTGATAACAAGATTTTTATAAAATATAATTACATATCTTTGAGGACTTAATATAAAATTTTAAAAATGAAAAAAATTATTACAATAACATTCGTATTATCACTATTTATTTTGTCATGCTCTAGTGA
>NZ_JBIIWV010000178.1:0-4085 GCF_044338735.1 Flavobacterium sp. | reverse complement strand
TGGGTGATTCATTGCTAAATCGGCAAGAACTTTACGGTTCAATTCGATGTTATTAGCTTTTACTTTACCCATAAATTGAGAATAACTCATACCATGTAAACGTGCACCAGCATTGATACGCGTAATCCATAAAGCACGGAAATTTCTTTTATTTTGTTTTCTATCACGGTATGCATAGCACATTGCTTTTTCTACCGCGTTTTTAGCTACAGTCCAAACGTTTTTACGTCTTCCAAAGAAACCCTTGGCTTGTTTTAATACTCTTTTTTTTCTAGCTTTTGATGCTACTGAATTTGTTGCTCTTGGCATAATTTTAAATGTTTTTTGAAGTAAGGCGATCTCTCAATACTTATGAATTTGGTACTTTGTATTTTATACTTTGTACTTCATTCAGCCCACCCCAGGGTTACTAAATTGTTTTAACCAAACAAACTAATTAAATAAATTTTCCTTTTGTCACCCTCTCCTTTGGGGAGGGATGGGGTGGGGCTAAATTAAATTCAATTGTTGTTTAATGCTTCTCTCATCTGTTTTGTGAACCAAACCAGAATGCGTTAAAGCTAATTTACGCTTTTTTGATTTTTTAGTCAAAATGTGACTTTTAAAAGCGTGTTTTCTTTTAATTTTTCCAGAACCAGTCACTTTGAATCGTTTCTTAGCACTAGATTTCGTTTTCATTTTAGGCATTTTTCCTAGGTATTTAATTTATTCTTACTTATTATCTTGATAGCTTTAAGTATTACGCAGTAAGCATTAGTCTTTTGATAGCTTATGGCTTATTGCAGATTGCTTGTAGCTTTATTTTCCTTTTTTCTTAGGTGCAATATACATAATCATACGCTTCCCTTCAAGAACTGGCATCGCTTCTACTTTTCCATGTTCTTCTAATTCTTGAGCCAAACGTAATAATAAAATTTGTCCTTGCTCTTTATATATAATAGAACGTCCTTTAAAGAATACAAATGCTTTTAATTTAGCACCATCTTGTAAAAATTTTAAGGCATTCTTTTTCTTAAATTCATAATCGTGCTCATCTGTTTGAGGTCCAAAACGGATCTCCTTAATTATAATCTGAGTAGATTTTGCTTTTAATTCTTTATCTCTTTTCTTTTGTTGGTACAAAAATTTACCATAATCCATCAATTTACAAACTGGCGGTTCAGCATTCGGAGAAATTTCTACTAAATCAACTTCTTGCTCTTCAGCCAAACGAAGTGCATCGGCAATTTTATAAACTCCTGGTTCAATGTTTTCGCCTACTAAACGTACTTCAGCAACACGTATTAAATTATTTATACGGTGAGCTGCTTTTTTCTCTTCGCGAGGTTGAAAACCTCTGTTGTTTCTAATTGCTATAGCTTTATTATTTTAGTTAAACTTAAAATTGTTTTAATGTTTTGTTGATTTCTTCGTTAATTATTGCAGCAAAATCTTCAATAGTTACCGAAATATTTCCTTTTCCTTCCTGTCCTCTTTGTCTCACAGAAATGGTTCCATTTTTCTCTTCTTCCTCGCCAACAATCAGCATAAATGGGTATTTCTTCATTTCTGCCTCTCTAATTTTCTTCCCGATTGTTTCATTTCTGTTATCAATCAGGGCGCGAATTTCGTGTTTTTCTAGCAAATCTAAAACTTTTTTCGCATAATTTTCATATTTCTCACTCAAAGACAGTATTATAGCCTGTTCTGGCATCAACCAAATTGGGAAATTTCCTGCTGTGTGTTCTAATAAAATTGCAATAAAACGCTCCATCGAACCAAAAGGCGCTCGGTGAATCATCACAGGGCGATGTAACTTGTCATCGGCACCTTTATAAGACAATTCGAAACGCTCTGGTAAATTATAATCTACCTGAATGGTGCCTAATTGCCAACTTCTGCCTAAGGCATCTTTCACCATGAAGTCTAATTTCGGACCATAAAAAGCTGCTTCTCCAGTTTCAATTACATAATTCAATCCTTTATCTTTAGCAGCACTGATAATCGCATTTTCTGCTTTCTCCCAGTTATCAACACTACCAATGTATTTATCCGGATTATCTAAATCACGTAACGAAACTTGAGCTGTAAAGTTTTCAAACCCTAAAGATCCAAAAACATATAATACTAAGTCAATTACATTTTTGAACTCTACATCTAATTGATCTGGCGTACAAAAAATATGCGCATCATCTTGCGTAAATCCTCTAACACGAGTCAATCCATGTAATTCACCCGATTGCTCATAACGATAAACCGTTCCAAATTCAGCATAACGCTTCGGTAAATCTTTGTATGACCATGGTCTTGCATTGTATATTTCACAGTGGTGCGGACAGTTCATTGGTTTTAACAAGAACTCTTCACCTTCCGCTGGAGTATGAATTGGTTGAAAGCTATCAGCACCATATTTTGCATAGTGTCCAGAAGTAACGTACAAGTCTTTCATTCCAATGTGTGGCGTAACTACTTGTTCATAACCTGCTTTTTTCTGTGCTTTTTTCAAGAATTGCTCCAGTCTATCGCGCAAAGCAGCGCCTTTTGGTAACCATAATGGTAAACCTTGACCTACTTTTTGAGAAAAATGGAATAAATCTAATTCTTTTCCTAATTTTCTATGATCACGACGTTTCGCTTCTTCTAATAATTCTAAATAATCAGTTAAGTCTTTTTGTTTTGGGAACGAAATTCCGTAAACACGGGTCAACTGCTTGTTTTTCTCATCACCTCTCCAGTAAGCACCAGCTATCGATAAAATTTTCATCGCTTTAATGATTCCCGTATTCGGAATGTGCCCACCACGACATAAATCAAAGAAATTTGAATGATCACAAAACGTAATTGTTCCGTCTTCTAAGTTCGAAATCAATTCTGTTTTATACTCGTTATTTTTATAAACTTCTAATGCTTCCTCTTTTGAAACGGGACGCATTTTAAATTCGTGTTTTTCTCTTGAGATTTCTAAAACAAGGTCTTCAATCTTTTTAAAATCGGCATCCGTAATTTTTTGCTCACCAAAATCTACGTCATAATAGAAACCATTATCAATTGCCGGACCCAATGTTAGTTTTATGCCAGGATATAGTGCTTCTAAAGCTTGCGCCATCACGTGAGAAGTCGAATGCCAAAATGCTTTTTTACCATCCTTGTCATTCCAAGTATATAATATAAGTGTACCGTCCGTCGTCAAGTTCGTCGTTGTTTCAATAGTGGTACCATTGTAGGAAGCCGAAATCACATTTCTAGCTAAACCTTCACTAATGCTTTTTGCAACATCCATTGGAGTAACTCCTTGAGCCATCTCCTTAACCGACCCGTCAGGTAAAGTAACTTTTATCATTTTTAAAAATTTATAGGGTGCAAATATAAGCCATTAAAAAAATCCATACAATATAAAGAGGTATAATATTAAAAAGATTTTTAGCAGCACCCATTCAACCTTCCATAAGACTACTTGTCCCGCTGTGCACTATATCTTTTATAAACCTTTCAGGATTTATAAAAGGATGCCGTTTCCATCGCGGCTAGATAAGGCGTTTTGTTTATTTATACACTCATCTTTTACGAACTTTTATGTACACCTTTTATTAGTAATAACTACTTTTATGACTTATATTTTTAACAATTTCTTTGTGTTCTTTGTGTCTTCCTTGTGTTCTTAGTGGTTAAGAAAAAAAGTATTAATTCCTTATTATCAGAACATTAAGAAACTCCTTCAAAAAAAGAGAGAAAATAAGTTAAAAAACCTTTGCGTGGTAGTAAAAGAATACTACTTTTGCACCCGCATTGACAAAGAAGTTCTTATTTAAACTGATTCATTAACTAAATCAAAACAAACTTTAAAAAAGTTAAAAAAAGATTTGGAAAAGAGAAAGTAAAGGTAGTATCTTTGCCGACCCGAAACGAAAGTATTAGGGAGTATATGTTCATTAAATAGTTTAGGCAAGAGGGATTAAAAAAATAAACAAAATATTTTTTCAAAAAGCCTTGCTAAAGTAAAAAAGAATTGTACTTTTGCACCCGCTTTGAAACACAAGTGAGGTTTAAAAAAAGAATGACACGTTCATAGACATATTGAATTGACAGCACAAATTTGTAGCAATACA
>NZ_JBIIWV010000177.1:0-4118 GCF_044338735.1 Flavobacterium sp. | reverse complement strand
AAGGTTGTCTAAGCTAATAAAATCACCATCTTCCACAAAACGTGTTGAGGCATTGTTGGCTTGATTCACAAAATTGTTACCACCTGCCCATAATAATGGAGTCCATCCATCTCCAGGATTAGCAGCACTTTGCCATCTTCCTAAAATTTCAGTACTGTTGTTGTTGAAATTTAAGTTCATTAATTCTCTTCTTGTAGCATTGAAAACTTTGTTTCCTCCACTAAAACGGAATAAGAAATTCAAATCGAAGTTTTTATAAGTTAAAGTTGATCCAATACCTCCGAAATATTTTGGCAAGGTATTACCCAATATTTTTTTATCTGATTGTAACAACGATGAAGCAGCTCCTGTAGCTCCTGGATTAGCAGGGTCAAAAGTTCTGTATAAACCCGTAGCTGGATTTCCTTGTACTAAAGAACCATCTGCTTTATAGTAAACTGGGAAACCATTTGAAGGGTTTACACCCCAATATTCCCAACCAAATAAAGAATTGATTGATTCACCTTCTCTAATAATTAAATTCGGAGCAATAGAAGCATCAGTGAAGGTACCTCCATTGATGTCGTTTCCTCCAGGTGTTGAATTCACTTTATTGTCTTGTAAGGTTAAGTTTGCATTAACAGACCAAGTTAAATTCGGTGTATCAAGGATGTTATATTGAACTCCAAATTCAAAACCTGTATTTACTATATTACCAATATTTTTACTGATTGCTCCTCCTGGTACACTAGTGCTAGGCACACCTAAAGATGCAGGAGTTCTTTCAGACATTACTAAACGTTTGTTGTCATTTTTGAAATAATCAACATTCATTTTAAGTTTGTTATCCAATAAACCGAAATCAACACCAAAATCAACTTTTTCACTAACTTCCCACGAAAGAATGCTGTTACCAAATTGAGTTACTCCAATACCATTTAATGATCCATAAGGTTGTGGTGATGCCAAGTTTAAATATGGGAAAGCACCAATATCTGTATTACCTACTTCAGAATAAGAAGCTCTTATTTTGAATTCGTTAATGTATTTAGTTGCACTTTCAAAGAAAGATTCTTTTGCAATATTCCAACCTGCAGAATATCCTACAAATGAATTCCATCTTCTATCTGCTGCTAGTTTAGACAAACCATCTCTACGAATAGATCCTTGTAAAAAGTATTTTTGTTTGTAGTTATAGCTTAAACGTCCAATATAAGACATAATTCCAGTTTCCACTAAACCTCCACTTGATTCTTGTGTTGAATATGATCCCGTTACTAAGTTTTGGTTGTAAAACTCATTCACTAACCCTGTTCCAACACCCGTAAAGGCTTTATTAGTTTCTTTTTGATATTCTACAACAGCCGTTGCTGCAACATTATGATAGTCATAGAAGGTTTTGTTATAATTCAAAATGTGTTGTAAATTCCATCTTGTCAAATCAGTAGTATTATTTTGTAATCTACCAGCTGAACCTCTACCATCACCATGTGTTGGGTTCCAATATAAAAAACCCTCCGTGTTTGCTTGGTCTACACTTGCTTGAAAACGATAGTTCATACCTTTAAACAAATCAGCGGACAAATAGGTATTAATAAGTGTTCTTCTGATTTTTGATTGTTGTTTATTCTTATCTAATACATAAACAATATTAGTAATGTTATCACCAATATTTGCTAGATTATCCCAACGTCCCATGAAACCATTGGATAAATTGATGTTGTAGCCAGTTGGGTTTGCAGGGTCATAGATAGGAGTATTTGGAGCCTGACGAATTGCATTAAACATGTTTCCTGAAAGTGAATTTCTTCCTACATTCAAACCATCATATTCTGTTTGTGTCAAAGCAATACTTCCACCAAAAGACAACCACTTGTTGATTTTGTGATCTAAATTAGAACGCACATTGTATCGAATCATTGAATTTGATTCTGCAATACCATCTTGTTCGGCATAACCTAATGACATAAAATATTTTGTTTTGTCGTTACCGCCAGAAAATGATAGATTATGATCTACTTGAAGTGCATTGCTGTTCAATACTGCTTTTTGCCAATCCGTGTCGAAATCAGTACCTGCAGCCCACAATGTATTTGTTGGGCTGATATTTGTTCTTTTTTCGTTCGAAATTCTAATAAAATCAGCTGTTTTTAATAAATCAAAAGTTTTAAATGGAGATGCAAAACCAACTACAGTGTTGTAATTCACAACCATGTCGCCTTTTTTCCCTTTTTTGGTAGTAATTAAAACTACCCCGTTTGCAGCTCTAGATCCATAAATAGCTGTTGCAGCCCCATCTTTTAAAATCTCAAAAGATTCAATGTCATTAGGATTAATGTCTCCTAATCCGTTAGCACTTGCATAACCTCCTAAATCACCTGAATAAATGGGCATTCCATCAACAACATAAAGCGGATCAGTACCTGAATTAATAGAGGCTATACCTCTAATTCTAATTCTTGGAGCGGCACCAATAATACCTGTTGAAGTAGTTACTTGAACCCCTGAAGCTCTACCAGCTAATTGCGATTCAAAACTTGGTGTCACTAATCCTTGAATAGCTGAACCATTAATTTTTGAGATCGAAGAAGTTACCTCGCTTCTTTTTTGAGTACCATAACCAATAACCACAACATCATCAAGTTGTTTTGTATCATCTTGCAATTTAATGATTAGGTTTGTTGAACTTGCTAAAACCTCTTGTGTTTTCATTCCTAAATAGCTAAACACAATAGTTTGCGTACTACTTGCTTCAATGGTAAACTTACCATCAAAGTCTGTCTGAACGCCTGAAGTGGTTCCTTTCACAACTACTGTAACACCCGTAAGTGGTTCGCCTGAGCTGTCAGAAACAATTCCAGAAACGGATCGAGTTTGTGCAACCGCTAGTTGCCCTAACAACACTATAAATAGTGTAAAAAGTCCTAAAATTTTAGATTTCATATAAATAAATTAAGTTAGTTTATAACAAAATTATTAAATTATATTAAAAAATCAAATTTTTTTTTAAAAATTTGTTTTAAAGCTAATATGCACAATCGAATTAGACAATTTTATGGCTTGGTCGCTCGTGTTTCCATTGGCATAAATTAAATTAAACAAGCCGTTTTTGGTAAATAATCCAAAACCAAAACCCAATCCTAACAGTTTGTCATCAATACCAGCGGTTTTGTCTTGAAAAAAACCATAATCGGTTATGGAATGAACGTATAAATTTGGTGCTACTAAATAACGATATTCGGCCATAATTCCACTAAAAACATTCGCTTGTAAACTATTTTCGTTAAAACCTCTAATCGAGTTTATGCCGCCAAAACGATACAATTCGTTAATGATATAAGATTCACTTTGTAAGTAATAAGATTGATTTTTTATGAAAATACTATTTTTCTGATTCAATTCGAAATAATGACTAAATTCGAGTTGACCAAAAAACTGATTTGATTTTGCACCAGAAATGGTTCTATTTCCTAATCCAACTTTTGCAAACACTTTTGTTCGTTCCGGAAAAATAAAATTATCAGTTGCATAATTTACGTGTTCAAAACTCGAAGAAAAGAAAGTATTCGTAAAATCGTTCAAACTAAACGAATTAGTATTTTGAATATCCACCGAATTTGTTTTTTGGTAACCCAAATAGGCTTTAGTGTTGTATGAGAAATAATAACCCAAATTTAAATCGGTAATGGTATTCTGAAAAGTAGAATCTTGTTTAAAAATTCGAAGATTTGCTTTAATTCCAATCGGACTTTTAAATAGGTATGGAATTTCGGTTCCTAAATTAAATGACGTTTGGCTGTTACCATCATTTTTCCAATACAAATTAAATTTTTCGCCCGAATTCAAAATATTCTGCAATTGTAAATCTAAATAACCGTTAAACGTCAATTTGCTTTTATCATCGTTTGAAAATCCAATAAAACCATCAAATTTATTAGGTTTCGATTTTTCTAAATACACAAAAACCTTGGTAGAATCCGTTGTGAATAAAATTTCAGGATATTTCATCTGATTTACAAATTGTAGTTTGCTAAATTCTTCATTAATCTGTTTTAAATTTTCTTGATTAAATGTTGCTTTTTTGGCTTTTTTGGTAATTGCTTTTTTAATTCCATTCGGAAACTTGTCATAACCAATAA
>NZ_JBIIWV010000176.1:0-4138 GCF_044338735.1 Flavobacterium sp. | reverse complement strand
TCAAGTGTTTCTAAAAATGTGCAACCCTGTTCAACGGTATCTTTTGTAAAACTTTCGTAACGAGCTGTTGGAATGTTGTGTTTTACTAAAAATTCTTTGGCAAATTCTTTACTTCCTTCTAGTTGCGCTCCTATTTTTGAAGGTCCGATTACCGGAATATGATTGATTTGAGAATCGTTTTTAAAATAATCGTAAATCCCTAATACTAAAGGGTCTTCTGGTCCAACGACTACCATTTCAATTTTTTCCTGAAGCACAAATTGTTTCACGGCTTCAAAATCATTAGGGTTTAGTGAAACATTAGTAGCAATTGTTGCTGTTCCAGCATTTCCAGGCGCTACAAAAAGAGAAGAGCATTTTGGGCTTTGAAGCATTTTCCATGCCAATGCGTGTTCGCGACCACCTGAACCTAGTAATAAAATTGTCATTGTTTTGTGTCGTTATGTTGTTTGGCAAAAATACTTCGTTTTCGATAGAAAAAAAAGTTTAATAGGCTTTTTCCTCTCCTTTAATAGCGTTGATAACTGTTTTATGGATAATTTTTAAATCTAACAAAATAGACCAATTTTCTAAATAAAAAATATCGAATTTCACTCTATTTACAATATCTTTTTCGTTTTCAACTTCTCCTCTGCAACCATTTATTTGTGCTAAACCGGTAATTCCTGGCTTAATAAAATGTCTAACCATAAATTTATCAATGCTTTTTGCATACATTTCGGTGTGACTAACCATATGGGGTCTTGGTCCTACAACAGACATGTCACCTAATAATACGTTGAAAAATTGAGGCAACTCATCAATACTAAACTTTCGTAATATTTTTCCGAATTTAGTAACTCTTGGATCGTTTTTTTGAACTTGTTCTAAATCAGCTTTTGAATTTAATCGCATAGATCTAAATTTATAACAATTAAACTCCTTATAGTTCAAGCCGTTTCTTCTTTGTTTGAAGAAAACCGGCCCTTTTGATTCCATTTTTATTATTATTGCTATTAAAGGAGCTAACCACGATAAAAGCAATAAAATAACGAGTAATGAAAACACAACATCAAAAAAATGTTTGAATCTTTTATTAATTATTTTATCCAAAGGTATGGTTCTTAAAGAAATAACAGGCACATAGCCATAGTATTCTACTGCTAGATTGCGTAACATTCTGTTTTTGCTGTCTGGAAGCAGTTTTATGGTTTTGAGATTGTTGTCTGCAAAATGTATTAGTCCTTGTAAATCCGTACTATTGAGTGTATTTAATGAGCCGTAAATTTCATCAACATTATTTTTTGTTACAAACTCATAACACGCTTTAATCTCTTCCTTTTTGTTTATTTTTAAACTAAAAACATGCATTAAATTGTACCCATAATTAGGTTTAGTTGTAAAAAATAATTTTAATTCGTCTACATCTTTTCCAGATCCTAAAATGATCACATTTCTTAAATTTCCTCCATATAACAAACGATACTTTTTAAGTAGAAAAAATATTGAAAACTTAATAAAACCAACAGAAATGAATGAAAAAATAATATAAATCCATACTTCGTCTGGAGTTACATATTTATATTTATAACCAACGTAAGCGAACGTAATTAAACTTATAAAAATAAATTGTTTTATTAGTTTTCCTAAGATTGTAATTTCTTTTGTAAATCTATACACTTCGTAATAACCTGAATAATAGGAAATAACTATCCAAGAAAGCGACAAAATAGAATGATAACCAAAATTGCTCATGGCCGAACGAAGACAAACTAAAATTAATAAATTTATTAATAATAAATCTATTAAAGCGATTAGAGGTCTAATAAATCCTGAATATCTTCCTGTTTTTGGCTTCAAACTAATAAATGTATTTTGAGAAATCTTTGTGTTCTTCTTTTGCTAATTCTTCAGGTGAAAGTGATTTGAAATACTCATAAGTTAATTTCATACCTTCTTCTCTTTTTACTTTAGCTGTCCACCCTAAAATTTCTTTGGCCTTAGTAATGTCTGGTTGGCGTTGCATTGGGTCGTTTACGGGTAAGTCTTTATAAATAACCTTTTGTTTGGTTCCTGTTAATTTAATTATTTCTTCAACAAAATCAGAAATAGTAATTTCATCTGGATTTCCAATGTTTACAGGTAAATGATAATCGGAAAGTAATAATCTATAAATGCCTTCTACTTGATCCGAAACGTAACAAAAAGAACGTGTTTGACTTCCGTCACCAAAAACCGTTAAATCTTCTCCTCTTAGCGCTTGACCTATAAATGCAGGTATAACTCGTCCGTCATTTAATCGCATCCTTGGTCCGTAAGTGTTAAAAATTCGGACAATTCTAGTTTCCACGCCGTGAAACGTGTGATACGCCATTGTAATTGATTCTTGAAACCGTTTGGCTTCATCATAAACCCCTCGAGGGCCAATGGTATTTACATTTCCATAATACTCTTCTGTTTGAGGGTGTACTAATGGATCGCCATACACTTCTGAGGTTGATGCGATAAGTATTCTTGCTTTTTTTACTCGGGCTAAACCCAATAAATTATGAGTTCCTAATGATCCTACTTTTAAAGTTTGAATGGGAATTTTCAAATAGTCTATTGGACTAGCCGGTGAAGCAAAGTGCAAGATATAATCTAATTTACCGGGCACATGGACAAATTTTGTGATGTCGTGGTGGTAAAATTCAAAATTTTTATCTTTAAAAAGGTGCTCAATATTTTTTAAATCGCCAGTTATTAAGTTATCCATGCCAATAACATAATAGCCTTCATTGATAAATCGATCACAAAGGTGTGATCCTAAAAAACCTGCGGCGCCTGTAATTAATATTCTTTTCATATACTATTGTTGTTACAAAAAAAGAAATAGTGCTATTTTTGTATGATTAAAACGCTGAAAAAGCTGTCTTATTATAAAAATATTGAAAATTTCTATTACATTAAAAATTTCTATAACTTAGATTGGTTTTTCAAAAATAAGCTTAACATTGGTTTTTGAAAAATAATAATTGCTTAAATGTTAGATTTTTTTATTTATCCTTAATTCATACAACTACTTTTTAATTAATTAAGTATTTAGATTTTTTATATATAAAAATTAATGTTTCGTTTATATTTGCTCAAAAATATAGCAATTTAAACATTAGTTTGATTTTTATACTATTGATGAAAAAAATAATCAACAATCATTTAATTATGAGCGGTTTTTACAAAGCCGTCTCTGGTTTGGCTATGTTTTTTTCAATTCGTCTTTTAATTAATTATCTCGGGTCTGAGAATTATGGTATTTGGGTTCTCGTTTTTACGTTGTTCCAGTTGGTGCTGCTTATGGATTTTGGGGTGCAAAGTTCCTTGAAAACAAAAATACCTGTTTTTGTTCACAAAAAAGATTGGGTTGGATTAAATTCATTTATTGGATCAATTTATAAACTATCCTTTGCAATTGCAATTGCTGTTTTTATTTTTTTTATTTTTTTTATTAAAGTATTTGATATTAAATCTGCTTTTAACATTCTTGAACTTTCATTTCATGAGGTTAATTTTTTGCTTTTATTAAATCTGCTTTTTTTCTGTCTTACATTTATAGCCAACATCCATAAGTCTTTATATGTAGCTTTTCACAAAGGAAAATTTGCCGAGCAATCAATAGCGTTAAATCAATTATTCTTTTTAGTGGCATTGATTTTTTTATTAGAGATCTTCCAATCTCCTATAACTGGATATCAAAAATTAGTTTGCATAAGCTTTATAAATGGCGGGGTTAGTTTACTTGTCAATCTGTATTTTACATTTGCCGTTTTTAAAAAGGAAAAACTAAGAATTTCTTTATTAAAAAATTCAACGGTAACGAACTATAGTGATGTTTTTCAATTGGGATTAAAATTTATGATTATTCAAATTGGCTTTTTGTTTGTTTTTTCATCGGATAGTTATATTATTTCTTACGTCTTTAATCCAACAGAAATTGTGCCCTATGAAGTGGTTAGCAAGCTGTTTCAATTGCCTTATCTTGTGCTTTTTGCTGCATTGACTCCTTTTTGGTCCTTGTTTGCAAAACATTACCTTGAAAAGAATCAATCGAAATTACTTAATGATTTTAATAAGTTTAATAAGTTTTTTAGTTTGGTGGTCCTTGGACTAATTGTGATGACGT
>NZ_JBIIWV010000174.1:0-4173 GCF_044338735.1 Flavobacterium sp. | reverse complement strand
TTAAAATAATTATAGCTTAAAAAAGGCATTATATTTGCTTATATTTTTCTAGAAAAAATAAAAAATATGAAAAAACATATTCTCAACTTATCTTTTATTCTGTTAATTGGAGGTATTTCAACCCCTAAATTAATGGCACAACTTCCAAAAATTAATTCAACAATTAGTCAAACTGAAATTAGTAAAGGACTCAAAGAAGCATTAAACAATGGAATAACAAAACAAGTAACGAAACTTGCTGCTAAAGATGGTTTTTTAAAAAACGAAGCGGTAAAAATTATGTTGCCTGAAGAACTTAAAACCGTAGATAAAAAGTTACGTCAATTTGGAATGGGAAAATTAGCCGATGAAGGCATTGAACTATTAAACCGAGCTGCGGAAGATGCTGTAAAAGAAGCGACTCCTATTTTTGTGGATGCAGTAAAACAAATGACTTTTACCGATGCTAAAAATATTCTTTTAGGCAATGAAAATGCAGCGACAGTCTATTTACAAAAAAACACAACCACGCATTTGTATGCTTCATTTAATCCCGTAATTAAAAAATCATTTTCTAAAGTGGGAGCTGATAAAGTTTGGTCAGAAATTATTAAAAAATATAATAGCCTGCCTTTGGTTAAAAAAGTAAATCCCGACTTAACCGACTACACCACAAACAAAGCAATGGAAGGCGTATTCAAAATGATTGCTGTAGAAGAAAATGAGATTCGCACAAAATTACCTTCCAGAAATAGTGATTTATTGAAAAAAATATTTGTGCTTCAAGATAAAATAAAGTTGTAAAAATTTAAGAATCAATAACATAAGTATAACATATCCTTAACACATTGTGTGAGAAAAACTTCCGACATTTGTAATGTAAAATGAGTTTTCTTATTTGGTTAGGTTAGTTTGTAAAAATCACTCCGATGAAAATCGGAGTTTTTTTGTTTAAAATTAAACTTTGATTGATTACATTGTACCAACCTACTAAAAACAAAAACCCGAAAGCCCTGTAGAACGATTTACCTTCAACTCAGGGAAGCAAAAAACATAATCTAAATCCTCATACAATTGAGGTTTTTTTTACCTAGTTATTAAATTTATTTAAAAAAATATGTCGAAAATTAAAAATATTTGTTATTTTTGATTTTATTAAAAAGCGAAACAAAACTTCGCATAGCTACCCAAATATGGGTGTATATACGAAGTTTTATATCGCATATATATAAGTTGGCAGTAATGCTACGAGCGACCGTCAAAACCGACAGAAATCACTTTGACAACTTCTTCAAATCTTTCAAACCCCAATCAGACATACTATCAATAATTGGCAATAAAGTTTTACCATATTCTGAAATTTTATATTCTACTTTTGGCGGAATTTCAGCATAAATAATCCGTTCCAAAATTTTATCTTCTTCCATTTCCCGAAGTTGGTTCACCAACATTTGCTTACTAATATCAGGAATTGCTCTTTGCAACATTGAAAATCGGTTGCAATCTTTTCGTATCAAATGAATAATTACAGGTTTCCATTTGCCACCAATTTTATTTAAACAATGAGTAACAGGACAATTGTTTGGGTTAAATTCTTTCGTTTTCCTTTTATTTTCCATTGGTCTATATTTTTAGACTATTACGACTATTATTGACTACACTATTTATTTGGACAAAGGTAATAACTTTGCATTATTAATAACAAATAAATTTTTATAAAATGATAGCAACAAAGAAAATTTTAATTGGTGCATTGCTGATAATAGTTTCAGCAATTGGAGTAAAGGCGTTTGCACATTCTCGTCTTTCAAAAGAAGAAAAGGTAAAACACATTACCGAAAAAATGGCAAAAAAACTTTCACTTTCGGAAGAACAGAAAGCAAAAGTATTTCAAATTAACCTTGACAGAGCCAACGGACACGAAGACGCTTACAAACAAGGTAGAAAAAAAGAAGTTATCCAAAATGCAGTGGCAAAATGGGAAACCGAATTGAAGCAAGTTTTAACTGCTGAACAAGCACAAAAATTGAAAATTTAATGAAAGCCATTATTCGCTTAAAAGCTGGTAAAGAATTTTCTACAATGAAAATTCAAAACATTGAAATTCCCCAAACTCAATCAGGTGAATTGAAGGTAAAAATGATAAGTAGTAGAATCAATCCTGTGGATATGGATTTGATGAAAGGTTTTCCTTCTTTGAAATACAAAAACCCACAAATTGGTGGCATTGATGGAGCAGGAATTATTTTAGAAATAGGAAAAGGTGTAACAAATTTTGCCATTGGCGACAAAGTTTTGTTCTATCGAATGTTCAGCGACATTGGAACTTGGGCAGAAGAAATTACCATTCCTGCCAACTATTGTGCAAAAATTCCTAATAATATTGATACAAAAGAAGCAGGTGCTATAGCATTGCCATTGCTCACGGCTTATGATAGTTTGCAACAACTCAACGCTAAAAAAGGTGAAAAGATTTTGATTCACGGCATTGGTGGCGGAGTTGGTTTTCAAGCATTGCAAATAGCCAAACAAATGGGACTATATGTAATTGGCACGGGAAGTCAAAGCGACAAACACGATTTAGAAAAAGCAGGAATCGACCAATTTATAGACTACAAAACACAAGACTTTTCTCAAGTATTGAAAACCAAAGAAGTGGATTACATTTTCGATACTTTGGGCGATGACATTTTGAAAAAATCTATTGCTTTACAACCAAAAAAAATAGTTTCAGTAAAATATGTAGACACTTCTCAAATGCACAAAGCAGGTGTAAACTTACCAGGAATTATGAAGTGGTTGATGAAAATGATGATGGGAAAATTTACCAAATTGGCAAAGAAAAATAGTGTACAATTAATTGGTCAAGTTACAGGAGCAAACGGAAAATTTTTGCAGCAAGCCATTGATTTAATTCAAAACAGTTTTGTGTCAAGAAAATACAATTACGTTGATTTTTCAACTATTGAAAAAGATGGTTTGAGCAAAAAATCTATTGGCAAAATAATTCAATTTTAAATTCACTTTTTGATAAAATTGAAAAACATACTCGTAGAAAAGTGATATATCTTTATTGATTTTGTTGTAAATTAGCAGACGAAAAAATAAGCACTACTGCCAACAAGCAGTTTGGCAAAATGGCGGGTTCGGTGCTAGGTTGAAACTTTAGGTATTTTTATTTACCTTTGTGCTAGCTTGAACCTTTGTGCTTTTTAAACCGCCACTTCGCCAAGCTGCCGAAACGTTAAAATTGAAACAAAAAAAGCTGTTTATGGCTAATCGCCATTTTTAGAGTATAAACAAAAAATCCTGAGTAAACTCAGGATTTTATTTTTAATCGATTTCTATTCTCTTAGTTCTTCACCGGAATACTTTCTAAAATTTCCAACACAAACTTCCAAAATTTCTGAGACGATTTAATTGATGCTCTTTCATCTGGACTGTGTGCGCCGTGAATCGTTGGTCCAAAAGAAATCATGTCCATGTTAGGATAATTGGTTCCTAAAATTCCACATTCTAATCCGGCATGGCACGCTACTACTTTTGGTTGTGCTCCGTTTTGTTTTTCGTAAATTGACGTCAATACTTCTAAAATTTCAGAATTTACGTTGGGTGTCCAACCCGGGTAACTTCCACCAAATTCAACTTCGCAACCAAATAATTCATAAGCCGAACGCAAACTATTTGCTAAATCCATTTTAGAAGTTTCCACAGACGACCGTGTTAAATTTTGTATTGAAATGTGTCCGTTTTTCACAATGACTCTTGCAATATTATTGGATGTTTCAACCAAGTCTTCCATATCCGCCGACATTCTGTATACGCCGTTGTGTGCAGCATAAATCGCGCGCAACAACCCTTCTTGAACGCCTAAATCCATTAATTTTACTGGAACAGTATCGCTTTTAACAATTTCAATCGTTAAATTAGTTTCCATCGTCTTGAACTCGGTTTTGATGTCGCCAATTACTTCTTGCATGTCAAAAACAAACGCTTCGTCATACATTTCGGCAATAATAACTTGCGCTACACTTTCTCTTGGAATTGCATTACGCAAACTTCCACCCGAAATTTCGGCAATTTGCAAACCAAAATTCTCAAATCCGTCAAATAATAAACGGTTCATGATTTTATTGGCATTTCCTAAACCTTTGTTGATGTCCATACCCGAATGTCCGCCTTGTAGCCCTTTTA
>NZ_JBIIWV010000173.1:0-4178 GCF_044338735.1 Flavobacterium sp. | reverse complement strand
ACAGCTAAACCATTTCTTACGCTGGTTCTTATTCTGTCGTATGCGGCTAATAAACGCTCTTCGCTTTTTCCTCTCAACTCAGCTGATTTATTAAGTAAGAAACTTTCCTCTTTTTCGGTTTCAGCCATAATGTCGCTTAATTCCGCTTTTTTGTGAGTAAGATGCGTTGTTTTACCGTCTAATTTTTCTTGAGTTTGAGCAACAACTTCTTTTCTGTGCTCAATAGAAGCTTTCATTTCTTTAATATGCTTTTCAGCTAATTGAATTTCTAATTCTTGAAATTCTACTTCTTTAGTTAAAGAATTGAATTCTCTATTGTTGCGCACATTTTTTTGTTGTTCTAGATATTTTTTGATAGCTGCATTGTGAGCTTCAATGGCATTTTTCTTTTCTTTGATTTGCTCATCAATAGTTTCTAAATCGCTTTTTAACTTTTCTAAACGTGTTGAAAGTCCTGCTACCTCATCTTCTAAATCATCTACTTCAAGAGGTAATTCTCCTCTAACATTTCTTATTTCGTCAATTTTAGAATCAACTAGTTGTAAAGCATAAAGGGCTCTTAACTTATCTTCTACGCTTATCTCTTTGATTGTTGCCATATTTAAAAGTACTTAACTGGATTTGTATTTTCTTCTGATAAAATGATTGCAAAATTAGTGATTTTTTCTTTAAGAAAATCAACTATATAATTTTTTGTATATCTTTCGCTTTCAAAATGGCCAATATCGGCTAAAAGTAATTGATTTTCAGCTTCGTAAAACTGATGATATTTTAGATCGGCAGTAAGGTAAGCGTCTGCTCCTGAGTTGATTGCGTTTTTAATAGCAAAACTTCCACTTCCGCCTAAAACAGCTACTTTTTTTATGGTTTTTCCGGTAAAAGTGCTATGTCTAATGCCTCCACATACCAACTTGTCTTTGACAAATTGTAAAAAATCAGTTTCCGAAAGCGCATTTTTGAGTTCGCCCACGCGGCCTAACCCAATATTTTGATGTGCATTTTCTAATGGGTAAATTTCATGAGCCACTTCTTCATAAACATGATTCGTAAAAAGCGCTTCCAGTATTTTGGATTGCAAATGCTTTTCAAAAGTCACTTCAATCTTAATTTCTTGTGTTTCTACAAATTCAAAGCGTTCGCCTATTTCAGGATTTGAATCTTCATTTCCAGTATAAGTTCCTATGCCTTTGGACGAAAAACTACAATCTTCATAATTTCCTATTTTACCTGCACCAGCTTCAAATAAGGCATTTCGTAATTTTTCTGCATTTTCTGGAATGGTGTAGGTAACTAATTTTTGAATGAAGTTTTCTTTCGGAATTAAAATTTTAGAATCCAATATACCTAAAGCATCACAGAAAATTTTATTTACACCATTTGGATGATTATCCAAAGCCGTATGAACAGCATAAATAGCGATATCATTTTTAATCGCTTTTATTAGTGCACGTTCTACATAATTCTTTCCAGTGATTTTTTTAATTCCCGAAAACAAAATAGGATGGAAGCAAACGACCAAATTACATTTTTTAGCAACGGCTTCATCAATAACGGCTTCTAAAGCATCATGACAAACCAATATTCCTGATATTTCTTGATTATTATTTCCAACTAAAAGGCCTACATTGTCAAAATCTTCGGCATAGCTCAAAGGTGCCATTTCTTCAAGAATGGTAAGTATATGGGTGAGTTTCATTTTTCTACTTTAACTATCCAAAGATAAAAAAAGCAATTCGGATATAGCATGATTTACTAAGAAATTATATTTGCATGATTTTTGTATATTTGTAAAACAAAATATTTTATCATGACAACAATAACCATAAAAATAAACGAGCGATCAAAAAAAGGCAAAGCGTTCTTAGAATTTGCTAAAACTTTTATTGGTAATGATAAAGACATTAGTTTTGTTGAAACTGAAGACGAAAAAAGCCCTTACAATCCTGAGTTTGTTGCTGAAATATTGGAGCGTTCAAAAAATTTGGACAAAAAAAATCTTACCCGTTTAAATACTGATGATATATGGGGAAGTATTTTGTAGATTTTGAACCAAAGGCAAAAGAAGAAATCAAAGCACACCTTAAATCAGGTAATAAAGACAATATAAAGAAACTTGAAAAAATTCTAGTAGAATTAGAGCAAACACCATTTGAAGGAATTGGAAACCCGGAACCTTTAAAATATGAACTTTCTGGTTTTTGGTCTCGTAAAATAAATCAAAAAGACAGAATGATCTATAAAGTTGAGGAAGCTATTGTAACGGTTTTTGTGATTTCTGCAATGGGACATTATTCTGATAAATAACGTATGAATTTCCTACGAAAAATACTTTTTCCATTTGCCTTTCTGTATTGGCTCATTACATTTATCCGAAATTGGCTCTATGATATAGGTGTATCCAAAAGTTATTCTTTTGATGTGCCAATAATTGCCGTGGGGAATTTAAGTGTGGGCGGTACCGGAAAAACCCCGCAAATTGAGTATTTAATTCGGTTGCTTTCTGAAAAGTATTGCGTGGCCGTTTTAAGTCGGGGCTACAAGCGTTCTACAACAGATTTTATTTTGGCTGATGAGAGTGCTACTGCTAGTTCAATTGGTGACGAGCCTTTTCAGTTTCATTCAAAATTTCCTAAGATTCAGGTAGCGGTTGATACAAATCGCAAAAACGGAATTGAACAACTTTTACAATTTTCAAATAAACCCGAAGTTATTTTATTGGACGATGCTTTTCAGCATAGAAAAGTTAGAGCGGGTTTATATGTTTTACTCACGGCTTATGATGATTTGTTTTGTGATGATTTTATCTTGCCGTATGGAAATTTAAGAGAATCAGCTCTTGGAAAAAAAAGAGCAGACATGATAATTATCACTAAATGTCCGAACGATTTATCGGAACTTGCACAACAGAATATAAAAGAAAAGTTACAGGTTAAACAGTCGGTTTATTTTACCACGATTCAATATGATGATTGTGTTTATGGTAATGAAAATAGGATTCATGTTGAAGCTTTAAAATCAGAAAGTAAGTTGTTAATTGCTGGGATTGCAAATCCTAAATTATTTTTCGATTTTCTAAAGAAGGAGAGCAATGAAACGATGACTTTTCCTGATCATCATCAATTTTCAAAGCAAGATTGTGAACAAATTTCAGCAAAAGCTAAGGGAAGAAAAATTATTACAACGGAAAAAGATTTTGTTCGATTAAATGGGTTGTTGCCCAATGAACAACTGTATTATTTACCAATAAAAGTTGTCTTTTCAAATACAAATTTCGATAAAGCGATAGAGGATTATGTGGGAAAAAGTTCAAGAAACGGTTAGTTTTATTAAAGAAAAAACAAATTTTACTCCCGAATTTGGGGTGATATTAGGTTCGGGTTTGGGCGATTTTACTAACGATATTACTATAGAACACGTATTGCCTTATACTGAAATTCCTCATTTTCCAATTTCAACAGTTCAAGGTCATAAAGGCGCATTAGTGTTTGGTACAATTCAAGGAAAAAAAGTGGTTGCTATGCAAGGTCGTTTCCATTTTTATGAAGGGTATGACATGAAACAAGTTACCTTTCCGGTTCGTGTAATGAAATTTTTGGGAATACAAAAACTTATTGTATCTAACGCTTCTGGTGGAGTTAATCCTGCATATAAAGTGGGTGACATTGTGGTGATTACAGATCACATTAATATGTTGCCTGAGCATCCGCTTCGAGGTCAGAACGATGAACGTTTTGGGCCTAGATTTGTAAATATGAGTGAACCATATTCTACGGCATTGATTAATAAAGCATTGGAACTGGCAACTCAATTGAAAATTGAATTGAAATCAGGTGTTTATTTAGCGCTACAAGGGCCAACGTTTGAAACGCTAGCTGAATACAAAATGGTCAAAGCTATTGGTGCTGATTGCGTGGGAATGTCAACAGTTCCTGAAGTTATTATTGCCCGTCATATGGATTTAGAATGTTTTGGAATTTCTGTAATTACCGATATGGGAGACAAAGAAAATATTGAAAATGTAAATCATCAAGAAGTTCTGGAAGCTGCCAAAAAAGCAGAACCCAAAGTGCGTGAATTAATAAAAAATTTGATTATTTATTCTTAGTTAAATACGAATGGACAACCGAATAAAAATGTTCAGGTTCAAACGGTTTTGTAATCACTTCATTCATGCCAAA
>NZ_JBIIWV010000172.1:0-4179 GCF_044338735.1 Flavobacterium sp. | reverse complement strand
TTTTTTTGTGCGGGTAAAAGGACTCGAACCTTCACACCTTGCGGCACCAGATCCTAAGTCTGGCGTGTCTACCAATTTCACCATACCCGCGATAATTGGAGTGCAAATATAACGCTTTCGATTAAAAATGCAAAACTTAATGAATTTATTTTGGAGTTAAAAATAAAAAAACCTCCCGTAAAGAGAGGTTTTAAATATGTTGCAAAATAAGTTATTAAGCTTCAAATGGAATTACAGAAACATATGATTTGTTTTCTGCTTTTTTCTGGAATTTAACAACTCCATCAACTTTAGCATGTAAAGTATGATCTTTTCCCATGTAAACATTTTCACCTGGGTTGTGCTTAGAACCTCTTTGTCTAACAATGATGTTTCCAGCAATAGCAGCTTGTCCACCATAAATCTTAACGCCTAAACGTTTTGATTCTGATTCTCTACCATTCTTCGAACTACCGACACCTTTCTTGTGAGCCATGATGTTATATTTTAAATGTTATTCTTCAGTTTTTGGTTTTTTTGTTGTTTTAGCTTTTGCTTTTGGCTTTACTTCTTCAGTAGTATCGGTTACTTCAACCTCAACTTCTTTTTTAGCAGCTTTTTTCTTAGCACTAGCAGCTACAATTCCCTCAATTAAAATTTGAGTGAATGATTGTCTGTGACCGTTTTTCTTTTTGTAACCTTTTCTTCTTTTCTTTTTGAAGACGATTACTTTATCACCTTTTAAGTGTTGTAACACTTTGGCTTCTACTGAAGCACCTTCTACAGCTGGGGCGCCTAAAGTTACGTTTCCGTTGTCATCTAACAAAAGAATTTTATCGAAAGAAACTTTCGAACCTTCTTCTGAAGCTAAACGGTGAACATAAACCTTTTGGTCTTTGCTTACTTTGAATTGTTGCCCTGCTATCTCTACGATTGCGTACATAACAATGATTTTAATTAAAAATTTTAAGGTTGCAAATATACAATAAATTATAAACCACACAACACATTAGCGTAATAAAATTATATATTTTTTGATTGGATAAAAAAAGTTGAAAAAAAATTAACCACATTTGTAACAATATTTGAAAAAAAACTACAAATAATATTATCAACAAATTAATAACGTATGAAAAAATCTTTAATGGCTTTGGGGACTGCACTAATGCTTGGCGGAACAGCTTCTGCTCAAAAAGTAACATTTGAAGAGTTTGATTTAGACAACGGATTACACGTTGTGCTTCATCAAGACAATTCTGCTCCAGTGGTAATTACATCAGTTATGTATCACGTGGGCGCGAAAGACGAACAACCTAACAGAACTGGTTTTGCACACTTTTTTGAACACCTTTTATTTGAAGGTACAAAAAATATTGCTCGCGGTGAATGGTTTAAACTAGTAACTGCAAATGGCGGTAACAACAATGCAAATACTACGGATGACAGAACGTATTATTATGAAGTATTTCCGTCTAACAATTTAGAATTGGCGCTTTGGATGGAATCGGAACGATTAATGCATCCAGTAATTAATCAAATTGGAGTTGATACTCAAAACGAAGTAGTAAAAGAAGAAAAAAGACTTCGTGTTGACAACCAACCTTATGGAAATTTAATTAAAGCAGTTAAGGAAAATATGTTTAAAGTGCATCCGTATAAATGGACCACCATTGGCGAAATGGAACATTTAGATGCTGCTACTTTAGAAGAATTTCAAGCGTTTAATAAAAAATTCTACGTTCCTAATAATGCCGTTTTAGTGGTAGCGGGTCAATTTGACAATGCACAAGCTCGAGAATGGATTACCCAATATTTTGGAGCTATTCCAAAAGGAACGCCAGTAACTCGTCAAAAAACTGAAGAGGCACCAATTACTCAAGAATTTAAAGCTTCTTGGGAAGATCCAAACATTCAAATTCCAATGTTAGTAGCTTCTTACAGAACGCCTTCAATGAAATCGCGTGATGCAAGAGTTTTAGATATGATTTCTACTTATTTATCAGACGGAAAAAGTTCTAAATTATACAAAAAAATCGTAGACGATAAAAAAATGGCGCTACAAATTGGTGCATTTAATTACAGTCAAGAAGATTATGGAATGTATTTAATTTATGGTTTACCAATGGGTGAAAATACTTCAGAATCTATCTTAAAAGAAATTGATGAAGAAATTATAAAAATGCAATCCGAATTAATTTCGGAAACTGATTTTCAAAAACTACAAAATAAATTTGAAAGTAATTATGTAAGCAATAACGCTTCAGTTGAAGGAATTGCAGATAATTTGGCGACTTACTATATGTTATATGGCGACATCAATTTAATCAATACCGAAATTGATATTTACCGTTCAATTACTAGAGAAGAAATTAGAGACATTTCTAAAAAATACTTAAACGCAAATCAGCGATTAATTTTAGACTATGTTCCTGCTAAAGACAAAGCTCAAAACTAAGATCGAAAACATATGAAAAAATTTATATACATAGCAGCCAGTTTATTTTTAACAATAACTATGCAAGCACAAGACAGACCTCAACCTAAACCAGGACCAGCGCCTTCAATAAATATTAATAAACCACAAAGTTTTATACTTAAAAATGGTTTAAAAGTGTTAGTAGTTGAAAATCATAAATTACCACGTGTTTCTTTTAATCTTACATTAGATAATCCGCCTTATGCTGAAGGTGCAAAAAAAGGAGTTTCTGATATTTTAAGTAGCATGATTGGTAACGGAACGGAATCTATGAACAAAGACGCTTTTAATGAAGAGATTGATTTCTTAGGAGCAAATATTAATTTTGATGCTTCGGGAGCTTCGGCAAACGGTTTGTCTAGATATTCAAAAAGAATATTAGAATTAATGGCTGATGGAGCTTTAAATCCATTATTTGTTCAAGAAGAATTTGAAAAAGAAAAAGAAAAAATAATTGAAGGTTTAAAATCTGAAGAAAAAAGTGTAACAGCAATTGCTAGAAGAGTTGAAAATGTTTTAACCTATGGAAAAGAACACTACAAAGGCGAATTTACTAGCGAAGAAACATTAAATAATGTAATACTTGATGATGTTATCGTTAATTATAACACATATTTTGTTCCAGCAAACGCATACCTTGTAATTGTTGGTGATGTGAAATTTAAAGAGGTTAAAAAAGAAGTGGAAAGACTTTTTGGAAGCTGGAAAAAAGCTACCGCACCTCAACTAACTTATTCTGATCCAAAAGACGTTCAATACAGTCAAATAAACTTTATTGATACTCCAAATGCAGTTCAATCTGAAATTGCTTTGGTTAATTTATCAAATTTAAAAATGACCGATACAGAATATTTTGCCGTTATACTAGCTAATCAAGTATTAGGTGGTGGTGGTGAAGGCAGATTATTCTTAAATCTTCGTGAAAAACACGGTTGGACTTATGGCGCTTATTCTTCAATTGGATCTGGAAAATACATCAATAAATTCCGCTCAGGATCTTCTGTTCGAAATGCAGTAACCGATAGCGCAGTTGTTGAAGTGTTCAACGAATTGAAAAAAATGAGAACTGAATTAGTTTCAGAAGAAGATCTTAAAAATGCAAAAGCTAAATACGTAGGTAACTTCGTAATGCAAATTGAAAAACCTTCTACAATTGCAGGTTATGCATTAAACAAAGAAACACAAGGATTGCCAGATGATTTTTACGAAAATTATATTAAAAACATCAATGGTGTAACCGCAGAAGATATTAAAAATTCTGCTAATAAATTTTTCTTAGCCAATCAAACAAGAGTAATTATCGTAGGAAAAGCTGCCGATGTGTTACCAGGATTAGAAGTAATGAGTAAAAAAGAAAAATTACCTATTTTTTACTTTGACAAATACGGAAATCCAACACAAAAACCTGAAGTTAAAAAACCAGTACCAGCTGGTGTAACTGCACAAACTGTTTTAAACGATTACATCAAAGCTATTGGTGGTGAAAAAGCGGTAAAAAATGTAAAAACATTAGCTATTCTTTCTTCAGGAACAGTTCAAGGTACTGCGCTTGAAATGGTAACAAAAACAGCGCCTAAAAAATTAGCTTTTGAAATGAAAGCGATGGGAATGACGATGTCTAAACAAATCGTTAACGAAAAAGAAGCTTATGCTATGCAACAAGGTCAACGTAAAGATTTTACAGGTGACGAATTAAAAGAAATGCAAGCCGAAGCAAATACATT
>NZ_JBIIWV010000171.1:0-4184 GCF_044338735.1 Flavobacterium sp. | reverse complement strand
GCCACAATTTCGCTGTCCGAAAAATTCATTTGGCAACCATAACTCTCTATAAAAAGTTTTTTTGTATTTCCTTCTTTTTGGTCAAGCACTAAACTCTGACCTTGTTTTTTTTCATCAATTTCCTTTTCCATACTAAAAATCTACTTTGATTCATTCCCAAGTTTCGGATTGCAAAGATAATACTAAAATCTAAAATATGACAAGATGTCAGTAAAGGTTTAACAAGATTTTTTAATTATTTTTTAAGTTTGTCTTTAATTTTATTTTTTTATTGGTTTTTTTCTTCAATGTAATAGGTATAAATAAGTATCATATTGAACTAAATATTGGTAAAAATGCAATATAAAAGTCAAAATTTAAAAAAAATAGATACTTTTGCCGAACAAACAACAAAGTGAAATGGCAAAGAATTTAGTAATCGTTGAGTCACCAGCTAAGGCAAAAACCATCGAAAAATTTCTAGGAAGCGACTATCAAGTTGAGTCGAGTTATGGGCATATAGCCGACTTGCCTTCGAGAGAAATTGGGGTAGATGTAGCCAATGGGTTTAAACCAAAATATGAGGTTTCGGCAGATAAAAAAGCATTGGTAACCAAATTAAAAGGATTAGCTAAAAATGCCGAAATGGTTTGGTTGGCTTCTGATGAGGACCGTGAGGGAGAAGCGATTTCTTGGCACTTATCTGAAGAATTAAATTTAAAACCAGAAAAAACAAAACGCATCGTTTTTCACGAAATTACGAAAACAGCGATTCAAAAAGCAATCGAAAACCCAAGAGGAATTGATTATAACTTAGTAAATGCACAACAAGCACGAAGAGTTTTAGACCGTTTAGTAGGATATGAATTGTCGCCAGTACTTTGGAAAAAAGTAAAAGGAGGATTGTCTGCAGGTCGTGTACAATCGGTTTCTGTTCGGTTAATTGTAGAACGTGAACGAGAAATTCAAAATTTCAATCCAGAAGCTTCATATAGCATTACTGCAGAATTTACAAACGAAGCAGGAAAAACATTTAAAGCAAAATTGCCAAAAAACTTTGCTACCAAACAACAAGCTGAAGATTTCTTAACTAAAAATATTGGTTCAACCTATAAAGTAGGGGATTTAGAAACCAAACCCACAAAAAAATCACCAGCAGCGCCATTTACGACTTCAACACTGCAACAAGAAGCCGCTAGAAAATTGTATTTACCTGTTGGAATTACGATGCAAATTGCACAACGTTTGTACGAAGCCGGTCTTATAACCTACATGAGAACCGATAGTGTAAACTTATCACAAGAAGCAATGACAGCAGCTCAAGCTGAAATTACTAGTTATTACGGAAAGGAATTTTCGAAACCAAGAAATTTCAATACCAAATCAAAAGGAGCACAAGAAGCGCATGAAGCCATTCGTCCTACTGATATGAGTCGTCATACTGTAAATATTGATAGAGACCAGGCGCGTTTGTATGATTTAATTTGGAAAAGAACTTTGGCATCTCAAATGAGCGATGCCGAATTAGAAAGAACAAATGTAAAAATTGAAGCAAGTAATCATTCGGAGACGTTTACAGCAACTGGAGAAGTAATCAAATTTGAAGGTTTCTTAAAAGTGTATTTAGAAGGACATGATGATGATGAAGAGGAACAAGAAGGAATGTTGCCCGCTTTAAAAGTAAACGAAAAACTTACTAATAATTATATCACGGCTACCGAACGTTTTTCTCGTGCGCCTAGTCGTTATACGGAAGCTTCTTTGGTAAAAAAATTAGAAGAATTAGGAATTGGTCGTCCGTCAACGTATGCGCCAACTATTTCTACGATTATTGCTAGAACCTATGTGGAAAAAGGAAGTTTTGAAGGACAAGAACGAAAATACACCCAAATAGTTTTAAAAAATAGTGAAGTAAAAGCGCAAGTTTTAACTGAAAATGTAGGATCAGATAAAGGAAAGTTAGTTCCAACGGATATCGGAATTATCGTGAATGATTTCTTGGTGAAAAACTTCGGAACTATTTTAGATTATAATTTCACTGCAAAAGTGGAGCAAGATTTTGATGAAATTGCAGAAGGAAAAGTGGATTGGGCAAAAATGATGAATGATTTCTACAGCCATTTTCATCCGAACGTAGTTGATGTTGAAAAAAATGCCGATAGAGAAAGTGGTGAACGTATTTTAGGAATGCATCCTGTTTCAGGAAAACAAGTTTCGGTACGTTTAGGGAAATATGGTGCCATGGCTCAAATTGGTGATATTGATGAGGAAAATAAACAATTTGCCAGTTTACGACCAGATCAAAATATCGGAAACATAACCTTGGAAGAAGTATTAAATTTATTCTTACTTCCAAAACAATTAGGCAACTACAAAGGAGAAGAAATTGAAGTAAACAATGGTCGTTTTGGGCCTTATGTTAAATTTGGAACCCAATTTATTTCGTTACCAAAAGGAGTTGATCCAATGGATGTAACCATGGAAACCGCTCAAGGTTTAATTGATGAGAAAGCACAGGCAGATGCTCCAATTGGAACGTATGATAATTTACCAATTCAAAAAGGTGTTGGGCGTTTTGGTCCTTTCATTAGATGGAACGGCATGTTTATCAACGTGAATAAAAAATACAATTTCGATAATTTATCTCAGTCAGATTTGAATGAGTTAATCGAAGAAAAACAACAAAAAGACATTGATAAAGTACTTCACGACTGGAAAGAAGAAGGTATTAAAGTAGAAAAAGCACGATGGGGTCGTTCTGTGATAACAAAAGGAAAAATAAAAATTGAATTAAGCAAAGACGTTGATGCAAGTAAATTAACATTAGCGCAAGTTCAGGATTTAATTGAAAAGAAAACTCCTGCAAAAAAAGCATCCGCAAAAAAAGCAACTACTAAGAAAACAACCACAAAAAAGAAATAGCCAATGGTTTTCGATTTTTTGCAACCCGTTTCTTCAGCTGTAGAAGAATATATTTCAACCTTAAGTAATCAAACATTAGGGAAGAAAGTAGTACTTCATACTCAAACCGATTTTCCGGTATTGGAAAACATTGCTTTGGCCTTAATTACTGTGAATGAAAATAGAGGAGCCGCAAAAGAAAATGAAGCTTGTAATTTTGATAGTTTTAGAAAAGAATTTTATAGTTTATATCCAGGCAATTGGGCTGTCTCAATGGCTGATTTAGGTTCTATTGAGGCTGGAGAGCGTATTGAAGACACTTATTTTGTATTGAAAAAGCTGGTCGAAGAACTTGTAAAGAAAAGAATTATCCCAATAGTTATTGGAGGAAGTCAAGATTTGACTTATGCGATGTATCGAGCCTATGATAATTTAGATCAAATGGTGAATTTAGTAACCGTTGATAATCAATTTGATTTTGCAAAAGAAAATGCGTTGTTGTCCAATTCTTATTTATCTAAAATTATCATTGAAGAGCCCACAAATTTGTTTAATTATGCAAATTTAGGCTACCAAACTTACTATAACTCACAGGAAGAAATTGATTTGATTGAAAAGATGTATTTTGAAGCGTATCGATTAGGTGAAGTAGCTAATAATATTGCTGTGGCCGAACCTGTTTTTCGGGATGCTGATTTAGTAAGTATTGATGTTACGGCAATTCAATCGTCCTATTCTGGAAATTTTTCAGAATTCAATCCGAACGGTTTTAATGGAAAAGAAATATGTTCATTAACTCGATATGCCGGTATTAGTGATAAAGTTTCGACTTTTGGAATATTTAATTTTAATACCGTTTCGCAGGAAGAAATTTTAATTGCACAAATGGTTTGGTATTTTATTGAAGGATTTAGTTTCAGATCTAATGAGTATCCTTTTGGAAGCAAAGAAAAGTTTATTAAGTATATTGTCCCAATTGATGAAGAAGAATTGGTGTTTTACAAAAGCAATATTTCAGGTCGATGGTGGATTGAAATCCCATTTTTATCAAATGTTAATAATAAATTGAAAAGAATTACGTTATTACCTTGTACAAATGAAGATTATTTAGCAGCTTGCGAACAAGAAATACCTGAAAGATGGTGGAAGGCACAACGAAGAAATATAGTCTAAGTGATTATGTTTTAAGCTGTTTTATTAATAAAATAAGTATGAATTTATAAAAAACACATATTTTTTGCACGTTTTTTCAAAAAAAATTGTTTTTTTCAAAATTATTGAATAGGTTTACGCCCTTAAAAATG
>NZ_JBIIWV010000051.1:0-14124 GCF_044338735.1 Flavobacterium sp. | reverse complement strand
AACCAGTAGCTTCTGGACGAATTAATGACCCTCCAAAAGAAATTCCTTTTCCAGTTAAAACACCCGTAAATTCATTTCTTGTTTTCTTATACTGACCAAACATATATCCTACTTCTCTTCCGCCAACGCCAATATCACCGGCTGGAACATCTGTATCAGCACCAATATGTTTGGCTAACTCTTGCATAAAAGCTTGGCAAAAACGCATGATTTCAGTATCTGATTTTCCTTTTGGATCAAAGTTAGAGCCTCCTTTACCGCCGCCCATAGGTAGGGTGGTTAAGCTGTTTTTAAATACTTGTTCAAAAGCTAAAAATTTTAAAATACTTAAATTAACCGATGGATGAAAACGCAACCCCCCTTTGTATGGGCCTATTGCAGAATTCATTTGTATACGATATCCTTTATTTATTCTTGTTTTACCCGCATCATCTATCCAAGCAATTCGGAACAATATAATGCGCTCTGGCTCTACCATTCGTTCCAAAAGCATTTTATTTTGATACTTTTTATTATTTTCAATAAAGGGAATAACTGTTTCAGCTACTTCATGAACTGCCTGAAGAAATTCAGTTTCGTTTGGGTTATTTTTTGCTACTTCAGCAACGAAATCGTTAATTTTTTGAATCATATTAGTTAAGTTATTTATAGAATATTTGGTGAAAGCTTAAATCGGATATAAAGTTACAATTTTTATACAGAAAAAAAATTGATTTGATAAAAAATGGGGTTCAAATTTAAAAAAAATAATGTTCCCTTTTTACTTTCCGGGAAACGCAGCTTTTCTTTTTTCTAAAAACGCCGTAGTTCCTTCTTTAAAATCTTCGGTACCAAAACAAGCACCAAAATTTTCAATTTCAACTTCATATCCATTAGTTCCATCTTCAAAATTAGCATTTATCGCTTGTATAGCTTTCGCAATCGCAATGCTCGAATTATTAGAAATTTTGGATGCAATTCCTTTAGCAAATTCCAATAATTCATCTTGTGCCACTACATGATTTACCAATCCATAGTTTTTTGCGGTTTCTGCATCAATCATTCCAGCGGTCATGATTAGTTCCATTGCTCGACCTTTTCCTATTAATTGAGCTAATCGCTGTGTGCCGCCATAACCAGGAATTACGCCCAAAGTAACTTCGGGCAATCCCATTTTTGCATTGGTAGAAGCTACTCTAAAATGACACGCCATGGCCAATTCTAATCCGCCGCCTAAAGCAAAACCATTAACTGCTGCAATAACCGGAGTGCTCAAATTTTGAACAAAATCAAACAATAAAGTTTGCCCTTCAGCCGCTAATTGTTGTCCTTCGGCTACAGAAAAATCAGCAAATTCTGAAATATCAGCTCCAGCCACAAATGCTTTTTCGCCACTACCTATTATAATAATTGCTTTTACAGTTTTATCTTCGTGCAATGCTTTAAATCCATCGTGCAATTCTTGAATGGTTACTTTGTTTAACGCATTTAATTTTGTGGGGCGATTAATCGTGATGATCGCAATATGGTCTTGTTTTTCAATTAAAATATTTTCCATTTTAGGCTGTTTTTATTTATTAATTGGGAAAGAAACTAAAAATTCAGTTCCTATATTTATTTCAGTTTCAAAAGTAATCGTTCCGTTATAATTTTCGATGATATTTTTAATAATAGCTAAACCAAGTCCCATTCCGCTTGATTTTGTTGTGAATTTTGGTTCAAATATTCGAGCTGCATTGTCTTCAGATATTCCTTTACCATTGTCTTTTACGGCAATTTTCACTTGATGATCTTCTCTAAAAACAGTAACAAATACTTGTTTATTTTCCTGTTCTTCGGGTATCGCCTGAATAGCGTTTTTGACCAAATTTGTAACCACTCTTATCAATTGTGTGCGATCTAATTTAGCAATAATTTCGTCTTCAATTGCCGAAAATGTGATGTAATCTTCGTTAAAAATTTCCAAAGTCATTTGAACCACTTGCACTACATTAAGTGTTTCATTTTGTTGAGCGGGCATGGTTGCAAAGTTTGAAAACGCATTTGCCACCGAGCTCATCGTGTCAATTTGTTGTAAAATAGTTTTAGTATAATCTTCTAGTTTTTTAGAAATATTTGGATCATTTGCTTCAAATTTACGTTCAAAATTTTGCACCGTTAATCGCATTGGAGTTAAAGGGTTTTTAATTTCGTGTGCTACTTGTTTTGCCATTTCTCGCCAAGCTTGTTCGCGTTCACTTTGCGCTAAAATTGTAGCACTTTCTTCTAATTTATCCACCATATTATTATAGGACTTAATCAAAAGATTGATTTCTTTACTGCCATCTTCTAGCACAATTTTTTCATTGCGTTGGTTCAATTGTGTTTCTTGCATTTTATCTCTAATAATTTTTAGCGATTTAGTAATATAACTCGATAAAAAATAGGATAAAACAATAGAAATCAAAAACATAAAAGCGTATACTTGCCCAAATCGAATTAGGAAATTTTGCACTTCGTTATTATAAAACGCTCTATCCTCTTCATAAGGTAAATTTAAAATTCCAAGCGGTTTAAACTTGGTATCTTTTAAATAAGTATAAGAAGATCGAAAGGGTTGTCCGTCTATTGTTGAAAATTCGATGTAACGTTTTTCTAAAGAAGCTTGTAAAATTTTTATTGTTGCTTCATTAATTTTAGGCTTGTCCTTGTCAATTTTAAAAATGGATTTGGAGGAGATTAACAATTTCCCGCTTAAATCAAAAATATTGATCTCCATACTATGAATATCCGCTAATTCGAAGATTTTCTCTTTAAAAATCAACGGAACATTCTCTGTAGTTAAAGGATAAGTTGTGGTTTGTAGCACATAATTTATATGTTCAACAATAGCGGTTTCTTTTCGTTCTAATCGGTCTTGGTGGTATTCTCTGGCCTCTTTTCGAAATTGATAAATGGATACAGTAGCTATCAATACCGATGAAATAAGCGTCAAGAATATCATGGATAGAAATATTCTTACGCGAAGTGAAAGATTTTTTATATTAAAAATTCTATCCATTGTTTAATTTTAATTCAAAATAAAGTTATTGCTTCTCTCTTATTCTTTTATAGAATTTAAAACCAAGCATAATAATTACTGAAAATAATACAATTCCAACTACACCATAAATCCAGTTAAGTGCATTTTTTAAAATTACTAAAAAAACGACCGCAAAAAGAATAATTGTGGCGCCTTCATTCCATAAACGCATGAAGTTTGATGTATATTTTATGGTGTCATTTTGTAATTCAGTATATATTTTTTGACATTTAAAATGATAAATAAAAAGCAAAACCACAAAGCCTAACTTCACGTGCATCCAAGGCATTTGTAACCAAGCGGGCATCAAAATTAGTAACCAAACCGCAAAAATAGTTGCTAAAACCGCACTTGGCCAAGTAATAATGTACCACAAGCGATAGGTCATTATTTTATACTGTTTTTGTAAAATTTCTTTTTCTGGTGACGGTTTGTCATTCGCTTCAATTTGATAAACAAACAGGCGAACAATGTAAAACAACCCAGCAAACCAAGTAATTACAAAGATTAAGTGTAGTGATTTTATGTAGTTGTAGAATTCCATTTAAAAGTCTTTTTTCTTTGTTCTTTTATCTTTACTCTTTCTTAAACTCCTCAATCCATTTTGCCACCACACCACACCATTCGTCTTCATCATTCAAACAAGGAACGGCCATAAATTCTTCGCCTCCATGGTGTAAAAATTCTTCGTTGGCTTCCATCGCAATTTCTTCTAATGTTTCTAAGCAGTCGGCAACGAATGCGGGTGTTACAACAGCTAATTTCTTAATCCCTTGCTCAGGCATTTTGTTGATTTCGACATCGGTATAAGGCGTTAACCATTTGTCTCCTGCTAAACGCGATTGAAACGTTTGGCTGTATTTTCCTTCAGGAATCCCTAATAATTTTACCACTTGTTTTGTGGTTTCATAACATTGATGACTGTAGCAAAATTCATGTGCCGGCGATGGAGTGTCACAACAAGTTCTGTCCATTTTGCAATGCGATTTTGTGATATCAGTTTTGCGAATATGACGTTTTGGAACTCCGTGATAGGAAAATAATAAATGGTCATAATCAAATCCTTCCAAGTGTTTTTTGATCGAATTTGCCAAAGCCTGAATAAAATCGGGTTTGTTATAAAATGCTGGAACATTCGTGATTTTCATTTCAGGAAAATGCTTTTGACGCAATTCTTCTGCCAAAACTAAAATAGTTGTGGTCGAAGCCATTGCGTGTTGCGGATACAGAGGCAACAACATTACTTCAGTTACGCCTTGATCTTTTAATTCTTGCAATCCTTTTTGAATGGTTATTGTACCATAACGCATAGCTAAAGCAACAGGAATGTCAACCAAACCTTTAACTTTTTTGTGCATTTTTTTGGAAATTACAATTAATGGTGATCCTTCATCCGTCCAAATTCGCGCATAAGCTTCAGCCGATTTTTTTGGTCGGGTTTGTAAAATAATTCCTCGAACTAATAATGCACGTAATAAAAACGGAACGTCAATTACGTATTTATCCATTAAAAATTCATCTAAATACGGTTTTACGTCTTTAGCTGTTGGACTTTCTGGCGAACCTAAATTTACTAATAATACTCCTTTCATGTGTTAATTATTTTTTATAAAAGTATACAATCTACTCTTTTTACTTTTTATTATTGTTATTTTTTAATAATAATTTGATTTACAAAATTTGTGCAGCTAAATCTATACGTTAGTGTTTAAATTCATTAAATACTTCTTCGGAGTAGTGCCAAATTTCTTTTTAAAAGCTGCAATAAAATGACTTCCAGTACTGTAACCAATTTTTAAACCAACTTCATTTACATTATAGGAACCGCTGTCTAATAATTGACGCGCATAATCCATTTTATAATCAAATAGAAAACCAAAAACCGTGTCGCCATAAATTTGTTTGAATCCCATTTTCAACTTTTTAAGGCTCAACCCTACTTGTTCTGAAAGTTCTTCTAATCCCGGTGGTTCGGCCATATTGGCAATCATAATTTTTTTTGCTTTTTTAATTTTTAAGACATTTTCTTCGTCAATTAAAAAAGGACATTGCTCTGCATCTGGATCTTCTGAACGGTTGAAATACAAACTCAATAATTCATAACCTTTTCCTTTATAATATAAATTTTTGATCGACGGATTCAAATTGTAATGAAACAATTGACTCAACACAATAGCCATTGACGGACTAATATCTGATTCTTTATAATATTTTTTATCCTTATTGTCATCGCTCAAAAAAGGAATGTGTTCGGCATCATTAGAAAATAAACCATGAAACTTTTTAATAGAAATAATTACAGAAATTACCCAAGTGTTAGGCGCTAATTCTAAATGTAACGGCAATTCCTTTTGCGGATTATAAAACAAAAGTGCCTTTTCTTCTTTTAAATCTAAGGCATAATTCCCTTGATTGAAGATGAATTTCCCATTTCCTTTTATGCCAAAATGAAATTGAATAAGTCCCTGGCTTACAGAACGTTCTACTTTTAAATTGCTGCTGCTTTCATTTTGAAAACGCAACAATATAAAATCATCTTCAATCTTAATTTCTTCTTGTGAACCCATAGCGATATTTTTTTTGGATAAACTTTTATAAAACCAGACTATATTATTTAGAATTGTTCTACATAACAATCTTTGAAAAGCCCTATTTTTGGTACAAATTTAAAAGAAATAACGCTAAAAAATTAATTTTTATTCAAAAAATCTTTCAGCGACACAAAAAGTACTTTTAGCGTTACTTTTATCGTAACTATAGCTATAGTTTTGTGGAACTTTTAGAAAAGAGTAAATGCCCTATGGAAAACAATTCATTTGCAAAACATCCCACTTTCTATGCCATTGGCCTAAGCTATAAAAAAGCAGATGCTGAAATGAGAGGTAAATTTAGTTTGGATGAAAATGCAAAAAAAAATCTATTACATCAAGCTAAAAGAGATAAAATTGAGAGTTTAGTGGTTACTTCAACATGTAACCGTACAGAAATTTATGGTTTTGCACAACATCCTTTCCAGTTAATCAAACTTCTATGCGAAAACAGCCAAGGAACCGTTGAAGACTTTCAAAAAGTAGCCTTTGTGTATAAAAATCATGAAGCTATAACCCATTTATTCCGAGTTGGAACAGGTTTAGACAGCCAAATTTTAGGCGATTTTGAAATCATAAGTCAGCTTAAAACCGCTTTCGTTCAAAGTAAAAATCACCAATTAGCCAATACTTTTTTAGAACGATTAGTCAATGCAGTCATTCAAGCAAATAAAAAAATAAAAACAGAAACAGAAATATCTTCGGGTGCCACTTCAGTTTCTTTTGCTGCGGTTCAATACATTTTTAAAAATGTGAAAGATATAAGTTCTAAAAATATTTTGCTTTTTGGAACGGGTAAAATTGGAAGAAATACGTGTGAAAATCTTGTAAAACACTCAAAACACGAACAAATTACTTTAATCAATAGAACCAAAGATAAAGCCGAGAAAATCGCAAAAAAACTAAATGTTATTGTAAAAGATTATTCCGATTTACAATTGGAACTGCAAAAAGCAGACGTTGTTGTAGTTGCCACTGGAGCACAAAATCCAACTATTGATAAAGCTATTTTAAATCTTAAAAAACCTCTTTTAATTCTCGATTTGTCCATTCCAAAAAATGTTCATGAAAATGTAAAAGACATTTCAGGGGTTTCATTAGTTCACATGGATCAGTTGGCTCAAATGACCGACGAAACGTTAGAAAACAGAAAAAAGCACATTCCTGCTGCAGAAGCTATAATTGAAGAAATTAAAGAAGAATTTATAGCTTGGACAAAACAAAGAAAATTTGCTCCAACCATTCATGCGCTCAAAGCAAAATTAAATGCTATTAAGGAAGGAGAACTGAATGTACAACGAAAAAAAATAGCTAATTTTGATGAGGAACAAGCCGAATTAATTAGTGCCCGAATCATTCAAAAAATCACAAATCATTTTGCAAATCATTTAAAAGACGATGAAACAATGGTTGATGAAAGTATTGAATGGATTGAAAAAGTTTTCCAAATCGAAACGCTTACAAAATAATGAGTAAAATTATTAAAATAGGAACTCGTGATAGCGAACTCGCTCTGTGGCAAGCACACACCGTTCAAAAAAAACTGAACGATTTAGGGCATAAAACCGAAATCATAGCGGTAAAATCGCAAGGCGATATTCTTTTAGACAAACCTTTATACGAGTTAGGAATTACAGGGATTTTTACTAAAACCCTAGACATTGCTATGATTAATGGTCAGGTAGATATTGCTGTGCACTCCATGAAAGATGTGCCAACGGCTTTACCTCAAGGGATTATTCAAGCAGCAGTTTTAGAACGCGCTAATCCATTTGATCTTTTAGTACACAAAGGCAACTTAGAATTTCTTAATTCAACAGGAACTATTGCTACTGGAAGCCTTCGTAGAAATGCAGAATGGCTTCATAAATATCCTAATCATCAAGTGGTAAATTTACGTGGAAATGTAAATACCCGCTTGCAAAAATTAGATGAAAGTAATTGGGACGGAGCTGTTTTTGCAACCGCAGGATTAGAGCGTATTAATTTAAAACCAGAAAATTATATCACTTTAGATTGGATGATTCCGGCACCTGCTCAGGGAGCAATGGTAGTTTTAGCAATGGCAAATGATCATTATACGATAGACGCTGTTTCTCAATTAAATCATATTGAAACCGAAATTTGTACCCACATTGAAAGGCAATTTTTAAAAACGCTAGAAGGGGGTTGTACGGCGCCAATAGGAGCTTATGCAAGATATGATGAGAATGATGACACCATTGAATTTAAAGGTGTTTTACTCTCTATTGATGGAACAGAACGATTAATGGTTGACAAAAAAACGCCTATTTCCGAATGGAAAAAATTGGGCTTCAATTCGGCACAAGAAGTTTTAAATGCTGGAGGCAGTCAATTAATGGTGCAAATAAAAACACAATTAAAAAAGCAACTGTGAAAGAAAGCATCGGCATACTAGCAACTAAAAAATTGGCTCACAATCAAAAACAATTCTTGCTAAATGCTGGTTTTAAAGTAATTGATGAAGATTTTATTCATATTCAACCCATTGCTTTTGAAATTAAAAACACAAATGATATTTTAATTTTTACGAGTCAAAATGCTGTTCTAAACGTTCTTAACTATAAAAATGAGTTCATTCATAAACCCACAATTTGCGTGGGCGAAAAAACGAAAAACATACTACTTGAAAATGGTTTTTCGGTAGTTTTTTTTCATTTGGATGCATCCGAATTAATTAAACATATTGAAAACGAATACTTAAATAATAGTTTTACTTTTTTCTGTGGCACATCGAGATTAAATACGATTCCCGATTTTTTAAAAGAAAAAAGCCTCAAACATGAAATTATTGAAGTTTATGAAACGACAGAAACACCGGTAAAAATAGCTCCAAAAATGGATGGAATTCTGTTTTTTAGTCCGTCTGGGGTTTCTAGCTATATCAAAGAACATAAAATTACAAACGAAATATGCTTTTGTATTGGAACTACTACTGCAACAGCTATTAAACCTTTTACAGAGAACATCGTAATTGCAAATCAGCCTTCGGTTGAAAACGTAATTATTCAATGCATACATTATTTTAAATCAACAAAAAATGATTAAAAACGACCTTTTTTTAAGAGCCTTAAATAACGAAAAAGTAGAACGTCCACCTGTTTGGATGATGCGCCAAGCGGGACGATATTTACCTGAATTTAGAGCTTTGCGTGACAAATATGATTTTTTTACACGTTGCGAAACACCTGAATTAGCTGCTGAAATTACAGTACAACCGATCCGTATCGTCAAACCAGATGCGGCGATTTTGTTTTCAGATATTTTGGTCGTGCCAAGAGCGATGGGAATTCACGTGGAATTAAAAGACAATTTAGGGCCGATAATTCCAAATCCAATTCGTACTTCTCAAGATGTAGAAAAAGTGTTTGTTCCAGATGTAAACGAAACGTTGGGTTATGTTTTTGATGCAATTAAATTGACCAAACAAATGTTGAACGATGAGGTGCCGTTAATTGGTTTCGCAGGTTCACCTTGGACGATTTTCTGTTACGCCGTGGAAGGAAAAGGTTCCAAAAGTTTTGATACTGCTAAAGGATTTTGTTTTTCAAATCCAGTTGCAGCACACGTTTTATTACAAAAAATTACTGATACGACGATTTTATATTTGAAAGAAAAAGTTAAAGCAGGTTGTAATGCCATTCAGATTTTTGATTCTTGGGGCGGCATGTTGTCTCCTGTAGATTATCAAGAATTCTCTTGGCAATACATCAACCAAATTGTGGAGGCTTTGGCTGACGAAACGAAAGTAATTGTTTTCGGAAAAGGGTGTTGGTTTGCCTTAGGCGAAATGGCAAAGTCAAAAGCATCGGCTTTAGGAGTAGATTGGACGTGTTCGCCAAGAAACGCCCGCTATTTAACAGGTGGAAACATTACGTTACAAGGAAATTTCGACCCAAGTCGTTTGTTGTCACCTATTCCAAACATCAAAAAAATGGTACATGAAATGATTGATGAATTTGGGAAAGACAATTACATAGTTAATTTAGGACACGGAATTTTACCGAATATCCCCGTAGATCATGCGAAAGCATTTGTAGAAGCGGTGAAAGAATACAATAAATAAGCTTACAGCTAACAGCTTTTAGCTAATTGCTATTAAAAATGAAAGACAAGTTTTACCAATACATACAAAACCTACAAGATCAAATCTGTAAAGGATTAGAAGATATTGATGGTGTTGCCAAATTCCGAGAAGATATTTGGGACAGACCAGATACTTCGGCAGGGCTCAGCACAGGAGGAGGTGGAGGAAGAACACGCGTAATTGAAAATGGTGCTGTTTTTGAAAAAGGTGGTGTAAACATTTCAGCGGTTCAAGGGAAATTACCCGATTCGATGCAAAAATTATTCAACGTAGGGGAAGCGGATTTTTTTGCTTGTGGATTGAGTTTGGTAATTCATCCAAAAAACCCGATGGTGCCAACGGTGCACGCGAATTGGCGCTATTTCGAAATGTACGATACTTCGACAGAGTTCAGTACAGGCTCACGGAAAGTAATCAATAGTTGGTTTGGTGGCGGACAAGATTTAACGCCTTATTATTTGTTTGAAGAAGATGCTTTTCATTTTCACCAAACTTGTAAAACGGCTTGCGACAAACATAATCCTGATTTTTATCCGAAATATAAAAAACAATGCGACGACTACTTTTGGAACGCACATAGAAATGAAGCGCGTGGAATTGGAGGTTTGTTTTTCGATTATTTGAAAGAAACCGAAGATCAATCGATGGGAGATTGGTACAATTTTGTTACTGAAGTTGGGAATTCATTCCTGGATGCCTATTTGCCAATCGTAGCAAAAAGAAAAGACTTGCCTTTTACACAAGAACAAAGAACTTGGCAAGAAATCCGCCGTGGTCGTTACGTCGAATTCAATTTGGTTCACGACAAAGGCACTTTATTTGGTTTAAAAACCAACGGAAGAATAGAAAGTATTTTGATGAGTTTGCCTCCCCACGTGCAATGGCATTACGACCATCATCCTGCGGTAGGTAGCGAAGAAGAAAAAGTAGTAAAAGTATTAGAAAAACCTGTTGACTGGATATAATTATTCGTTGTCAATTATAAATTATAAATTAGTATGTTCCCATTACAAAGAGGACGTCGTTTAAGAGTAAACGAATCCATAAGAAGTTTAGTTCGTGAAACCACATTAAGTCCAAGCGATTTTATGTTTCCGATGTTTATTGCAGAAGGAGAGAATATCCAAGTCGAAATTCCATCGATGCCAGGAATTTTTCGTCGTTCGATAGATTTAACCGTAAAAGAAGTTAAAGAATTATTTGATTTAGGGATTCGTGCCGTTAATATCTATGTAAAAGTTAGCGAAGAATTAAAAGACAACACCGGTAAAGAAGCGTGGAATCCCAATGGATTAATGCAAAAAGCTATTCGTGCTATCAAAACGGCTTGCCCAGAAATGATTGTGATGCCTGATGTGGCTTTGGATCCTTATTCAATTTACGGTCACGACGGAATTATTGAAAACGGCGATGTGGCGAATGATGCAACCAACGATGCCTTAGTAAAAATGGCTGTTTCCCACGCTCAAGCGGGAGCCGATTTTGTTGCGCCAAGCGATATGATGGATGGACGTGTATTGCGTTTGCGCCAAGGTTTGGATGCTGCAGGTTTCCAAAACGTAGGCATTATGAGTTATTCGGCTAAATATGCGTCGGCGTTTTATGGTCCGTTTCGTGATGCATTAGACAGTGCGCCAAGAGAATCGGATGTAGAAGTGCCAAAAGACAAAAAAACCTACCAAATGGATTATGCGAATCGCATTGAAGCCGTTAAAGAAGCACTTTGGGATGTAGAAGAAGGTGCCGATATGGTGATGGTGAAACCCGGAATTGCTTATTTAGATATTGTTCGTGAAGTAAAAAATGCGGTGAATGTTCCTGTAACGGTTTTTCATGTTTCAGGCGAATACGCAATGATTAAAGCCGCAGCCGAAAGAGGTTGGCTTGACCACGATAAAATTATGATGGAACAATTAATGTGCATCAAACGCGCTGGTGCCAGTTTAATTTCAACTTATTTTGCGAAAGAAGCAGCGATTTTACTAAACAAAAAATAGATTAATTATGAAAGTATATTTCAAATTACTTCTTACGTTATCAATAGGTATAAGTATCATTAGCTGTGGCGAGAAAAAAGAGACCGATGCTATGGAAAAACCTATTGAAGCAACTGAAGCTTCAAATTCTGGGCTTTCATCAGAAGAATTAGGAAAAGAATTATTTGAAGGCAAAGGAATTTGTGCCACTTGTCATAAAGCTGATATAAAAACAGTTGGGCCATCAATTAAAGACATCGCAAAAATATATAAAGAAAAAGTTGCCAGTATTGCCGAATTTATTAATGATAAAGGAGAACCGCTTGTTGATCCTTCTCAGTATGAAATTATGAAAGCTAATTTTGTGATTACAAAAGCGATGTCTGCCGAAGAACGAAAAGCATTAGAAATTTATATGATGAGTTTTGAATAAATAACGTTATTCTACAACTAATTTAAAGCCCACGCGCGGAATATTTTCAATTCGAACATGGGTTTCTTGTTTAATTATTTTTCGTAATCTTGAAATAAAAACATCTAAACTTCTTCCTAAAAAATAATCATCACTACCCCACAAAGCCATTAAGATTTTTTCTCGCTTCAATACCGTATTCGGATTGTCTAAAAACAACTTAAGTAACGATGCTTCGCGTTCGGTTAATGTAATTTTTTGAGCGTCATTTTTTAACAAATAATTTTCTGGTTCAAAGAGAAAACTTCCAAAGGTGTAATTTTTTAAAGCTGGTTTATCCGCTGATTTTTGGCTTCGATGCAAGAAAATTTCTATTTTTAAAATGAGTTCTTCGATAGAATAAGGTTTTATTAGGTAATCATCAGCACCCAATTTCAACCCTTTAATTCGATCTTCTTTCATGGTTTTTGCCGAAAGAAAAATAATCGGAATTTCTTGATTACGCTTTCTAATTTCGGTTGCTATTTCAAAGCCATCCATATCAGGCAACATTATGTCTAAAACACATAAATCAAAAGATTCAGAACAAAATAACTCAAAGGCTGCTTTCCCATTATTACAATGGACTACCTCAAAATGTTGTTCTAAATTATCGGTTGTTAAAAACGCTAACGTTTCGTCGTCTTCAACATATAAAATGCGCTTTTTACTCATAGTCGTTTTTGTTTATTTGTATTGAAACCGTTATTCCGCCTTCTTCATTGTTCTTTACAGACACTTGCCATTTATGCCATTCGCAAACCCGTTTTACATAGGATAAGCCTATTCCAAATCCTTCAATATCTTTGTTATCTTGACGAGCAACTCGATAAAATTTATCAAATACAAAAGGCAAATCTTTTTCGGGAATACCCATGCCGTGATCTGAAAATTCTAAAGTAAGCCCTTTTGAAGATTCGTAGCCTTTTATCTGAATTTTTGGTTCGTTTTCAGAATATTTAACCGCATTATCAATCACATTATAAATTAAATTATAGAAATGAAATTCATCTGCTTGAATGTGATATTTTTTATCAATAAAAAGTGTCACTCGAATTTCTTTTTGGTGTTTTAACTGAATATTCTCTTTTACTAATTCTAAAACAGTTGTAATATCAACTTTTGTTTTTTCCAAAACAATTTGGTTACTATCAGTTTTAGCGACATACAGAATTTTTTCAATGTGCTGATTTAGTTTATTACTTTGATTGATAATAATTTGAATGTATTTAAATAATTTAGGATTATCTTTGATTTCGTTTTGCGAATTTGCATAATTAGAAGCAATTAATATAGAGGCTAAAGGCGTTTTAAATTCATGCGTCATGTTATTGATAAAATCGTTTTGTAATTCGGTATATCGTTTTTGCTGAAGCATTAAGAACACCGAATAAACGTATATAATAAGTACTAAAAACAAAACCCCTGTAAACACCCAATACTGACTAAGACTTGTAAAATAACTTTGCTTTAAGTTAGGAAAACGAATAGCAAAATAGTAGGTTAAATCGGTGTTTTTGGAAAAACAATCGGCGCACATTTTAGAGGGTTTACCGTCTATAGAAATGTAATTTCCATAAACCATTGATTCTGAACTACAGTCATAAATGGCATATTCAAAATCCAGTTCTAATTTAACTTTATCAAATTCAGTTTTTAAATAATGTTCAAGAATTCTATTTTCAAAAACATCATTAACGTTTACTATAAAATAATTGGAACTTACTTTTTTAATTAGATTTCCAACAGGCATTTCAGAATTATTATCCTGATAAATTTTTTCCACTACATCTTGTAGGGCAAAGTGAATTTTATCCTCCGTATCTCTTTTTTCAAAAATATACGCCTGGTTGAGTAAAAACAATTGCATGATAATCACCCCTACAATGGCTAAAAACCCTATAAATATTACTGTTTTGAATTTATTAAATTTCATATTGACACCGATATTACAAAAATTG
>NZ_JBIIWV010000170.1:0-4190 GCF_044338735.1 Flavobacterium sp. | reverse complement strand
TTTTTACTGACATAATCTTGTGATTAATTTAAGGTACTCGACCTTGGTTATTTAAGGGTGCAAATATATAAAACTTTGTAATATAAATAACCTATCTCTGTAAAAAATATTTTTTAATAGATTTTGTGTTTGTTTGGATAAATAACTTATTTTTGTTTCCCCAACATTTAATAAACCCTTAAAAATGAAAAAAATTGTTTCTTTCTTTGCTATCGTTGTATTATTTAGTGCTTGTGAGCAAGATATTCAGACCAATACTCCTGGTTTTCAAGCTAAACGTAATGATGTACAATGGAGAGCAAATAATGCGAGTGTTGCTGTCGATGCAACTGGAGGAATGACTATTACAGCATATTCATCTTCTGAAACGGTTGTTCTAAAAACTAATGCTACAAATGTTGGAACTTATTTATTAGGTACACAAAACGCAAATAATTTTGCTTCATGTACCTCAAATGCTGCTGGATTTCCAGATTTTTATGACACAAGTGTAGTTGAAGGACCAGCATATTTATTATCAAATTTATTAACTCCCGGAACAGGTTATACCACTTCGGCTGCTGCTCAAACAAGTGGCGGTTCGGGTTCGGGTTTACGACTTGCTTTGACAACTTTATCAGGAGCTGTTACTAAGGTTACAGTGGTTTCAAGAGGATTAGGATATGTTTCAGGAGATGTAGTTACAATTCAAGGAGGCAATAATAATGCAACGGTTCGTATTGAAAATGTACAACAAAGTAATGGCGAAATAACTATTGAAGATATTTCTGAAGGCTTGTTTACAGGTACATTTAAATTGAATGCTACAAATGCAGATGGTGAAGTGATTACTTTTTCAGAAGGACATTTTTATAAAATACCATTAGGGCAATAAAAAAATAGAATAATAGCACCATAGTAAAACCATTTGAAGAAATTCAAGTGGTTTTTTGTTAATAACTAAAATTGCTCCTTAACGACTTAAAATGTAATTTTGATAAATCTCAAATTCGTATTGTTAAGCATTGGAATTTGAATTTTTGAACTTGGAATTTTACCACTATGTATTTAATTTTCGATACCGAAACCACCGGTTTACCTAGAAGTTGGTCAGCACCTATTACAGATACTGATAACTGGCCTCGTTGTATTCAAATAGCTTGGCAGTTGCACGATGAGATGGGAAATTTAATCGAGCACCAAGATTATTTGGTAAAACCTGAAGGTTTTAATATTCCGTATGATGCCGAAAGAATTCATGGTATTTCTACCGAATTAGCAATGGAGCAAGGAATTTTGTTATCGGAAGCATTAGAAAAATTCAATATTGCACTTTCCAAAACTAAATTTATTGTTGGGCAAAATGTAGGATTTGATGTCAATATAATGGGATGTGAATTTCATCGTATGAACATTGGTTCAGACATGATTAAAATGCCTGTTTTAGATACGTGTACCGAAATTACTGCTAATTTATTGAAGTTACCCGGTGGAAGAGGCGGAAAGTTTAAATTACCAACATTAACCGAATTACATCAATATCTTTTTAACCAACCTTTTGCAGAAGCACACAATGCAACTGCCGATGTGGAAGCTACAACGCGCTGTTTTCTGGAGTTAATCAAAAGAGAAATTTTTACCAAAGAAGAACTTGATGTAACTCCCGACTATTTTAGAAGTTTCAAAGAAAAAAATCTGGGCGAAATTCAATTAATCGGATTACAACATGTTAATCTAAAACAAGCTTCTGACCAAATTAGGACCCGTTTGAAAAAAATTGAACAAGAAGAAGTTCAAACCACAATTTCAGACGATATAAAATCAGATTTAAAAGACGCTGCTTTTGCACATTTACACAATCATACGCAATTTTCGGTATTGCAATCAACTATAGCGGTAAATGATTTGGTAAGCGCTTCAGCTAAATTTAATATGCCTGCAGTTGCTATCACAGATACAGGTAACATGATGGGAGCTTTCCATTTTGTAAGTGCTGTAATGAATCATAACAAAGCAGCAAAAGCGAAAATTGAAGCGTCAATTGAAGCAGGTGAAGTGCTCACAGAAACCGAAATCAAGCCGATTGTAGGTTGTGAATTCAATATCTGCGATGATCATAAAGATAAGACCAAAAAAGACAACGGCTATCAGGTTGTTTTATTGGCAAAAAACAAAAAAGGCTATCATAATTTAGCCAAAATGTCTTCTATTGCCTACACGGATGGGTTTTATTATGTGCCGCGTATCGATAGAAAAATTATTGAGCAATATAAAGAAGACATCATTGTTTTATCGGGAAATTTATATGGCGAAATTCCGAGTAAAATTCTAAATGTTGGGGAAAGTCAAGCCGAAGAAGCTTTGATTTGGTGGAAGCAGCAATTTGGTGCTGATTTTTACTTGGAAGTCATGCGACACAAGCAAGAAGATGAAATTCGAGTAAATCAAACGTTAATAGCTTTCGCAAAAAAGCATAATGTGAAGTTGGTTGCAACCAATAATACGTATTACGTTAATAAAGAAGATGCCAACGCACACGATATTTTATTGTGTGTAAAAGAAGGTGAAAAACAAGCAACGCCAATTGGTCGCGGTCGCGGATATCGATATGGATTGCCTAATCAGGATTATTATTTTAAGTCGGGTGACGAAATGAAGCAACTTTTTGTTGATTTACCCGAAGCGATTATCAATATTCAGGAAATTATCGATAAAGTAGAAATTTATTCCTTGTATCGCGATGTTTTACTACCAAAATTTAAAATTCCTGATGAATTTGAAGTTTCAGAAGATGCCCAAGATGGTGGCGTGCGAGGCGAAAATAATTACTTAAGACATTTAGCCTATAAAGGTGCCGAAAAACGATATCCCGAACTTTCAGATGATATCAAAGAGCGATTAGATTTTGAATTACTTACGATTGCTAATTCGGGTTATCCAGGCTATTTTTTGATTGTTCAAGATTTTATTGCCGAAGCCCGAAAAATGGATGTATCCGTGGGTCCAGGTCGTGGTTCGGCTGCAGGTTCGGCTGTTGCCTATTGTTTAGGAATTACCAATATTGATCCTATTAAATACGATTTGCTTTTTGAACGTTTTCTAAATCCCGATCGAGTTTCAATGCCCGATATCGATATCGATTTTGACGATGAAGGTCGCGGTCGCGTAATGGATTATGTTATTAATAAATACGGCTCAAATCAGGTAGCACAAATTATTACCTATGGTAAAATGGCTACAAAATCGGCTATTAGAGACACCGCTCGAGTGTTGGATTTACCATTGTTTGAAGCGGATCGAATTGCCAAATTGATTCCAGGAATGATGCCTGCCAAATGGAATTTAGCTCGATTTTTAGCCGAAGACGAAAGCGAAGTCAAAAAGGCATTGCGTTCGGAAGAATTTGAAAAAGTCAAAGAACTAATCGGAATTGCTAATTCAGAAGATTTAGCAGGAGAAACCATTCAGCAAGCAAAAGTATTAGAAGGCTCGATCCGAAACACCGGAATTCACGCCTGTGGAGTAATCATTACGCCCAGTGATATTACCAATTTTGTTCCTGTTACAACCGCAAAAGATTCCGATTTATATGTAACGCAATTTGACAACTCTGTAGCCGAAAGCGCCGGTTTGTTAAAGATGGACTTTTTAGGATTAAAAACCTTAACCTTAATTAAAGACACGGTTAAATTGGTCAAATATCGTTTAAATATAGATTTGGATCCTGATAATTTCCCAATTGACGATGTAAAAACATATGAGTTATTCCAACGAGGCGAAACGGTAGGGATATTTCAATATGAATCTCCTGGAATGCAAAAATACATGAAGGATTTAAAACCAACTGTTTTTGCCGATTTAATTGCCATGAACGCATTATATCGTCCGGGACCATTGGAATACATACCTTCATTCGTTCGAAGAAAAAATGGTGAAGAAGAAATTAAATACGATTTAGAAGCCTGTGAAGAATACTTAGCTGAAACCTATGGAATTACTGTTTATCAAGAACAAGTAATGCTTTTGTCACAATCATTAGCTGGATTTACAAAAGGTGATGCCGACGTACTTCGAAAAGCAATGGGTAAAAAAGATAAGCCTGTTTTGGATAAAATGAAACCTAAATTCATCGAGCAAGCTTCAGAAAAGGGTCATGATTCGACTATTTTAGAGAAAATTTGGAAAGACTGGGAAGCGTTTGCTAGTTATGC
>NZ_JBIIWV010000169.1:0-4200 GCF_044338735.1 Flavobacterium sp. | reverse complement strand
TTCTTTGCAAACATTATTTTATAAAATAAATTAAAATCTTTTTTGTATTTTCAATATTTTCTCTATATATTTCGTGTCTTAAAAATAATCAAATGAGTGTAAAAGTAAAATATGAATTAGAATTCCCATTTCAGTCTTCGCCACAATTACTATATCAATATATATCTACTCCATCAGGACTTTCGGAGTGGTTTGCAGACAATGTAAATTCGAGAGGAGAATTTTTTACATTTATTTGGAACGATTCAGAAGAAAAAGCAAAATTAGCCTCAAAAAAAACAGGAGAACGCATTAAGTTTAAATGGCTTGAGGAAGATGGAACTGAAACAGATTATTTTTTTGAATTGAAAATTATGGAAGACGAAATCACTAAAGACGTTTCAATCATGATAACCGATTTTGCTTACGAAGACGAATTAGAAGAGTCAAAATTACTTTGGGAAAACCAAATTTCCGACTTAAAACATGTATTAGGTTCTGTTTAAAAATTCAGTAGAAAGAAGTATATTTGTCCCGATTTTAATCGGGATTTTTTTATGGTAAATTTTAACGGAACTATTCAGGAAAGCAGTAAAATAGTAATAGAATCTAATCGCGGATTTTTAGTAGGTGATGCTGTTTTTGAAACAATTAAAGTTGTTAATAATAAGGTCTTATTTCTTGAAGATCATTATTTTAGACTAATGGCTTCCATGCGTATTTGTCGTATGGAAATTCCTATGCTTTTTACGATGGAATATTTCGAGGAACAAATTTTACAATTAGTTGCTAGTTTTTCACAAAACCAATCGTTTCGTATTCGATTTTCTATTTATAGAGCTGGTGCAGGATTTTATGCGCCTGTTTCAAATGAGGTTGAATTTATAATTAGTGCAACTCCTTTGCAACAAGATGTTTACCAAATTGAGAAGGAACAATATGAAGTAGAATTGTATAAAGATTTTTATATCCCGAAACAATTGCTTTCTACCCTCAAAACCAATAATAAAATGTTGCAAATTGTAGGTACTATCTTTGCAAAAGAAAACGGATATGATAATTGCATACTACTTAATGAGGAAAAAAATGTAGTAGAAGCGTTGCAAAATAATTTATTTATGAAAATGGGAAACGAGATTGTTACCCCACCTATTTCTGAAGGTTGTTTAAATGGTATAATGCGAAAACAAGTGCTTGAACTGCTAAAAAAAATGGAAGGTATTATTGTTAAAGAAGCGATAATTTCACCTTTTGATTTACAAAAAGCAGACGAATTATTTCTAACCAATGTAATTTCAGGGATTCAACCCATAACGAATTACAGAAAAAAAAGTTATACCATTGATTTTTCAAAAATAGTGGTTTCCCAACTTAATGCTAGCCTTAATCTTAGTTAAGTGCCGGATTTTCGGGTGCATTAGAAAATAAAACATATTCGCCACCTTGCTCAATGATTTTATCCTTCCAAAATTGTGCACTAGACTTGGATAATATTTTGTCTTTCATCAAATTTTCGGAAACAATCCAGGAGTTTTCTTCAAGTTCATCCTCTAATTGATTAACGCTCCAACCCGTGTAACCTAGAAAAAAACGAATGGTTTCTTTTGAAATTTTCTTTTCATTGATCAATTCTCTTGTTATGTCAAAATCACCTCCCCAATAAATACCATTTGAAATTTCAATGCTATTAGGAATAAGATCAGGAATGGTATGAATAAAGTATAAATTATCTTGTTCAACTGGGCCGCCATTATAAATTTCAAAAGAAGCATCAATATCAATGATCAAATCATTAATAGTATAATTTAAGGGTTTATTTAAAATAAAACCTATGGAACCTTCAGTTGCATTATGTTCTGTTAATAAAATTACAGAGCGAGTAAATGAAACATCACCTAATATTGATGGTTCAGCTATAAGTAAATGTCCTTTTTGTGGTAAAATTGACTTCATTTTCTGCAGGTTTAATTTATAAAGTTATAAAATAAAATAAATCAAACAAATTATATAAACGAAAAAGTCCCGATATTATCGGGACTTTATCTTGTTTTATAATCAAAAAATATTATTTTTTGTTTACTGATCCGTCTAATTCAGCACCAGCTTTGAATTTTACTACATTTTTAGCAGCAATTTTGATAGTTTTTCCAGTTTGCGGATTTCTTCCATCTCTAGCAGCTCTTGCAGAAACTGACCAAGATCCGAAACCTACTAAAGAAACTCTTCCACCTTTTTTAAGAGTACCTTCAACATTGCTTAAAAATGATTCTAAAGCTAATTTAGAAGCTGCTTTTGTAATTCCAGCAGAAGCTGCCATTGCATCGATTAATTCTGATTTGTTCATGATAAAGTTATTTAATTGGTTAAACATTATTATTTAATAGCAAATTTAGCGGTATAATTGAGCTACGCAAACATTCAGTATTATTTTTGATTAAAATGTTAATAAAATAGGTTAAATGTTAATAACATTAGCTTTTTTTCTTGATTTTAGGCGGTTTAAGGGCGTTTATTGACCTTATTGGGCTACTGCGTTTTCAGTAAACGTAATACCATTTAACAATTCATGCGCCTGCATTTTCTTTTTCCCTGGGAATTGCAGACAAGTTATTTTTAAAAAACCATCGGTTGTATAAATTATAAAGTCTTTTTTAGTTGTAAAAATAGTTCCTGCTTTTTTGTTGTGCGTTGTTGCCTCAAAAGTTGCTTCATAAAATTTAACATTCCATTCGGCAGTTCCATCCTTTATATACGACCAAGCTGCTGGATAGGGTGACAATCCTCTAATTAAATTTAAAATGGTATTGCCGGGTTGAGTCCAATCAATTTTACAATTTTCTTTATTCAATTTATAAGCAGTTTTTTCTTCAGTTGCTGAATTTTGTATAGTTGTAGTAACTTTTTCAGTTTTAATTAACTCTAAAGTTTCTATAACTGCATCGCTACCCAGCTGCATTAAGCGATCATGCAATTCACCAGCAGATTCATTTGTACCAATAGGAGTTTCTTTACTTAAAATTAGTGCTCCCGTATCAATTTTATCATCAATAAAGAAGGTAGTAACTCCTGTTTTAGTTTCGCCATTAATTATCGCCCAATTGATTGGTGCGGCTCCTCTATATTCTGGTAATAATGAAGCATGTAAATTAAATGTGCCTAGTTGGGGCATTTTCCAAACAACTTCTGGAAGCATTCTAAAGGCTACAACGACTTGTAAATTGGCATTTAATTGTTCTAATTCAGATAAAAATTCAGTTGCTTTTAAATTGGTAGGTTGCAATACATTTAAGTTTTTTGCCAAAGCATATTCTTTAACAGCACTAATACTAACTTTTTGACCACGACCCGCTGGTTTATCAGGTGCGGTTATGACGCCCACAATTTCATAATTATTTTGATAAATAGTATCCAAAATACCCACTGCAAAATCGGGAGTTCCCATGAATACAATTCTAAGTTTTTCCATGCTGAATGTAATAATATTGATTGTGTGAATTTATCGCAATTTTATTTTGTTCCAATAATAATTGAAGTGCAAAGATAGTTGCTTCACCCGAAATTTGAAGGCTATCTTCTATTTCCCTTGACGACAAAGGAGATTTTTTTACTAATTGTTCAATCAATACAATGGCTTCAATTGGGTTTGCTTTTTTTTTCGCCATGCAAAACGAACAAATGCCACAATCTTCAGTAACTGTTTCTTCAAAATAGGCGAGTAGTAGCTTATTTTTACAAGTGTCTGCATTTGTAATGTATTGAAGGACACTTTTAAACTGTTCTTGTTTCAATTGAATTTGGTGTTCCAAAAATTTTGCAATTCGATTAATCGTTAAATCATCTTCTCTCGCTTCATTAAATGTCAATGTGCTGTCGTTGTTTTTAGCATTCATATGTACACAGCCTCTTTCGGCAAGTTGCTGAATTACTTTTTCAACAATGGCTTCTGTACTGTTTGATTTTTTTGCAATCAATGCAGGATTTATAGCAGTTTCTATATCAAAAATTCCCGAATAGGTTCTTAAAATAGTTGTAATAATGGGTTCGTCATGCGGATTTAAACTGATGTAACGCAGCACTTCCTTGCTCGGAATAATAAATTGCATATTGATTTTTTCAGACGATTCACTTTGAAAAGTTAGAACACCTTGTCGGTCTAAAAATTGTAAACTAGCAAAAGTTTTTACAATTGGAAATTGATACTGCACACAAAAATGATTCATA
>NZ_JBIIWV010000168.1:0-4202 GCF_044338735.1 Flavobacterium sp. | reverse complement strand
TAAATTCAAGTGTCAATTCGCTTTTAACTATTCCAAATACAGTACCAAGTCCGCCCGTTAATTATTATCAAAATGTTTATGCCGATGAAGGAAATGTTCCATACGGAAGTGATTGGACCCAACATGCTTTCAATTCAAATTCCATAGGAAACACAACAAATGTTTATCGAATTACGGGGCTTTCTGCCTGGAATTTAGGACAAGGATTAAACCAACAACTCAATATAAAAGAAAAAATGACCTGGTTTTGGTATCATTTTATTCCAATTGATTTTAATACAGTTAGAGTTTCTCAAAATATTTATTGTGCTACTAATTCTGCTCGAATATCTCATGAATACATTCAAAATTTTAGAAATAATGGTTTAGGAAATTTTAAAACCTTAATCCGAAATGTAGCAACACAGCCTGCAATGATGTATTATTTGAACAATCAAGCCAATACAAGCAGTGCGCCAGATGAAAATTTTGCTCGTGAAATCATGGAGCTTTTTACGCTTGGTAAAGACCCTTTGAGTCAATTTACTGAAGCTGATGTAATTGCCGCTGCAAAAGTACTTACCGGTTGGCGGGTTCAAAATCTTAATTCACACCCTACAACAACCTCTTTTGTAGCAACACAACACGACACTTCAAACAAAACATTTTCTGCGTTTTTTAACAACACTATCATCTCAAATAATGGAAGTGCCGAATTAGATGCGTTCATAGATTTGATCTTTTCAAAATCGCAAGTTGTATCCGAATATATTTGTCGCAGATTGTATCGCTATTTTGTGTATTATGACATTGATGCCAATATTGAAGCGAATGTAATCGTTCCTTTAGCACAACATTTTGTTGCAAACAATTGGGAAATAGCACCTGTTTTAGATAAATTATTCAAAAGCCAACATTTTTATGATATGGCAAATTATGGGGTGTACATCAAATCTCCATTTGATTTAATTCTTGGAAGTATGCGTACTTTTAATTTGAATTACAATGTTTCAGACGCCACTAATCACCATGCTCAATACTATGTTTGGGGCGCCATAAATACAAGATTTTTAGTCCCTAACGATCAATCAATGGGTAATATGCCTAATGTTGCGGGTTGGCCTGCCTATCATCAAAGTCCAAATTTCCATGAATATTGGATCAATTCCAATACCGTTCAAAAAAGAGCAGCATTTATTGATGCTATATTTAATGGATTTAATTTGACCTATAACGGTTTAACAACTCGCATTGAGGTTGATGTAATTGCATGGGTTTCACAATTTTCGGCAGGAACCATTGCAGATCCAGATGCATTAGTCAACGAGTGTGTTAAATATTTACTTCCCGTTGATTTGAGTAGTACTGCAAAATTAGAATTAAAAGTACAAAATTTGTTGTCCAATCAAGTACAAAATTATTATTGGTCAGATGCTTGGAATAACTATATCAGCAACCCAACAAACAATGGTTTTAAAAATGTAGTAAAATCACGTTTAAAAAGTTTGCTACTCGCTATCACTCAATTATCAGAATATCAATTAATGTAGCATTATGAAAAGAAGAAATTTTATAAAAACAACTGCATTAGCCTCAACTCCTTTATTATTAAGAGGAATTCCGGTAATGGCATCTTCAGAGTTTGATAGTTTAACACTAGAAAAAATGGCGCTTTCTGCCGTAAATTGTGGCAAAATATTAGTTATTATTCAGCAAAATGGAGGAAATGACGGTTTAAACACGGTGTTCCCATTAGACCAATGGAGTAAACTATTTAATGCGCGGTCGAATATTTTAATGGACGAATCTAGCGTGTTAACCTTAAACAACAATAGCTCAACGGGACTTCATCCAGCAATGACTGAAATGAAAAATCTGTATAATAATGGCAAAATGATGATTATGCAAGGGGTGTCCTATCCTAATCCTAATTACAGTCATTTTAGAGCAACCGATATTTGGTTCACAGCATCAGGAAGCAATCAAAACCTTGATAGTGGTTGGCTTGGAAGGGCATTAGATATTAAATATCCGAATTACCCAACCGCGTATCCTTCTGCAGAAATGTCCGATCCATTAGCCATACAAATAGGTTCCACACTGCCTTTTTCATTACAAGGGCCAAATATGAATATGGGGTATAGCGCTCCCGATCCGAATGCCCTTTTGAATGTCATAAATGGTATTACCGATCCTGCGCCTAATTCTGATTATGGACACGAACTTACGTTTCTTCGGTTGATGAAAGATCAAAGTAATGTGTATAGAAATGTAATTCAAGCCGCATATAACAGCCCTTTGAACTCGGGAGTAACTTATCCGACAAACAATAAACTAGCCGATCAATTAAAAATTGTTGCCAAGTTAATTAATGGAGGATTGCAAACGCCTGTTTATATTGTAAATCATCCAAACACGCATGACACCCATGAAAATCAAGTTAGCAGTACCGACAAAACACAAGGTTCTCAGGCGGTTAACTTAACGCTATTGTCCCAAGCCATTGGTGCTTTTCAACAAGAAATAGCTTACATGGACAAAGAAGATAAAGTAACCGGAATGACTTTTAGTGAATTTGGAAGAAGAATAAAAAGTAACGCGAGTATGGGAACCGATCATGGTGCTGCTGCTCCTGTTATATTTTTTGGAGGCGCTTTAAATACAAGTCCGAGTGCAGTTGCAAATACTGCTTACCCGGTTTCGGGTATGATCGGTACAAGTCCCGAATTGCCCACAACTGCTACTACAAGCAGCCAAGTGCCCATGCAATTTGATTATCGACAACTGTATACAACCGTAATGCAAGATTGGTTGTGTATGTCTGAAAGTGAAGCTGCTGAAGTTTTAGGAGGCAATTATGTGAAATTACCCATTTTTGAAAGCACCTTAGACAGTACTATAACTTATGATGATGTGATTACACTTTATCCAAATCCATCTAGTAATGGTGCTATTTCTTTATTGTTCCCTGAAGCAGTAAATACCAATGTTCAATTTACTGTTTTTTCTATTAATGGCAGTTTAATAGACAACCGTGTTGCCTATGTAACTGACAAAAATATAACCTTAGATTATTTATCACTGGCCTCTGGAACCTATATTCTTTCTATTGAATGGAACCGACAAAAGGCATTTAAAAGATTTGTAATTTTATAATATCCCTTTTAACACTATAAAAACCCCGCAAATTTGATTTTGTGGGGTTTTTTTGTGAGCACGGAATGCAATTTGGCGCTATCGGGATTGCAAATCCGCGCTATCAGGTTTTGTGGGGTTTTTTCTTTTTGGGCACGGAATGCAATTCCGCGCTATCGGGATTTCAACTTAAACTTATAATAATATACAATATTATTGATAAATTATGTGATAATTAATAGAGTTATTAAAATTAAGATTTGTTTGATTATAAAAATACATAACTGTTGAAGGAAATTCAACATTATTATAAATGTATGAAAAATTACCATAAAGATTGTTTAACATATTTTTTTGGGTTGAGAAAAATATATCTCCATAAAAACTATAATTATCTAAATCTACTCCCCCCTCGACAAATGCATCTTGAACACCACTAATGTTTTTGAAAGGACTATTGGTTGAACTATAATTAATATTAGTAAAATTATATTTTGAAATTAAGTTATTAGTTATAATAAAGTTGTCGGTTATTGTATTTGGATTTGGATTTCCATCTGTATCAAAACTAGTCATTGTTCTTGTAATAGAATTTGAATTATATATATAGTCAAAATTATCAATCAAAGAATTATTAAAAAAGAATTTTTTATTAACTAGTTTATTGTTATTGTATGTAAAATCAAAATACATTTCAACTTGACCCAAATTATTAATAAGTTCAATTTTAGAAATAAAATTACCGTTATACGTGAAATTAAGACTATATTCTCCTTCTATCAAAATACCGTTTTCAAAATCAGAATATTTAACCTCTATGTTATTTAACTTACTACCGTTGTAAAAAAATTCATAGATATAATTTGAATAAAATTCAAAACCGGTTCGTGAATCATCTTTTATTATTTTTTTTGGTAAAATTGTATTCGGGTCAAAGTTTTGAATTTCATTTTGGGGGTCATCACTAGAGCATGACAAAATAAATAGTGATAATACGAATGTTATTGTAATAATTTTTTTCATTTTTAAAATTTTATATTAAGTCCTCAAAGATATGTAATTATATTTTATAAAAATCTTGTTATCAA
>NZ_JBIIWV010000167.1:0-4207 GCF_044338735.1 Flavobacterium sp. | reverse complement strand
GTAGGAAAGCCCGTAATTACTGCAACATTAAGTTCGGGTACCTCTTTTGTATCAAAATTTCCTAGGGTACTTACTGATTTAGAGTACCTCGATAGACAAATAATTGAAGATAAAATTAATTATTTAACTGCTCCTCGAAATCAAGATGGCACCCTTCCCGTTTTAAGCACAAAATGGCAAGAAAGAAAAGACAGAAACGAACGAGGGGTAGATTGGGCAAAAGAAGCAACTCAGCTTGCATCAACACGGAGGATGGATCTTAGCATTGGTGGGGGAACTAAAGAAGGATTAAATTATCAAATTTCAGGAAATTTTTTAGATCAAGAAGGTGTAGTTATTTATACTAATTTTAAGAGATATAATTTAAATTCGAACTTAGTTCAATCTATTGGAAGAAACACTAGAATTGGGACCAATATTAAATTGGCATTTTCTAAAAATATTGGAAGAAGTCTTGATAAAGATGCCGATGGTATTTTTAAAAAGATTTTTTCTACAAATCCTTTTCAGCCAGTTAATTTTCAACTTGGAGAAGACAATAGTATTGAATCAGAACTTGATACGGGAGACAATGAAAATGTTATTACTTATCTAAAAGATGTGAAAAATGAAACTCAAAGTACTAGAATTATAGGAAATCTATTTTATGAAACAAAATTAGATAGTAATTTGACTTTTTATACTAGTTATGGGTTTAATCGCGGGTATGTTAATAACCAAATATTTTTACCCTCAACTGTATTGAAAGGATATCGGCAAAATGGAATAGCAGAATTTGAAAAAATTGAAGCTATAAATCAAGTATTTGAAACTCGATTAAGTTATAAGAAAGTAATAGATAATCACGATATTAATGCTACTGCAGTTGGAGAATTTTCAGATAATCTAAAAAGTATATTCACTGGAGGAGCAACAGGTTTTAGCAATCAAACAAATGGTTTTAATGATTTGTCAAGTGCAACAATAGCAACTCTACCTAGAAATAATATAGCAAGAGATAACTTAATGTCTTTTTTAGGAAGAGTGGCTTATGGTTTTAATAGTAAATACCTTTTAACTGCTTCAATTAGAGCAGACGGTTCATCAAAATTTGGGAAAGAGAATAAGTGGGGTTATTTTCCTTCTGTTGCTTTAGGATGGACAGTATCGGAGGAGTCAATTATCAAAAATATGAATATTTTTGATAATTTCAAGTTGAGAGCATCGTATGGCGTAACAGGTAACAACCAGATACCTGCATATAGCTCGTTATATTTATTAGAGGCTGGAAATTATGTTTTTAATGATGTGTTTTACACTGGAGTAGTTCCGCTTCATCTAGCTAATCCTGACTTGAAATGGGAAACTACTGCGCAATCCAATTTAGGTATTGATTTAAGTTTTTTTAAAAATCGTTTAAACATTACTGCTGAAGTTTATTCTAAAAGAACAACTGATTTATTGTTAGACGTTCAATTGCCTTTATCCTCAGGTTATGAAACTGGTTTAAAAAATATTGGTTCTTTTAGTAATAAAGGGTTTGAATTAACCGTTAATTCAATCAATATTGATAATAGCGATTTTAAATGGAGATCTGATTTTACTTTTTCAATAAATAGAAATAAGGTGCTAGATTTAGGAGATAAGGATGAATTTTTTTTTAATGCTAATATTTTTCCAAGTAAATTCATGAATGAAATATTAATTCGTGTAGGACAATCAACTGGTATTTATTATGGATACATTGAAGATCAAATTATTAACAATCAAACAGAAGCGGCAAATAGCCCTTTACAAGATGTTTTAATTGAAGATGATTTTAATAACGGACAAGTAAAAATTTATGATGTCAATGGAGATGGTATAATTAATACTTATGACAAAGTGCCAATTGCTAATACAAATCCAGATTTTATTGGAGGTTTGAATAATGAATTTACTTATAAAAATTTTGACTTTAGTTTCTTTTTACGCTTTTCTTATGGTAACGATGTAATAAATGGAAATATTGGAAATTTAGATAAGGGAGGTATTAATAATTGGAATACATTAAAATCTATGTCTGATAATTCTTATAGCGCTGCCTATAATCCCACAGGTACTTTTCATGGTGAAAATAGTAATGGAGCTTATTCATCTTTATTTCGAAGTGCTTATGTGGAAGATGGCTCTTTTTTAAAATGTGATTTCATAACATTAGGATATGCAATGCCTAAATCAATCGTAGAAAATTTAAATTTAAATAAATTTAGACTGTTTGCCAGGATAAACAATCCCTTTATGCTTACTAGATATTCTTGGTTTGATCCAGAAGTAAATGCAATTGGAGGTACGGCTGGTAGAGTTGGCGGAGGTGTAGATCTTGGTAGTTATCCACGTAGCACTTCCATTACATTGGGTCTTTCACTTAATTTTTAATCTAAAAAATGAAAAAAATGAAAAATAAAATCAAATATTTATATCTTGTTGTATTAGTTTCAGGTTTTGTAGGATGTAGTGACTTTTTAGAAGAAGTTCCTGTTTCAGATCTTTTAGTTGAAAATTCATTTAAAACAGAAGCCGATGCCATAGCTGCAATTGTAGGTGTATATAGTTCGTTGCATCTAGAAGGAGTATATGGAAAGAGTCAAAGTCTTTTTTCTACAGATGAACACAACGCAGGATCAAAAGTACCGCTTTCGGGATTAAACTTATACACTTTTACAGCAGATAATATTGAAGTAATTTTGCCAATTTGGAGAGATCATTATAAAGGAATAAATCGAGCTAATCTAGCGATATCTAAAATTCCAAATATTGATATGGATGTTGATGAAAGAAATACTTTAGTGGCAGAAGCAAAATTTATTAAAGCGTTATTGTACTTCAACTTAATCCGATATTTTGGAGATGTACCTTATAAATATTCAGAAACCACTTCATTGAATGATTTAAATATTCCTAGAACTCCTGTTGCTACCATATATGAAAATATAATTGAAGATCTTGAATATGGTGTGGAACATTTAAAAATAAAAACAGCCTTTTTAGCAGGACATGCTACTCAAGATGCAGCTAAAACTTTATTAGCTAGTATATACCTAACAAAAGGTAGTATGGCAAGAAGGGATAATACCGGAGATGGTATTGCAGATTTTACTTTGGCAAAACAATATTCTAAAGAAGTAATAGATGCAAATAGATATTCGTTGTGTCCTTATTTTCCAGATGCATTTATAGTGCAAAATAAAAATAATGATGAAATTGTTTTTGATGTACAATTTAAATCCCCGGGATTAGGGGTAGGGAATACAATTGGTCTAAATATGGGTATTCCTTCAGATTTTGATGGAGTAGACAATTTGATTTCTGGTGGTTCACAAGGTGCTATAAGAGCGAATCCGTATCACCAATATTATTATGACAAAGCAGATAGTGTTCGATTGCAATGGACAGATGCGAGAATTAAAATAGATTCCGCTACCGGTAAGTTTAGAAGATTGAGTGCTGTCGATAAAGAACCTGTTTCTGCTGCAAAATTTAGACGATATCCGGTTCGTAGTCCTGCTTTCGCACTTCAAACAAATGATTACGATGTGAACTGGCCAATATTTAGGTATGCAGAAGTTTTGTTAATTTATGCTGAGGCAACAAACGAAATAAATGGCCCAACACAACCGGCTATAGATGCTTTAAACCAACTTAGAAGTAGAGCTAGAAATGTTAATGTAGGAGGTGTTCACGCTGATGTTTTACCACGCACCTTGATTCTACAAAACTCTATTGGTTTAGCCGATTTGACTCTTAGTAACCCTTTAGTTTCATCTCAAGCTGCTTTTAGAGATTATATTTTCTATGAACGAAGTAGAGAGTTAAGTGCTGAAGGGAAAAGATGGTTTGATTTGGTTCGTTGGGGTTCCCTAAAAACTACTTTGCGAAATATGATTTATAAAATGTCTGCGAAGGCATTAGAAACGCCTGTAAATCAATGGCCACCACTCCTTGGAATTACACAACCGCCTCCAATTAACCCACCAAATAAATGGCGAAATTATTGGGGGGATTCAGCTGGAAGTAGAGGACAAACTGAAGAATGGAATAAAATTACTTCCAATGTTCAATATTTTCACATGTTACTTCCAATACCAAATGCTGAGAGACTGGCAAATCCATCTATAGGTCCAAATAATCCTGGATATAATTAATTAAAAAAAATAAATAGTATGAAAACCAAATATTCAATAAGTAT
>NZ_JBIIWV010000166.1:0-4243 GCF_044338735.1 Flavobacterium sp. | reverse complement strand
TACCGTTTTTTCATACGATTGAAAACCAATGTAACTTGCTTTGATTGTATAGGCTGTGTTTGCTTTTAAATTGAGTATAAATTTTCCAGCTTCGTTAGTAATGGCATAGGCGTCCATGGCTTTTGTTGCTTGATTGACAGCCATAATATTTGCCATATCCAATCCTACACCAGAAGAATCTTTGACGGTTCCTTCAAATCGAATATTTTGTGAAAAAACACTTGAAGTAAGCGTCAGAATGAATAATATAATTAATTTTTTCATTTATGATTTTATGATTGTTTGCTTATCTACCCATTCTAAATTGCATACGATTTCCTCCACCAGGACCACTATTCATCTCTTGCATTTCTTCCATTTTTTTCTTGATGATGTCATTATATTCATTTTGAGAAACTTCTTTTCCTTTTGCAACCGGTTTAATTTCAACTTTGTCTTTAGAATTCAATACAATTTTAGAACACAAAATAATAGTTTTGCCATCGCTAACTTCTAAAATTAATCCGGGTAAGCCCCAATAATTTTCTGGCCCTTGATTGATGGGGATTTCTGGACAATACCAAGCAGTTATGGTGTTTTCTTTTGGTATTTCCCAATCTTTTGTGAAATTTGTTTTACTAGTTTTAGTTGAATCTTTTGCTACTTCCGTTTTTTCAGCATTTTTTTCTTCATCTTCCTTTTTTTCACGGTTTCTAAATCTAAAATTTCTAAAATCTGATTCATTCGCCTTTACAACCGCAGTAGCTTTAAAACAGGTATAATTTCCTATTTGTTTAGATTCTCCTTCCATTTTCCATTCATATTTTGGTAAGGAATCTTTAATTAAAAATTCTTTTCCAAAAAACTCACGATCTACGATGTACTGTTTTTCTTTTACATTTTTATAGTGGGTTCCACCGCCACCCATCATTGAAGTCATCATTCTGCCTCCACCTTGCTGGCCTGGTGCATCTAATTTTTCTTCTTCTTTATAAATTGATGCTGATTTGTCAAAGTTTAATACAAATGTTTTTTCAAACATTTTTCGCATACGCTCCTCAATTTGCTTTTGCATTTCTGGCGTCATGTCTTTATTTCCGCTAAATCCTTTTGTAAATTCAGCAGTACTTGTTTTTGACTCATAAACGGCCATTCCTTGAAAATTCTGGGCTTGAGCAATACTACAGATCAAAACAAGCGAAGCGATAACTATTTTTTTCATTGTTTAGTAAATTATTATGATTAATTAGTCTTCAAAAATGCAAATTGTTACATAATTTTACTACTAATTTTGTGTTAAAGTAGTATATTAGACACTTAAAACATAATTTAGTTTAATCCATGATCCAAAAAAAGCACTTAATACTATTGATTTTATGTTTTTGGAATGCTTTGGGATTTTCTCAAAATACAATTCCATCAGAAAAACTAGACAGTAATACATGGGAAATAGACAACTATTTAGGATTTGATAATCAAAAAAATCAGTATGGAATTAAAAATAATGTTATTATTAAGGGTTCAACTACTAATTTTGAATATAAAAATATTGGCCTCGGAAAAATTACTAATATAGATTTTCAAAACCCATTACAAATCATTGTTTTTTACAAAGATTTCAATACTGTTGTGCTATTAGATAACCAATTGAATGAAATAAAACGAATCGACTTCAATTTAAACCCAGAACTAATTCAGCTTGAAGCTGTTGGTTTATCAGCTCAAAATCAATTGTGGATTTATGACGGAATTACTAATAAAATTGGACTATACAACATCACAAATGACTATCTAAAATGGATTTCAACTCCTATAAAAAGGGTCTTAAAAAATTACTTTTCGGATTACACTTTTTTTTATTGGACTGATACTACTAATCAATTGTTTTCCTCTACGATATATGGAACAGTAAACACATTAGGAACAGTTCCAAAACATGACAAAATGCAACTTTTAAGCAATTCCACAGCGCTATATTTACATGAAAATGAAGTTTATTTTTACGAAATTACAAAGGAGAGAAGTAGTAAAATTAAGTTAACTGAAAATTTCGTTGGCAATTTTTTCTTTAAAGATGGAATTTTAGCTATTTTTACCCAAAATATAATTACTAATTATAAATTAATTTTACCATAATGCACATAGCAGTAGCAGGAAATATTGGCGCCGGAAAAACAACCCTAACTCGTTTATTAGCCAAACATTATAAGTGGGAACCACACTTTGAAGATGTAGTAGACAATCCTTATTTAGATGATTTTTACCATCAAATGGAACGATGGAGTTTTAATCTTCAAATCTATTTCTTAAATAGCCGTTTTCGCCAAGTGTTACAAATTAGACAGAGTGGTAAAAATATTATTCAAGATCGAACCATCTATGAAGATGCGCATATTTTTGCTCCAAATCTTCATGCCATGGGATTAATGGCTAATAGAGATTATAATAATTATACTTCTCTATTTGAATTGATGGAAGGCTTGGTTGGTGCACCAGATTTGTTAATCTATTTACGAAGTTCTATTCCTAACTTGGTGAGCCAAATTCATAAACGAGGAAGAGAATATGAAAACTCTATTTCAATTGATTATTTGAGTCGTTTAAATGAACGTTATGAAGCATGGATTCAAACCTATGACAAAGGAAAATTAGTTATCATTGATGTAGACGATATTGATTTTGTAAACAACCCTGAAGGTTTAGGAAACATCATCAACCGAATAGACGCCGAATTAAACGGATTATTTTAATATAAAAACGCCTCAAATTAAAAATTTCAGGCGTTTTTTAAATATTATATTTTTCTATTTTCCTAAAGCGGCAATTTTAGCATCAACTTCCATTTCAGAACCTTCGAAAACTTTTTCTTCCAAAGTTTCTTTACCATTTACCATTGTAGTTAAAGTAACCGTAGCTTTTACTTTTCCGTCAGCTACTTTAGTTTTGATAACTTTAATGTCTTTAATTATTTTATCATGATTACAATTTGGTCCGTGCTCATGAGCTGCTTCACCAATGTATTTACCGTTTTCATCATATTGTGACATGCATTTTTCTATACATTCTTCAGAACATCCGTTTGCTTCACACATTTTAGCACATTCATCTTTTGTCATTGTAGCGCATTTTGATAAATCGCATTTGCTTTCTGTGCAAACAACTTCTTTTTTATCACCTGAACAACATGCTCCATTTTCTGTTGTAGCACTATGACCTCCTAAAATTGGCGCAATTACTAAACCAATTAAACACGTTAATTTGATTAAGATGTTCATTGAAGGTCCAGAAGTATCTTTAAATGGATCTCCAACCGTATCACCAGTTACAGCTGCTTTGTGCGCATCAGAACCTTTGAATGTCATTTCTCCATTAATTTCTACTCCTGCTTCAAAAGATTTTTTAGCATTATCCCAAGCACCACCTGCATTGTTTTGGAACACAGCCCAAAGTACACCTGAAACGGTAACTCCTGCCATATAACCACCTAACATTTCAGCGATTAATTGATTATCATCTGGGTAAACTAATTTCCCTAAAAGTACAATTGCAATTGGAAAACCAATCGTTAAAATTCCTGGCAACATCATTTCGCGTAAAGCGGCTTTAGTTGAAATTTCCACACATTTACCATATTCTGGTTTGCCAGTTCCTTCCATAATTCCTGGAATTTCTTTGAACTGACGACGTACTTCATATACCATATCCATTGCAGCTTTTCCAACAGAATTCATTGCTAATGCAGAGAAAACTACAGGAATCATTCCACCAATAAATAACATGGCTAATACTGGCGCTTTGAAAATATTAATTCCATCAATTCCTGTAAACGTTACATAAGCAGCAAATAAAGCTAACGATGTTAATGCTGCAGAAGCGATTGCAAAACCTTTACCTGTTGCAGCAGTTGTATTTCCAACTGAATCTAAAATATCGGTACGTGTACGAACTTCTTTTGGTAATTCGCTCATTTCAGCAATACCACCTGCGTTATCAGAAATAGGTCCGAAAGCATCAATTGCTAATTGCATAGCTGTTGTAGCCATCATAGCTGAAGCTGCTAAAGCCACACCATAAAAACCTGCAAAAGCATATGAAGACCAAATTGCCGCAGCAAATAAAATCACTGTTGGGAAAGTTGAAATCATACCCGTTGCTAAACCAGCGATTACGTTAGTTCCTGCTCCTGTTGATGATTTTTGTACAATTGCCAAAACTGGTTTTGTTCCTAATCCTGTGTAATATTCAGTTACTGATGAAATTGCTC
>NZ_JBIIWV010000165.1:0-4245 GCF_044338735.1 Flavobacterium sp. | reverse complement strand
ATAGAGGTTCTTGTGCGCAAAATTGCCGTTTACCTTATAATTTAATTGACGGAAATGGCGACACTTTAATCAAAAACAGTCATTTACTTTCGATTAAAGATTTTGATGTTTCCAATCAAATTCCAAATTTAGTCGAAGCAGGAATTAGTTCGTTTAAAATTGAAGGGCGATTGAAAGATATCGTATATGTAAAAAATAACGTTTCGTATTTACGTCAGAAATTAGACGCTTTTTTAGCTGAAAATCCTGAAAAATATACTAAAGCTTCGTCTGGAAAATGTACGTTTTTGTTTGATTCTTCGCTAGATAGAACGTTCAATCGTGGTTATACCGATTATTTTGTAAACGAAAGACATCAATCAATTGGTTCCTGGGAAAGTCCAAAATCAAAAGGGCAATACATTGGAAAACTGATAAAAACTGTTGGAAATTCCTACCAAATTGAAAATGGCGAATTATTAAATAATGGTGACGGATTGTGTTTTATCAACGAAAACAACGAAGCCGAAGGAATTTACGTTAACCGTGCTGAAAACGGAATTATTTATCCAAATGTATTGAAAGAAATCAAAGAAGGCACGTTTATATACCGAAATAACGATGCGGCTTTCATTAAATTAGTAGAACGTGAAGACAGTGCCGTTCGAAAAATCAGTACCGATTTAGTTTTAAAAGAAAACGAAACGGGTTTTGAATTAATCGCAACTGACGAAGATGGAAATGTAAGTATCGTAAATTTGGTTCACCCAAAAGAACAAACTAAAAACAACGAATCTTTAGCAGAAAACTTCAAAATCAACCTAGCAAAAACAGGATTTACTCCTTATACTGCTGATGAAATTACTATTGAATTTTCTCAAAATTGGTTTTTACCTATTTCAAAAATAAACGAAATGCGAAGAACCGTTTTCGAACAATTATCGGAAATTCGTTTGAAAAATTATGTTCGAAAGGAGCATCAAATGGTAAAAACATCACATCCTTATCCAGAAACTAAATTGGATTTTATGTACAATGTTTCCAATAAAACCGCTCGAAAGTTTTATGAACGCCATGGTGTAACCGAAATTGAAAAAGCATTCGAATTGCAATGGGATCCAGGAAAATCTCGTGTAATGACCACAAAATATTGCATCAAATATGAACTAGAACGTTGCCCAAAATACCATCGTGAAAACATGGATAAAAAGGTAAAAGAACCTTTAGTTTTGAAACAAGGCGAATTGGAATACAAACTAAAATTCAATTGCAAACCTTGCGAAATGGAAATTTGGGAAAAAGATGCCGAATTTGAAATTGAAGAAGATCACTTTCATTAATATACAAACCGATGTTTTATTGATAAAGACATCGGTTTTTTTATTCTTTTAAATTTTTAATCACTTTTGCTGGATTTCCAACAGCCAATGAATTTGCTGGAATATCCTTCGTTACTACCGAACCCGCTCCAATAGTACAACCATCTCCAATAGTTACCCCTGGACAAATAACCGAATTTCCTCCTATCCAACAATCATTGCCAATAGAAATTGGTTTTGCAAATTCTGTTGTTCTTCTTTCAATAGCATTAGTGGGATGCGTTGCGGTGTAAATATGAACACCAGGTCCAATAAACACATTGTTTCCAATAGCTACTTTTGCTGTGTCTAAAACAACGCAATTGACATTAAAATAAACCATTTCGCCCAAATGAATATTATACCCATAATCACAATGAAATGGAGGTTCAATATATATTCTTTTATGAGCATTGGGCAATAATTCTCGAAGAATAGTGCGCGCATTTCCACTCATTACATATTCGGTAACATTTAATTTATGCAGTAGTTTTTTTGCTTTCGCTCGTTCTAAAACCAACTCTTTATCATTCGAAAAATAATTTTCTCCTGAGCGCATTTTCTCTTTTTCTGATTTCATTCTTCAAAGATAAAAAAACACGGCATAATTATATTTTTTTCTAAATCTTAACCCTAAATAAATTGTAGTTCCTATACCATTAATGTAACTTTGCTCTATTAATTTTAAAAAAATGAAAACTATACTTCATAAAGCAAATACAAGAGGAAATGCCAATCACGGTTGGTTAAACGCTTATCATAGTTTCAGTTTTGCAAGTTGGTACAACCCAGAAAGAGTTCAATTTGGAATGTTACGCGTATTAAATGATGATACAATAGCGGCCGGAATGGGTTTTGGCACGCATCCACACGATAATATGGAAATTATTACCATTCCACTCGAAGGTGATTTGGCGCATAAAGATAGTATGGGAAATGAATCTACTATTAAAACGGGCGATGTCCAAGTTATGAGTGCTGGTACTGGAATTCAACACAGTGAGTTCAATCCGAATGCTGATTTACAAACAAAATTATTTCAAATTTGGTTGTTCCCAAAAACGAGAAACGTAACACCTCGTTACCAACAAATTACTTTAGATGTAACGGAGCAAAAAAATAATTTTGCTCAAATTTTATCGCCAAACGAAGAGGATGAAGGTGTTTGGATTTATCAAGATGCATGGTTTCATTTAGCTGATTTCGACAAAGATTTTTCTAAAACGTACGAAATAAAAAAAGAAGGCAATGGAATGTATGTGTTTGTAATTTCAGGATCAATTACGGTGAATGGTCATGAATTAGAAACCCGAGATGGATATGGAATTTGGAATTTTAAAAAATTAGAATTTACAGCAACAACTGATGCGAAGTTTTTATTAATGGAAATTCCAATGGAATAATAAATAGTATTCAGTGTTCAGTTAAAAAAAATGTTATTTTTGCATTCAAGAAAAACTTGAAACATTAAACTTGAAACAAAACTTATGAAAGCATACATATTTCCAGGTCAAGGAGCACAATTCCCAGGAATGGGTAAAGATTTATACAAAACATCGACATTAGCAAAAGATTTATTTGAAAGAGCTAATGAAATTTTAGGTTTCCGAATTACAGATATTATGTTTGAAGGAACCGCTGAAGAATTAAAAGAAACTAAAGTAACTCAACCTGCTGTTTTTTTACATTCGGTAATTTTAGCAAAAGTATTAGATGTTAAACCAGAAATGGTTGCAGGACATTCATTAGGCGAATTTTCTGCGTTAGTTGTCAATGGAGCTTTATCTTTTGAAGATGGCTTAAAATTAGTTTCTAAAAGAGCTTTAGCCATGCAAAAAGCATGTGAAATCATTCCTTCAACTATGGCTGCGGTTTTAAATTTAGAAGATAAAATTGTTGAAGACATTTGCGCTTCAATTGATGGCGTTGTAGTGGCTGCAAATTATAATTGTCCTGGGCAATTGGTAATTTCAGGCGAATATAAAGCCGTAGAATTAGCTTGCGAAAAAATGAAAGAAGCTGGAGCCAAACGTGCTTTAATTTTACCAGTTGGAGGTGCTTTCCACTCACCAATGATGGAACCTGCAAGTTCAGCACTAGCTGCTGCGATTGAAGCAACAACTTTCTCTAACCCTACTTGCCCTGTGTATCAAAACGTAACCGCTAAGGCAGTTTCAAATCCTGCTGAAATTAAAAATAATTTGATTTCTCAACTAACAGGTGCAGTAAAATGGACTCAATCCGTTAATCAAATGATTGCTGATGGCGCTACAAGTTTCACAGAAGTGGGACCTGGAAAAGTATTGGTTGGATTGGTTAATAAAATTGATAAAGAAGTCGAAACGATTTCGGCATAATTATTTCAATTTTTTAATTTGGCACCTATTTTGTTATATTTATAAAAATTAAATCCTTCATTATGAGAAAAATAATTGCATTACTTGCCGTTACAACAATAGGAATGGCTTTTAAAGAAGAAACCAAAGAAAAATTAAAAGAAGCCTCTGCAGCGGTTTCAACAGACGTAAAAGAGTCGATTGATTCTGTTAAAACAAAAGCAGAAAATGCTATTGATTCTTCAAAAGTAGGCGCAAAAGAACTTTTAGTTAAAGGTGCCGAAAAAGTAGAACAAGAGGCGAAAAGAATTAAAGAATCGGCAAAAGAGTAAAAATTAATCCTCATCAACACAACATGAGGATTTTTTTTATAAACAAAAGCAACAAAATTGTATCTTGCCATCGTTAAAAATTGCATTACAAATTAATTATAATACTATGAAGTTTTTTAGAATATTATTTATTTTATTGGTTTTACCCGCCTTTGCACAACAAGGTGGCATGTGGATTCCTAGCCTTTTAAAAGGAGGCAACGAAAAAGAAATGAAAGCCTTGGGAATGAAAATTAGTGC
>NZ_JBIIWV010000050.1:0-14279 GCF_044338735.1 Flavobacterium sp. | reverse complement strand
GATCTTGTGTCATTTGTTTAATACCTAAAGACATTTTTCTTTCGTCTCTATCTAGTGTTAAAACAACTGCATCAACTACATCACCAATTTTCATGAAATCTTGTGCACTTCTTAAATGCGTTGACCAAGACATTTCTGAAACGTGGATTAAACCTTCTACACCTTCAGCTACTTCAACAAACGCACCATAATCAGCTAAAACAACCACTTTACCTTTGATTTTGTCACCTACTTTTAATTCAGTTCCTAAGGCATCCCAAGGATGAGCATTTAATTGTTTTAAACCTAATTGAATTCTTGTTTTTTCATCATCAAAATCAAGGATTACAACGTTTAATTTTTGATCTAATTCAAGAACTTCGCTTGGGTGATTAATTCTTGACCAAGATAAGTCTGTAATGTGGATTAATCCATCTACACCACCTAAGTCAATGAACACACCATAAGAAGTGATGTTTTTAACCACACCTTCTAATACTTGTCCTTTTTCTAATTGACCAATGATTTCTTTTTTCTGTACTTCAATATCAGCTTCGATAAGCGCTTTGTGAGATACTACTACGTTTTTGAATTCGTGGTTAATTTTAACTACTTTGAATTCCATAGTTTTGTTCACGTATTGATCGTAATCACGGATAGGTTTCACATCAATTTGTGATCCAGGTAAGAATGCTTCAATTCCGAAAACATCTACAATCATACCACCTTTAGTTCTACATTTAACAAAACCATTAACGATTTCTCCAGTTTCGTTAGCAGAAATAACTCTATCCCATGCTTTAATTGTTCTTGCTTTTCTGTGTGATAATACTAATTGACCTGTTTTGTCTTCACGAACATCAATTAATACTTCTACTTTGTCACCCACTTTTAAGTTTGGGTTGTAACGAAATTCGTTTAACGAAATAACACCTTCCGATTTAGCGTTGATATCAACGATAACATCTCTTTCAGTAATTCTTACAACTACTCCATCAACTACTTCTTCTTGATCTGTAGCAATGAATGTTTTAGTTACTAAATCTTCGAATTCCTGTAAGTTTTTTTCATCTACTGGATCAATTCCTTCTTGAAAATTGTGCCAATTAAAATTTGCTAAAAACTCTTCTTGTGTTTTGATAATTTCAGACATGCTGATTAAAAATTTGTATGCTGTGTTCCATGAGTTTCTTGATGGGATTGAAAACTACAGCAGTATTTTACATAAATGATTTAACCCTAATGGAAACTCTACTCCGCCAAAAGGTGTGCAAAGATACTATTTTTTAATAATCCACAAAATTTTAATTAATTCTTTTTAAATAACTAGAAACAAATATTTTTCTAAATGGGTAATTTTAAATACATTTGTCAAAATTTTAATAAAACCAAAATGAGAAAAATAACTTTACTTATTACGACAGCACTTGTTGTGTTATCTTGTAACAATTTAAAAGACAATGAATTCTTAATAACTGGAACTGCTGAAGGTGTTGAGAACGGAAAAAAAGTATTTATTGAAACCCAAACCGAGACGGGTTTCATTGCAAAAGATACTGCAGTAATTGAAAATGGTAAATTTGAATTAAAAGGAATCACAGAAGAAATTGATTTAGGTTTTGTTCGAATTGAAGACGAAAACATCAACTTGCCTTTAATTTTAGAAGAAGGAAAAATTACAATAACCATTAAAACCGATACCATTCAAAACTCATCAATTGGCGGTACCGATAACAATGAAAAATTCCAATCGTTTAATGACGAATCTAAAGTAATTGCCAGAAAGAAAGGGAAGTTTGAAAAAGCAAACATAGATCGCATAACTGCTGCTAAAAAAGCAAACGATACTGTAACAGTAAACCAAATCATGAAAGAATACAGTGTTTTTCAAGAAGATTTAAATAAAGTGTCTATCAATTTCATTAAAAAGAATCCTGATGCTTATTTATCTGTTTTGTTGCTTGAAAATTTCTTAATGAGACAAAATTTACCAATTGATGAAATTAAAGGTTATTTTAATAAATTGGATAAAAGCTTATCAAAAACTAAGAGTGCCAAAAACATTAAAAAAATAATGGATGAAATGGCTGGTGCTAATTCAACAAAAATAGAAGTGGGTAGCAAAGCTCCTGATTTTGCAGCAAACAATCCAGAAGGGAAATCAATTTCTTTAAAAGAATCATTAGGAAAAGTTACCATTATTGATTTTTGGGCTTCTTGGTGTAGTCCTTGTAGAGCAGAAAACCCAAATGTGGTTGCTTTATATAAAGAATTACATGCAAAAGGATTAAACATTATTGGAGTTTCTTTAGATAAAGACGGGGCAAAATGGAAAGAAGCTATTGCAAAAGACGGTTTGACTTGGCCACAAATTTCGAACCTTAAATATTGGGACGAACCCATAGCAAAACAATACAAAGTAGAATCAATACCAGCTACATTTATTTTAGATGCTAGTGGAACAGTTGTTGCTAAAGACTTAAGAGGTGCTGAATTAAAAGCTAAAGTTAACGAACTTTTAAACGCTAAATAATCTTATAATTGTAAAATATTTAAAATCTCCCTCGGGAGATTTTTTTATGCTTTTCATTTACAGAAGATTATAAAAAAACCTTTAAAATAGCTGGAAATATCTTTGTTTGTTATAAAAACAATTTTATATTTGCACCTCTTCTGCCACTAAGTAGAATGGCTTGGGGAGATACTCAAGCGGCCAACGAGGGCGGACTGTAAATCCGCTGATTACATCTTCGCAGGTTCGAATCCTGCTCTCCCCACAAAAGCACCTTAATCTAGGTGTTTTTTTTATTTAATAAATCTGCTCTTGTAAAAAATTTAAAATATAATTGATGATCCGTAAGATTTTTATATATTTACAATTACAAAACTTATGATTAAGTTACACATATTCAAGTTAGTATGCCTTTTCATATTTCAACTTATCAAAAATAAATGATACGTAAATAAAAAAATAATATGCAATTATCTAAAATTTTAGAGATACTACATACAAAATTTCTTTCAAAAAGAACTAGAGATAAAAGTGAGCAGTTTATATTATGGATTGCTTTAGTGAGTTTTATAATCCACTTATTATTTATAGTATTAATACAATTTGATTTTATTTCCATTGATGAACCCTCAAATTTATTAAAAAATCCTATAGCTGCTATCTATACTCCTTTTTCATTCATATTAGTTTATGAAGTATATCTTTTAATTTATTACCTCCCAAAATCAACTTCTACCTATATTTCAAAGCAATATGAAATTATTGCTCTTATACTTGTACGACGATTGTTCAAAGATCTTTCTGATTTGTCACTTTCGTCTAATTGGTTTAACATTAAAACTGATATGCAGTTTACTTATGATTTAGTAGCTTCGGTTTTATTATTTTATTTGATTTATCTATTTCATATCCAACGAACCAAAATATATAGACCAATTGAAAATATTAAAAATCATTCTTCAAGTATTACGAAATTTATAAACGCAAAAAAATGGATCGCTACTGCATTGGTTCCTATTCTTTTAATTATTGCAATATATTCTTTCTTAGACTGGAGTATTGGTGTTTTTCAATCAACAGAAACAAATCACATATCTTTTAAGAATATCAACAATATTTTCTTCGAGCAATTTTTCAATATTTTGATAATTGCTGATGTAATTTTATTACTATTTTCGTTTTTTCACACTGACGAATTTCATAAAGTAATGCGAAACTCTGGGTTTATTATTTCAACCATATTAATTAGAATTTCTTTTTCAGTTAGTGGTATTATAAATACAATATTAATTGTTTCTGCTATTCTATTTGGGCTTTCAATACTTTACATACATAATAAATTTGACAAGAATTTAGCCGAAGAAATTGAAAAAGCAAATAAAATTGAAGAGTAGCAATTGAACACAGCTTCCGCTCGAATCCTTTCGCGTGGTTCAACATAAAAAAATCCCGAGATGGCTCGGGATTTTTTATTTTATGTTATTAAACTTATTCCAGAACAAATATAACGGTTACACTAGCGGTAATTTCAATTTCACCAACAGCGAGCGTTTCTCTTGGCTGAATGGCTTCACTATCAGCCATATATCCTTTAGCCATAAAAACAGGTTGCGGATAATTTGTTTGCAAATTATCAGAAATAGAAATGGCTTTTCCAACTTTTTGTCCTGGCAATACTGAAACGTAATCTGCTGCTTTTTTCTTAGCGTTTAAAATGGCTTTTTTTCTTGCTTCAGATTCAAATAGTTCCATTTTTGAAGATTTAAAGTTTACTCCACTTATTACATTTATGCCTGTATCCATTACGTCCATCATTAACGCATTGTATTTAGAAATGTCTTTTAAGGTAACCGAAATAGTTTGATTGGCTTGGTACGAATGTTTCTTTTTTTCGTAATCATAATTTTTATATAAACTCATTTGAGTTGTTTGATAATCTGTAACCGGAATTCCAAATTTTTTGATGTATGCAATGACTTTATCAATAGTAACATCATTTAATTGTTTGACTTCTTTCGGATCTTTTCCGTTATTCTGTACACCCAATTGTATAATTGCTATGTCTGGAGCAACTAAAATTTTTCCTTCACCAGAAATAGAAATTTGTGGTATTTGTTTAAGCTCTTGAGCTTGTGCTTGTGCTGTTACAATAAATAGTGTAAGCACGACTAATAATTTTTTCATAATAATAACTTTATATTAGGGATTGCAAGTAATGTGCCAAAATTATAACTTTTTGGTCTTTTCTAAAAAAAATAATACAAAAATTGGGATCAATAAGGCTGCAATAGTGAAGGGTTGCGTAGTAAGTAGTTGAGGCTCTTTAATCAACGTAATAACAAATCCTCCAATTGCTCCTCCAAAATGGGCAACGTGACCAATATTATCTTTTTTGGTTTTCATTCCGTAAATAGACAATATCAGATAAAGAAATCCAAAAACATATCCGGGCATAAATCCATACATATAAATATTCGGCTCAATTAAAATAGCACTATAAATTATGCCTGTAACCGCTCCCGAAGCACCTACAGCTCTGTATTGATGTTCGTTTTTATGAAAATACAATGTGAGCAAACTGCCCGATAACAAACTCCCAAAATAGAGTACAAAAAAATAAAAATTACTGAAATGAAAAACAACATAGGGCGCAAACAAATACAAGGTAAACATGTTAAAAAACAAATGTTGGAAATCGGCATGTAAAAACCCCGAACTAAACATTCTAAATTGTTCGCCCGCCTGAATACTTCCAATATGGAATTCATTCTTTCTAAAAAATAAAGAATCCTGAATTCCTTTGTAACTTATAAGTGCTGTTGCAAGGATTAAAACAAGAATACTAACAATCATATTTAATTTTTTTGTAAATTTATGAATAGTTTAGCAAATTATCTTAGAACTAAAAAAGTATATTTGCAAAAAAATAATCGAATGCAGTTAATTATATACCTTCTTATTTATCCAATACTTTGGTTGATTTCAATACTACCATTTCCTGTTTTATATTTGTTTTCAGATTTTGTTTATTTCTTAACCTACCATTTAATTGGTTATCGAAAAAAAACCGTTCGTGGCAATTTATCACTTGCACTTCCCCATTTGTCAGATAAGGAACGCCTTTTAATTGAAAAGAAGTTTTACAGCCATCTTTGCGACTTGTTTTTAGAAATGATAAAAACATTAACTATTTCTAGAAAAGAAATTGAAAAGAGATATACGTTTTCAAACATGGAGGTGTATTATGAATTAGAGAAAAAAGAAAAAAGTATTGCATTATTGTGCGCGCATTATGCTAGTTATGAATGGGCGGTATCAATGAATTATCATATTAATTTTAAGGGATATGGCGTTTATAAAAAATTAGCTAATCCTTATTTTGATAAATTAGTTAGAAAAATTCGGTCTAAATATAAAGGAGAATTAATCGATAGTAAAGAAACAATTCCAACAATGGCTTCAAATTTTAGAAGTAAAACTTTTAGTTTATATGGATTAGTGAGTGATCAATCTCCAAAATTAAACGCAACTCACCATTGGCAAAAATTCATGGGTGTTGAAGTACCAGTTCATACTGGTGGTGAAATGTTAGCGAAAAAATACGACATGAATATTATCTTCTTGAGAACTAAAAAAATCAAAAGAGGCTATTATGAAGCAAGTTTTGAAGTGCTTTCTGAAGATGCTAAATCGGTTCCAAATTATGAAATTACTGATCGTTTTCTGAAATTAGTAGAACAACAAATACATGAAGCGCCCGAATTTTACTTATGGACGCACAAGCGATGGAAATACATGAATACTAAACCTTAAACCAAGCCACAACACGCTCTTTTTCTGAAGATTTTATCTCCTTATGAAGGAATTCATTGGTTTTTGGATTGTATTGATACTCATTTGCCCATTCTTGATGATTTGCAGCTAACAAGCGAATACTTTCGCAAACAAATTCAATTTCAGCTGATGTTGTTGTTGGATGAACAGACATTCTTATCCAACCCGGTTTCTGAATTAAATCTCCCGATGAAATTTGACACACTAAATTGTGAGAAGTTTCTTGATCAACATGCAGTAAATAATGCCCGTAAGTACCAGCACAACTACAACCACCACGAGTTTGAATACCAAATTTATCATTGAGTAATTTAACTCCTAAATTATAGTGTAACTTATCAATATAAAAAGAAACTACGCCCAAACGATCTTGATGTTGGTTGGCTAAAATATGTAAATTTGGCAACTCATTTAGTGTAGCAAAAATATAGTTAACTAATTCGTGTTCGCGATCCAAAATATTTTGAACACCCATTTTCTCTTTTAACTGAATCGTCAAAGCTGTTTTTATTACCTGTAAAAAACCAGGTGTACCTCCATCTTCTCGATCTTCAATATTATCGATGTATTTGTGCTCCCCCCAAGGGTTGGTCCAACTCACAGTTCCACCACCAGGACAATCGGGTACATTATTTTTATATAAGTTTTTATTAAAAATCAACACTCCCGAAGTTCCAGGTCCACCTAAAAATTTATGAGGAGAAAAAAAGATGGCATCTAAATAAGCATCGGAATCATGTGGATGCATATCAATAGGAACATAAGGCCCCGAACAAGCAAAATCCACAAAACAAACACCATTATTTTGATGCATCAATTTAGCAACTTCATGATAAGGCGTTTTAATACCTGTGACATTTGAACACGAAGTAATAGAAGCTATTTTAAAACTTCTATTTTTATATTTTTCAAGCAATAATTTGAGTTGATCCAAACAAAAAAGACCAGCCTCATTTGCAGGAATAATTTCAACATCTGCAATGGTTTCTAACCAAGAGGTTTGGTTGGAATGATGCTCCATGTGCGAAATAAAAACAACAGGCTTTAATTCTGTTGGAATTGAAGTGAATTCTTTTAAATTTTCTGGTATGCGTAGACCCAAAATCCTTTGAAACTTATTTACCACACCGGTCATTCCAGTACCATCGGTGATTAAAATATCATCTGAATTAGCATTAACATGATGCTTAATAATATGTCGCGCTTCATGATAAGCCAAGGTCATAGCAGTTCCTGTGACAGTTGTTTCGGTATGTGTATTGGCAACAAATGGACCACACTCATTAAGAATTTTTTCTTCAATAGGTCGATATAGTCTTCCACTTGCAGTCCAATCCGTATATATAATTTTTTTCTCACCATAAGGCGAAATAAACGTTTGGTCAACACCGATAATATCTTTTCGAAATTCGTTAAAATAGCGTTCTAATTTAGTTTCCATCGTTTCTAAATAAGCGTGTGATTAATTTTTCGTTTGTCTTTCGTATAAAACCGTTTCAACAGTTTCAAATTCGGTAGGTTTATCGGCACTTACAAAGTATTTTACTAAAATTTGTCCCCATAAATCACCATTTGAAAATTCGGCAATCAACCATCGGTGGTTCAAAATTTTAGAAGTGTTTACAATAAATGGTTTATCATCAATTGGCTCGTAAGGAACTAATTTATTACCGTTTTTATTTTCGTTTAAAACCATTAAATCTTCTTTTACTTTGAAGGCTACTTTTTGATAATCTAAATTGGAATTATAAAAATATTCCTGAGCATCTTCATCACTTTCTAAAGCAAAATAATTAGCATTAGCCAATTGACTCACAGAATCGCGAGAAATTTTTAAATGGTTTTTCACTTTTACTACTTCTTTGTCTTTTGATTCTAATATTTTAGTTGAATTCACAAACTGAAAGACATTGAATAACAATGAAAAGACTAAAGCATACAAAACAACATTTTTCATACTATATTATTAAATTATAATTTCTAAATTATCGTAAGCCACGAATACATTTGTAGGCAACTTTTGTTGAATTTCACTATGAAAACCAAACAAATGACTGATATGAGTTAAATATGTTTTTTTTGGTTGCACCAAAGATATGAAATGTAATACTTCTTCTAAATTAAAATGGGTTGCATGCGGTTCTTCACGCAAACAATTAATTACCAATATCTTACAGTGTTTAATTTTTTCTAATTCGGCAACATCAATTGTTTTAACATCGGTTAAATAAACAAAATCGTGTAATTTATAACCAAAAACTTGCAAACTTCCGTGCCAAGCATTAATAGGTTCTACAGTAACGTTTTGCACTTGAAAGGTGATGTTTTCTTTAACTTCAATAGGTAATACAGATGGAGCGCCTGGATATTTATCATCGGTTTGAAAAATATAATCAAATCGCTTTCCTAAATTCTTTAAAACTCGTTCATGCCCATAAACAGGGATGTTTCCTTGTTTAAAATAAAAAGGACGAATATCATCTAGACCTGCAGTGTGATCAGCATGCTCATGAGTAAACAGTAATGCATCAATATGTTGGCAATTTGAGATTAACATTTGTTGTCTAAAATCTGGACCACAATCGATTACTATTGAAGTAGTTTCAATTTGAATCCAAATAGAAACCCTTAACCGTTTATCTCGTGGATCTGAACTCAAACAAACCGAATGTTGACTTCCTATAACTGGAATGCCTTGCGAAGTACCTGTTCCTAAAAAATAAACTTTCAATTCTTTTTTTACAAAAATAAGAATATTTACCTGATTTTTTGATAAAATAACTAACTTTGCACATATTCTATTTTCAATATTAAATGTTAGGCCAAAAGCCCAAATTATACTAATATGGTTACTGATATTAAAGTACGTGGTGATAAAGCAATAGAACAAATTCCATCTACCAAAGACAAAGCTTTAAGAATTAATCTTAATGAAAGCATCTACGGTACATTTGCTGAAATTGGAGCTGGGCAAGAGACTGTTCGTAATTTTTTTAGAGCCGGAGCCTCCTCTGGAACTATTGCAAAAGCGATGTCTGCCTACGATAAAGATTTTAGTGATGCTATTTATGGCGAAGAAGTAGACGGAAGATATGTCACTGAAAGTCGTCTAAAAACGATGTTATCTCACGAAATTAATTTGGTGGAGCAACGTTTAAAAAGAGAAAAACATCCCAATAAACTCTTTTTTAGTTATGCCAATACAGTTGCAACTATTGATTTTGCAAAGCAATTTAAAGGACATGGATGGGTAGGAATAGTTTATCAAGTGGAACCTGATGAAGCTTACAATGAAATTACTCTACACATTCGATTCAAAGAGAATGATGCAAAATTACAACAAGAAACACTTGGTATCTTAGGCGTAAACTTAATTTACGGAGCTTTTTATAAATACAACGATCCTAAAAAACTATTGCGGTACTTATACGATCACTTAGATAAAGATCAAATTGAAATAGATACTATTAACTTTTCGGGACCTCGTTTTGCTAATGTTGATAACCGATTAATGAGTTTACAATTGGTAAAAAATGGCATGACCGATGCCGTTATGTTTGGTCCTGATGGAAAAAATATACTTCCAGCTGCTGTTTTGTACAAGAAAAATATCTTGGCACTTAGAGGAAGTTTTAGACCCGTTACTAAAGTAAATATGGACATGTATGAAGAATCATATAACATGTTCATTCAAGAAAATAAAGTAGATAAAAAAAATACTTTTGTAGTTTTTGAAATTACACTTTCCAATCTTAAAGCTGAAGGTGAAATTGACGAACGCGATTTCCTAGACCGTGCAGAATTGCTCTGTAAACTAGGACAAACCGTAATGATTTCTAATTTCCAAGAATACTTTAAAGTAGTAGAATATTTTTCAAACTACTCAAAAGCTCGAATGGGATTAGCGATGGGCGTAAATAACTTAATTGAAATCTTTGATGAAAAATACTACCGTCACTTATCTGGTGGTATACTTGAAGCCTTTGGAAAATTATTTTACAGAGATTTAAAGGTATATTTATATCCGATGAAAGACAAAGATGGTAATATCATTACTTCTGAAAATCTTAAAGTACATCCACGGATGAAAGAATTATACAAATTCTTTAAATTCAACGGTAAGGTAATCGATATTAAAGATTATCATGAAAAAAATCTAGAAATATTTTCGAGAAAAGTGTTGAAAATGATTTGTAGTGCTGAATCGGGTTGGGAAGATTTATTACCCGAAGGCACCGCAGACATTATCAAAAAGGAAAAATTATTTTCTTATGCGTGTGAAATTGATTTAAAAACACCTGAAATCACAAATTAATAATTAAACCACGTTAAAGCGTGGTTTTTTCATTGTGCAGTAAATTAATCATAAAATGAACATCCGATTAATCGCCATCGGCAAAACCGACAATAAAAACTTACAATCATTGATTGATGAGTATACGAAACGTTTGTCGTTTTATGTAAAATTTGATTTGGAAGTTATTCCAGATATAAAAAATGTAAAGAATTTATCTGAAGCCCAACAAAAAGAAAAGGAAGGTGAACTCATTTTAGCTAAAATTAATGTCACAGACCATCTGATTTTATTGGACGGAAATGGAAAAACATTTAATAGCTTAGGTTTTTCTGATTATTTACAAAAAAAAATGAATACAGGCATCAAAACCTTAGTCTTTGTAATTGGAGGTCCTTATGGCTTCAGTGAAAATGTATATCAAAAAGCACATGGTAAAGTGTCCTTATCAGAAATGACGTTCTCACACCAAATGGTTCGTTTATTCATAATTGAACAAATTTATCGCGGTTTCACCATCTTACGAAACGAACCGTATCACCATCAGTAAACATCAGTACACAAAAATATTCCTTAATTGCAATCCATTAGTTTGTGCAAAAACTAGTTCTTTTACAAAACTTCCATACGAACTGTTTTTATCAAAACAATAATTAAACTTTAATGGCTTTTCGCTTGGCAAGTGGGATAAGTAAGTCTTTAAATAATCTTTTTTAACTTCAACAGCATTCACAAAAACAGTGCTATTTTTGGCAAAATAAATGTTTACACCATACTTTGGTTGCTCTAAAGTGAAAATCAATTTTGTGAAAGGAATAAATGCCAATTGTTTTTGAATACTATCAGAATAGGAAAAATAATTTTCAGAAGCAGCACTTTTATGGGCACTTCCCGCCTTTTTCGCTTGTAATTTGATTACTTCAGGAACAACTAAGCGCAAGGGCAATCGCTTGTCGATATTGAAAATCCAGTTGGTAGAACTAATAGAATTTTTTCGATTAACATCAATTAAAGTATCTTTTCCTTCCGTTTTTAAAAACATATAAATAGGAGAATGATCATTTAGCGTAGTAACAATTGACTGATCAACTTGTGGCAACAAAACTGCTTTGTCTTTGCAAGAAAGCAAACTCAAAAACAATATTATAAATGCGGCTTTTTTCATTGTAATTGACGAACTAATTTTATACACTCAACGGCTTCTTTCACATCATGAACCCTTAAGATATTGGCACCTTTTTGTAGGGCAATCGTATTCAATACAGAGGTACCGTTTAAGGCCTCTTGAGGTGTATTTTCTAACACTTTATAAATCATCGATTTTCTGGAAACGCCTGCTAACAAAGGTATTTCTAAAAATGAAAACAATTCGAGTTTATTGAGAATTTCATAATTTTGTTCCAATGTTTTTGCAAAACCAAAACCTGGATCAATAATAATATCTGAAATACCAAAACTTCGTGCTGCTCTTATTCGTTCCGAAAAATAGAATATCAAATCTTTTACTAAATCATCATACTGAGTTAGACTTTGCATCGTTTGCGGAGTACCGCGCATGTGCATCATTACATAAGGAACTTTTAATTCGGCAACAGTAGGCATCATAGCGTCATCCAATAATCCAGCAGAAATGTCATTAATAAGTGCTGCACCATGATCCACAGCAATTTTGGCTACATTGGCTCGAAATGTATCAACGGATAAAATAACCGATGGAAAAGTATTAATTAGTTCTTTGATTACTGCCTTTAATCGATCGATTTCTGTTAGCTCTGAAACAAATTCTGCACTAGGTTTACTGGAATAAGCCCCTACATCAATAATATCGGCTCCTTCGGATAGCATTTTATCCACTTGACGAATAATTGCATTAATTTCATTGTGCTTGCCTCCATCGTAAAATGAGTTGGGCGTTACATTCAAAATCCCCATTACTTTAGGAATTGACAAATCGATAAGTCTACTATTACAATTGATTGTCATTTTATTTGAATTTCTTTTGACTTTTGACTTTTGACTTTTGACTTAATTCATTACTTTTGGAAAAAATTCATACAAATATACACCAAATAATGCCGAATACTTCTCAACAATATGATAAAGTTATAGCGGTTTGCCGCGAACTGTTTAGTAAAAAAATGAAAGATTATGGAAGTGCTTGGCGCATTTTACGCTTGCCTTCGTTAACCGATCAAATTTTTATTAAAGCCCAACGCATCAGAAGTCTTCAAAAAAATGAGGTACGAAAAGTAGCTGAAGACGAAACTTCTGAATTCATTGGAATTATCAATTATTGCATCATGGCGTTGATACAAATCGATAAAGGAGTTGTAGATCAACCCGATTTAGGTTTTGAAGAAACTATAGCACTTTATGATGAAAAAGTTTCGCTAACTAAAGCCTTGATGCAGGATAAAAACCACGACTATGGCGAAGCTTGGCGCGAAATGCGTGTCAACAGTTTAACCGATTTAATTTTGCAAAAATTGCTTCGGGTAAAACAAATTGAGGATAATAAAGGGAAAACGTTGGTTTCTGAAGGTATTGATGCTAATTATCAAGACATGATAAATTACTCCGTTTTTGCTTTAATTTTAATGGAAAATAAATAACAAGTTGTTAACAGAATAACGGTATAAGAAGTTGTATTTTTATCAAAAACAAAAACGTATGAAGAAAGAAAACTTAAGTTGGCTTCTACGCCTAATTATTTCAGCTTTATTTATTGTTTCTGCAATAGCAAAATTATATCCATCGCCTTATTTTTCGATTTCTACTTTTGAAGTAAAACAGTTGTATTCATTAGGTTTTTCCGAAGATTTTGCACCCTACTTTTCAAGAATATTAATTGGAATTGAATTTGCATTAGGACTCGCAATTTTAGTAAAGGATTACTTAAAAAGAATCACGATTCCAGCTACGATTTTATTATTATCTATTTTTGTAATTCATTTAAGTTACACCACTTTTGTAAGCGGAAATTCAGGGAATTGTGGCTGTTTTGGCGAACTAATTCCGATGACACCTGTTGAAGCAATTATTAAAAACATCATTGCAATCGGATTATTAATTTGGTTATTTAAAATACTTCCTACTGATAAAAAATCAAATTTTTGGCTGTTAAGTTCAATTGTTTTAGGCTGTATTTTAGGATTATTTATGATAGCCCCTATGAAAGTAAGCGCTACCCCTATTCTCCAAATCCCAACTGAAACCAAAAACTTAGGAATTAGCACCGATACCACTTTAAACACTGTGTTATCTACCGTAGAAAAAGCAATTGATTCTTCGAATACTTTAAAGGAAAAAATTACAGTTGACGAACCTACTGCAAAAAAATCAGGGTTTGCCAATTATTTTCCAACGATAGATCAAGACAAAAAGATTCTATGTTTTTTTGCTCCGGGTTGCGATCATTGCCAAGAAACAGCAAAGCAACTTACTGAAATGAAACGAAAAGATAAAAGTTTTCCAGCTGTTTCCATTATTTTTATGGATGAAGAAGCCGATAAAATTCCCGATTTTTTCACAGCCGCTGGTGCAAAATATCCTTATCAAAAGGTTGATGTTATCAGTTTTTGGAATCTCATAGGAAACACTAGAGACACTCCTGGTGTAAAATATCTTTGGAACGGAAATGAAATTTTGTTTTACGATGGC
>NZ_JBIIWV010000164.1:0-4251 GCF_044338735.1 Flavobacterium sp. | reverse complement strand
TGACAAAATTTTACACATTGACTTCTTCCAATTAAGTGACGATAAAGAAATCGTTATGGAAGTACCTGTTAAAATTACAGGAACTTCTCCAGGAGTATTATTAGGAGGTGTTTTACGTTTAAACCAACGTCGTTTAAAAGTAAAAGCATTACCTAAAAACTTACCTGACTTTATTGAAGCAAGTATTTCTGAATTAGAAATGGGGAACAAATTGTATGTTACTAAATTAGCAACAAACAATTTCAAATTAATGCACCCAGATAATACTGTGGTTTGTCAAGTGAGAATTTCTCGTGCGGCAATGAAAGCCGCTCAAGAAGCAGCAAAAGCAGAAAAAGGAGCAAAAAAGAAAAAATAATTTCTTTTCAATCTATACAAAAAAGCATCAGTTTACTGGTGCTTTTTTTATGCTTTTTATTTTATAAACTTTATGTTACTTTTACATGATGAATTGGTTTTTAAATATAATTAAGAAAAATAAACCACAAGAGGTTGTTCCTATGAAGAAATTCCTAATAGTTGGGCTTGGAAACATTGGCTCAGAATATGCAAATACAAGACATAATATTGGTTTTAAAATATTAGATTATGTTGCTCATGCAGAAGGGATTTCTTTTCAAACCCAGAAGTTAGGTGATGTTGCAGAACTCAAAATAAAAGGCAGAACATTGCTCTTACTGAAGCCAAACACCTATATGAACTTAAGCGGTAAAGCAGTAAACTACTGGTTAGAAAAAGAAAAGATTGAAAAAGAAAACCTATTAGTTATTACCGACGATTTGAATTTAGCCTTTGGAACCATTCGCATCAAAACAAAAGGAACTGATGGTGGTCATAACGGATTAAAAAACATTCAATTACTACTGAACTCTTCTGAATATCCGCGCTTTCGATTTGGTATTAGCGATGCCTTTAAAAAGGGAAAACAAGTGGACTATGTCCTTGGCGAATGGGACGAAATCGAAAAAGAACAACTAAAAGAACGATTAGCTTTAAGTGCTGAAATTATAAAATCATTTGCATTAGCTGGGTTAAATACTACTATGAATACTTTTAATGGGAAATAAAAAAGGGAAGCTAATGCTTCCCTTTTTACTATTTAATAGTTTAAACTATTTATTCAATAACAATCTTTTTAGTAACCTTACTAGAACCATCTTGAATAGTTACTAGATAAATACCAGATTGTGCATTACTCAATTGAAGGTTTTCATTAAACAAACCATTGTTTGAATATTTTTTAGTAAAAATTTCTCTACCTCTTAAATCATGTACATTTATATAAATTTCATTACCTGATGTTGAAGTAAATTGAATATTGAAATTTCCATTATTTGGATTTGGATATAAAACTAAATCGCTAATATCATAACTTTCAGAAGAAAGAACAGGTACAAGCCCTGAACGACACAATTGAATAGTAAAAGTATTAAACCTTGCATTTGCAACATTTGAATCGACAACAACATCTTTAAAATATATTAACCATGCGCCAGCACTATTCATGCCATTATATCCGTTAATGTTTGGTGTAGAATAAGGTAAAAAAGATGGAGCTCCATTCACTGTTGCACAATTTACTGCTGAACCCACTGTGTCAAACCATTTATTCATATTAGCTCCCGTACAAGTGGAATTATTGTACCAAATAGCAGTATTTAACGCTGTTTGCCATGGAGCCATGATTAGTAGATTAAATTGACCTATACTTGGATGTGTTACGTTTGCATAAAAGTTTGCGTCTGTTATCGTAAAAGAATCTGAAATAGAAAGTGATGTGCCTGGATAAGAAGTACCAGTACTTTCTGTTATAGTAGAGTTTAAAGTAAATGGATAATCTGTACAAACATTTTGAGTTTGATAGGTATAGTTTCCAACGGCAAATGGTTTAGAAATATTAAAGAAAATATTTGCACTAGCTTTTACCATAAACCTACAATAAGCTCCTGAAATGCCTACTGGCAAAGTCACAACATGCGAACCGTCATTTGTAGTAGTTCCCAATAATATCCATGTAACTCCATTATCGGCAGAAAATGAAATATCTACATTTGCTCCACCTGCAATAGTACTGTGACCCGTTGTGCCTGTTGCACCTGTCCAAACCACTGTTTGGGTAGACCCTACAGGATAAGTTGTACTTGCTGCCATTGTAATAGTTAAAGCCGTTTTATTTGCAACTGTAACTATCATTTCATCATATCCCGTTTGTCCTTGTCCAAGTACATTATCTCTAGCTGTCAATCCAAATTTTAATGGTCTTGCTACAGAACTTAAAGCTTCGGCGGTTACATCTAAACCAGGAGTTGTTGTGCTACCTGCTAAAATTGATGACATTTTTGGAAAATAACGCACTGGGCTTGCAGAATCTTGATAATTTACCCAGTTTGGTCCATCAACTTTTGTTGGTGAAGCAGCACTATCGGCGTCTATATTAGTCCCTCCATCTTCATTTTGTTCCCAGGTATATGTTATTGCACTTGCACCACCAGCATCAGTAGCTGAGCCCGTTAACATAAATGGTGTACTCACAGGAATTGTCCAGTTACCACCAGCATTAACTTCAGGAGCAGAATGAGAAATAACTACTGTTGTTTGACACGATTTTGTTGCCATATTTGCCTGCACTTGGGCAATACTTGCGGCATGAAATACATCTATTGAATGTAAATGAGTGTCTTCATCAGTTATTCCGGCATAACCCATTACGGTTACCCCTGAACCCACTTCAACATTTACTCCATAACCTTCATTTCCATTTGAAAAAGTATGATTTGCGCCAAATTGATGTCCAATTTCATGCGCTACAAAATCAATATCAAAATTATCTCCTACTGGCGCTGTACTTGTGGTGTACCCACTTCCTTTCCCAGATAAACATACACAACCTATACATCCAGCATTTCCATTATTCCCTACTCTTCCCATTAGGTGCCCCACGTCATAAAACGCTTCTCCTACTACATTAGTTAAAGTTGTTTGTAGTTGAGTATTATAATTATTACTTGTAGCTCCATAGGGATCTAACGTGGTGCCATCATAAATAATAGTCATGTTATTCACTAAATTCATGTGAATTGCAAAATCCGTTTCAAAAACACCATTTACTCGAGTCAATGTAGTATTAATTGCTGCTAATGCACTAGTCTTGGCATCTGCTAAAGCTAATAATGTATGATGAAATGAAGTATATTCTGGTGTTACAGACATTGCAAGTCTGAAATTTAATAATTGACCTGTGTTTGAACGTGATACACTACTCGCTCTATCGGTTAAATCATTCATTAATGCTTGCTCAACTGGTGTTGAACAGGTAAATGGAAGTTTCCCTTTAACTCTTTCAGAATTATAAACTACGTGAACTGTTCCGTCAACAGAATAAGGCTCCATATATTCTGAAGGCTTATCTGCTCTTGAAACCATGGTATTGATTCCTCTCGGATTAATTGATAATCTTAATCTGGCATATTTATCATCAATACCTTGTCCCACATAAGAACGAATCTCTGGAAATTGAGCTTGTAAATCTGGTGCAAAATTTGATGCTTCATAAACACGAAAACGTTCTAATTTTCCTTCAGCATTTGGCAAGGATATTATAGCGCTTGTTCTATTTTCGGAAAATCGATCTGAAGCTGTAAATAATACTTGTCTTAAAACAGTTAAATCCAATTGCATTAGCTCAAATTCTTGAGGAAATGACTCTCTCTGTGCTGAAATAGCAACTTTAACATCTTGTCCTTTGAAGTTTGACCAAGCTCTTTCTGTTTGTGAGTAACTAAAATTAGTAAGTACTAGTGAAAAAACAATTAGTAGTAACGTTTTTTTCATTTTAATGGTTTTTTTGATTAATGCACAAATATAATAATATTCTGAAATAATTAATAAAAAAAAGAGGTGGTATAAACCACCTCTTTCCTAAAATTCTTAAATAAATTATTCTATTACTATTTTCTTAACTTCTTTCCTAGAACCATCTTGAATAGTTACAAGATAAATTCCAGATTGTGCATTACTTAATTGAAGGTTTTCATTAAACAAACCGTTGTTTGAATATGTTTTATTAAAAATTTCTCTTCCTCTAATATCATGAACCAAAACAATAATATTATTATTTGAATTGGAAGAAAATTGAATATTGAAATTGCCTTTATTTGGGTTAGGATATAACGTGAAATTTTCTAAGCTATCAACGCTATTAATTGCAGATAAACTAGCATCTGTACCAAAATAATAAACTCCAGAAATTCC
>NZ_JBIIWV010000049.1:0-14402 GCF_044338735.1 Flavobacterium sp. | reverse complement strand
GCGGAAGAAGTAAATGAATTAATGAGCGAACGCGCAATGTTTGTGTTTTAATTCACTATTATATTTATAAAAAAATCCCGCAATTGCGGGATTTTTTATACTTGAGAAAGTGGATACTAGTTTTTGTATCTTCTTTCTTTGATTTTTGCTTTTTTACCAGTAAGTTCTTTAAAGTAGTAGATACGAGCTCTACGAACTTTACCTCTTTGGTTTACTTCAACTTTCTGTAATGCAGGTAAATTTACTGGAAAAATACGCTCCACTCCAATAGCTCCAGACATTTTACGAATAGTAAAAGTTTCGGTAGCTCCAGTTCCTCTTCTTTGGATTACAACTCCTTTGAAAAACTGAGTTCTAGTTTTTTCTCCCTCTTTAATTTCATAGTACACAGTGATTGTATCACCAGCACCAAATTCTGGGAAATCTTTTCTTGTAACAAATTCGTTATTAACGAAATCAACTAAATTTGACATATTCTTTAAAAATAAAAAATTCGATTCAAAACAACATTCACGTCTATCGCCAGAGGTTGATTCAAAGTGGGTGCAAAAGTATTAAAAAAAATCAAATAAACAAATTTCAAATTCGAAAATATTTGAAAATGGATTTTCGGACAATGGATTTTCATAATATCGGAATATCTGAAAATCAGATCATCAAAATAAATTAATCATTTTCCAATAAATCGGGTCTTCTATTTTTTGTGTGTTCGTAAGCCATATCTTCTCGCCATTTTTCAATTTTAGGAAAATTCCCACTCAACAATATTTCAGGAACTTTCAATCCATTATAATCGGCAGGACGAGTGTAAATAGGAGGTGATAGCAAATTATCTTGAAAGCTATCGGTCAAAGCTGAAGTTTCATCACTCAAAACACCAGGAATTAAGCGTATAATCGCATCACAAAAAACAATGGCGCCAATTTCTCCACCACTTAACACATAATCACCAATCGAAATTTCTCTTGTAATATGCATATCGCGAACCCGCTGGTCTACACCTTTATAATGTCCGCATAAAATCATAATATTTTCATACATAGAAATTGAGTTGGCCATTTTTTGGTTCAACGTTTCCCCATCAGGAGTCATGTAAATAATTTCGTCGTAAGTTCTTTCGGTTTTAAGTTTTGAAATGCAAGCATCTATTGGTTGTATTGTCATTACCATACCAGCACCGCCACCAAATTGGTAATCATCAACACTCTTTTGTTTGTTGGTCGTGAAGTCTCTTAAATTGTGAAAATGAACTTCCACCAATCCTTTTTCAATGGCACGTTTCATAATCGAAGCTTCAAACGGACTTCGCATCAATTCAGGTAAAACGGTAATAATATCTATTCGCATGATGCAAAGATAATTGTTTATTTTTTAGTGGCCGATAAAGAATATACCATCGGAATCTTATTTTCTAAATGTTTGATTCTGAATTTATTTGGTTCAAATTCTTCTGTTTCATTAAAACAATTGTAAGGCGAATAATCAAATTCATTGAATGAATTCAGTTCCAAACCATTTGTTATCAATGCATTTAATAGTTCCGATGAAGGATGATTCCATGTAATGGTTTGATTTGCAATTTCTGCCTCTCGATCGGCATAAGTTCCAGATTCATCTTCTATAATGGCTTCGGTATTAAAATAATTGTAAAAAACTTCTTTAAAATCGTTATCAAACATCCAAACTACTGGATGAAAATCGGCCATAACAAATTTGCCTCCTGATTTTAAAAGCTGTGAAATTACTTTTGCCCATTTGTCAAGATCAGGAAACCAACCAATTGTTCCATAACTGGTAAATACTATATCAAATTGTTCATTCAGATGATTGGGTGCGTCATAAATATCGCAGCAAACAAAAGAGGCATCTAAATTTAATTTTTCATTGATTTCTCTAGCTCTTTCAATGGCTTTTTCTGAAAAATCTATTCCTGTAGCAATTGCGCCCATTCTGGAAAAAGTCATAGTATCTTGTCCAAAATGACATTGCAAGTGCAACACTTTTTTGCCTTTTACGTTACCAAGTAATTCTAATTCTATAGCATTTAAAGTTGATTTTCCTTGAAGAAATCCCTTCATGTCATAAAATTCAGAATCAATATGAACATCAACTTTATCATTCCAAGTCGATTTATTTATATTGATGTAGTCTTTCGTTTTCATGGTATTTATTTTTGTATATCAAATCTACTATTTATTTTGTAATTTTGCACTTTCAAATTAAAATTCAAAACAATGGAAAACGGAATATACGCTAAATTTAATACTGCAAAAGGTGCTATTTTAGTAAAATTAACACACGATTTAACACCTGGTACAGTAGGAAACTTTGTAGGTTTAGCAGAAGGTCAATTAGAAAATTCGGCAAGACCAATGGGAACTCCTTATTATGACGGATTAAAATTTCACCGCGTTATTCCTGATTTTATGATACAAGGCGGTTGTCCACAAGGGCAAGGCACAGGTGGTCCTGGTTATAATTTTGATGATGAGTTTCATCCAAGTTTAAAACATGATAAACCAGGCGTATTGTCAATGGCAAACGCAGGTCCAGGTTCAAATGGTTCTCAGTTCTTTATTACACACATTCCAACCAACTGGTTAGACGGAAAACACACTGTTTTTGGTCACGTTATAGAAGGTCAAGATGTGGTTGATGCTGTTGAAGGTAATGATGCATTAGAAAGTATTGAAATTATTAGAGTAGGAGACGAAGCTAAAAATTGGAATGCTATTGAAGCGTTTAGAACTTTTGAAGGTTCACGTGCAAAAAGAATTGAAGAACAAAAAAAAATGGCAGAGGAAGCTTTAGAAAAATTAGCCGCTGGTTTTCAAAAAACTGAAAGTGGTTTACGTTACCAAATTATTCAAAAAGGGAATGGTACACAAGCTGAAAAAGGTAAAAAAGTATCGGTGCATTATCAAGGGGCTTTAGAAAACGGGCAAGTTTTTGATTCTTCTTACAAGAGAAAACAACCAATTGATTTTCAATTAGGTGTTGGTCAAGTAATTGAAGGATGGGATGAAGGTGTTGCTTTATTAAAGGTAGGAGACAAAGCACGTTTTGTAATTCCTTCATACTTAGGATATGGCTCTAGAGGTGCAGGAGGAGTTATTCCACCTGACGCAACTTTAGTATTTGATGTTGAATTAATGGATGTAAAATAAATAGTGATTTAAATACAGAAACATTCCTGAGACATTGTCTTGGGATTTTTTTTATATTTACCTCAAATAAAATTAAAATATGAAAATAGCATTTTTAGTTGTGTTCACAATTATGTTGAGTTTACTTTCTTGTAATACTCAAAAGCAAGTAATAGCTCCTGTTCAAGCCACAGAAGTTGTGACTATAAATATGGAAGAATCTGGAGAAAAAATGTTTCAAAAACGTTGCGCAGAGTGTCATGATTTATATGCACCCAATGCTTATACATCACAAGAATGGGATCCAATCGTCTTCGAAATGCAAAAAAAAGGAGGATTTTCAAACGATGATACGTACTTGATTTTGGACTATTTGAAAAAAAACGCGAAACCATAAAAAATGCGAAAAGTTCCCTTTTTCTTTCTACTTTTTTCATTGAACTTACTTGGGCAAGTGCCGCATTGTGGATTTGATTTCACTTCATATTTAGTTGTAAAAGCTCATGAAGAAGGAAAATCGGATAATATTGCCGATTTGAAAATATTCGTGGTTAACGAAAAAGGAGAAGAAGTTATCAACGAAAACAATAAATTCAGCTGGAAATTTGGTAATCAGCCTTTAATGTTTACCCGAAATCACTTAATTAGTAAGCCAAACGAACCTGAAAAATGGTTTTTTCCCTATGCTGGCGATACCTATTTGCTTTCGGTAACAAATACTTTTCCTGCGGAAGAATTTTATATCAAAATTCAAGATACAAAAGGAAAATTTAAAGAACAATTAGTCCAATTGCAAACTTTTAATATGTACATTTTATGTTCGAGTGAAAACGAACGCCAAGCGCGTACTTTTGGTCCTCGAACAAATAATCCCATTGAAGTGGTATTACTTAAAAATAATAAATAGAATCTTCAGAATTGGAATAAATTTTTTTTAGGAATTGCATTTTCTTACTTTTGCATCACAACACAACAAATTATGTACAAACTAATCATTCGACCTTTATTATTCTGCTTTGATCCTGAAAAAGTACATTATTTTACCTTTTCACTCATTCGTATTCTGAATAAAATTCCAGGTTTTTCTTCTTTGGTTAAAATGCTATACGAAGTAAACGATCCTCTTTTAGAACGCGAAGTTTTCGGAATTAAATTCAAAAATCCTGTCGGATTAGCTGCTGGTTTTGATAAAGACGCGAAGCTGTATCAAGAGTTATCGAATTTTGGTTTCGGATTTATTGAAATAGGAACCTTAACACCTGTTGGACAAGAAGGAAATCCTAAAAAACGTTTGTTTCGCTTAAAAGAAGACAATGCTATTATCAACCGAATGGGTTTTAATAATGGTGGTGTTAAAGAGGCAATCGAGCGTTTAAAAAATAACAAAAGCGTTTTAATCGGTGGAAACATCGGAAAAAATAAAGTTACGCCAAACGAAGAAGCGGTAAAAGATTACGAAATTTGTTTTGAAGCGTTGTTTCCTTATGTCGATTATTTTGTGGTTAATGTGAGTTCGCCAAACACTCCAAATCTTCGAGAATTGCAGGATAAAAAACCGTTGACAGAGTTGTTGCAAACACTTCAAGACAGAAATAATTCAAAGCCAATTCAAAAACCAATCCTTTTAAAAATCGCACCCGATTTAACTGATGAACAGCTTTTAGACATCATTGATATCGTTAACGAAACTAAAATTGCGGGTGTAATTGCAACCAATACTACAATTTCTCGCGATGGTTTACAATCGGAAAATAAATCTGAAATGGGCGGTTTATCAGGAATACCATTAACCAATCGTTCCACAGAAGTCATTCGTTTTCTATCGGAAAAAAGTAATCAATCGTTTCCAATTATTGGAGTAGGAGGCATTCATTCAGCAGAAGATGCTATCGAAAAACTTAATGCTGGCGCAAGTTTGGTTCAATTGTATACTGGTTTTATTTATGAAGGTCCTGCTTTAGTAAAAGCGATCAACAAAAAGATTTTAGAGCAGATTTAAATTTGCTATCTTTGAAGTTATGAATCCAATCAAAATTATCGAATGTCCGCGCGATGCCATGCAAGGCATTAAACCGTTTATTCCTACTGATAAAAAGGTGAAATATATTCAATCGTTATTGCGTGTAGGCTTTGATACTATTGATTTTGGAAGTTTTGTTTCGCCTAAAGCGATTCCGCAAATGCAAGACACATCTGAAGTTTTAGCCCAATTAGATTTATCGGCAACGAGCAGTAAATTATTAGCCATAATTGCCAATACGCAAGGAGCTCAAAACGCTTCAATTCACAAAGAAATTCAATATTTAGGTTTCCCTTTTTCGATTTCAGAAAACTTTCAAATGCGAAATACACACAAAACAATTGCCGAAAGTTTGATTACACTTCATGAAATTTTAGAAATCGCGGATAAATCGAATAAAGAAGTCGTCACTTATATTTCAATGGGCTTCGGAAATCCATATGGTGATCCTTGGAATGTTGAAATTGTGGGTGAATGGACTGAAAAATTAGCGAATATGGGGGTGAAAATCCTATCAATTTCTGATACCGTTGGAAGTTCTACTCCAGAAGTAATTGATTATTTGTTTTCAAATTTAATTCCGAAATATCCAACTATTGAATTTGGTGCGCATTTACACACTACAGCCGCCAAATGGTTTGAAAAAATTGATGCAGCTTACAACGCAGGTTGTCGCCGTTATGATGGTGCTATTCAAGGTTTTGGAGGATGTCCTATGGCAAAAGACGACTTAATAGGCAATATGCCAACGGAAAAATTGTTGTCCTATTTCACTACTAAAAAAGAAAATACCAACACTAGTCCCATGAGTTTTGAAAGTGCTTATAATGAAGCGACAAAACTATTTGGAGAGTTTCATTAGTAGAAGCTGATTCCAGCTATACATTTCAAGATTTCATAAATATTTCTTTTTTTGTAAGCACTAAAAAGAGCTTCTTAAGGCGCTTTTTTAGCACAACAAAAAATAAAAATCTTTCAATGAAATGCTTTTCATTACTATCTGGGCTAAAAACTAATCCTATTAGTATTCACTATTCACTTTTTTTCGTATATTTGCATGCAATTTAACATCTACAACAAATTGCACCATGAAAGCACACACTTCTAAAATCGTTGGCGAAGGACTTACATACGACGATGTTTTGCTTATTCCAAATTATTCAGAAGTTTTACCACGTGAAGTAAATATTCAATCGAAGTTTTCGAAAAATATTACCTTGAATGTTCCTATCGTTTCCGCAGCAATGGACACGGTTACCGAAAGTTCAATGGCAATTGCTATGGCACAAGAAGGCGGTATTGGCGTGTTACACAAAAACATGTCGATTGAACAACAAGCAGCAAAAGTAAGAAAAGTAAAACGTGCCGAAAGTGGTATGATTATCGATCCGGTAACGTTGCCTTTATCAGCTACGGTTGGTGATGCTAAAATGGCAATGAAAGAATTTAGCATAGGCGGAATTCCAGTGGTAGATGAAAACGGAATTTTAAAAGGAATTGTAACCAATAGAGATTTACGATTCGAAAAAATAAATACCCGTTCTATTCTTGAAGTAATGACCTCTGAAAAATTAGTTACAGCCGCTCAAGGAACTACTTTGCAAGAAGCAGAAGGTATTCTACAAGAAAATAAAATTGAAAAATTACCAGTAGTTGACAACAACAATAAATTAGTAGGTTTAATTACCTTTAGAGATATTACTAAATTAACGCAAAAACCAATTGCAAATAAAGATAGATTTGGTCGTTTACGAGTTGCTGCAGCTTTAGGAGTAACTGCTGATGCAGTTGATAGAGCAACAGCTTTAGTAAATGCTGGTGTTGATGCTGTAATTATTGATACCGCTCACGGACATACAAAAGGAGTAGTAGATGTTTTAAAAGCAGTAAAAGCAAAATTTCCAAATTTAGATGTAGTAGTGGGTAACATTGCTACAGCTGAAGCAGCTTTATATTTAGCTCAAAATGGAGCTGATGCAGTGAAGGTAGGAATTGGTCCAGGTTCTATTTGTACAACGAGAGTTGTTGCAGGTGTTGGATTTCCTCAATTTTCTGCGGTTTTAGAAGTGGCTGCGGCTTTAAAAGGAACAGGTGTTCCCGTTATTGCAGATGGTGGAATTCGTTACACAGGAGATATTCCAAAAGCAATAGCAGCTGGAGCTGATTGTGTGATGTTAGGTTCGCTTTTAGCAGGAACAAAAGAATCGCCGGGAGAAACCATTATTTTTGAAGGAAGAAAATTCAAATCGTATCGAGGAATGGGATCTGTTGAAGCGATGCAAGAAGGTTCAAAAGACCGTTATTTTCAAGATGTAGAAGACGATGTTAAAAAATTAGTTCCAGAAGGAATTGTTGGTCGTGTGCCATATAAAGGAGAATTAAACGAAAGCATGCAACAATTCATAGGCGGTTTAAGAGCCGGAATGGGCTATTGCGGATCAAAAGATATTCAAACTTTGCAAGAAAGTAGTCGTTTCATTAGAATTACAGCAAGTGGCATTGGTGAAAGCCATCCTCATAATGTAACCATTACAAAAGAAGCTCCAAATTATTCCCGTTAAGTGATTAGTGAAAAGTAATTAGTGAAAAGCAAAAAATCCATTCCGAAATATCAGAATGGATTTTTTATACAGAATATCTATTCCTGTCTATATTCAAAATCGTAATTTTTTATTTTCCATTTATCCTCGAAAGCAAAGCTTATTTTTAAGAATAAAGTATTTTTCCTTAATTCATAATAATTTTCGACATCATCTTTGCTAATTATCTTTTGACTTAATAGCTTAATTGTAGGCATATTTGAAAAGATTTCTTCATCTTCTTGCGAATTTGTAATTAAATCATAATCTAAACCAGAAACTACTCCATCATAAATTTTTTCTTCCTTTAAATCCTTTCCAACACTCAGCAAATGATTTTTTAAATTTTCAACATATAAATGACTGACATAGCCGGTTTTTTCAAACTCTTTAACGTATTTAGTCACTTCAGTTTCGTCGATATAGTAGGCCATTGAATCATTTTTATTAACATATCCGCCTTTTAAATAGTTAATTTTTCCTAGCTTGTTACTATTTAATTTATACCAATTAAAAAAAGCAATTGTTATATCCTTAAATTCATTGTTATTTGAAAACTGTAAAGAATCAGCTTTCATTGATTTTAAATCTTCATCCGTTTTTTTATTACAAGAAATTAAAAAACACAAGAAACATAACAATAATAATTTTAATACTTTACTCATAATACTTTACTCATAATACTTTACTCTAAAATTAAATTCCCAAATAATTACTTGGTGTAATTTGCATTAATTCGGCTCTAACTTCTTCAGAAACTTTTAAAGTTCCAATGAAATTATGAATCGCTTCTTTATTGATTACAGAATTTGTTCGGGTTAAGTCTTTTAAGGCTTCATATGGATTTGGATAACCTTCACGTCGTAAAATTGTTTGAATTGCCTCAGCAACAACTGCCCAGTTTTTCTCTAAATCTTCTTCAATTTTGTCTTCGTTTAATAGTAATTTGTTCAATCCTTTTAAAGTCGCTTCAAATGCAATTAACGTGTGGCCCATTGGAACACCAATATTACGCAACACAGTACTATCGGTTAAATCGCGTTGCAATCTTGAAAGTGGTAATTTTGCTGAAAGATGTTCGAAAATCGCATTGGCAATTCCTAAATTTCCTTCTGAATTTTCAAAATCAATTGGATTTACTTTATGTGGCATTGCAGAAGAACCAATTTCGCCTGCTTTTATTTTTTGTTTGAAATAATCCATTGAAACATAGGTCCAAATATCTCTATCTAAGTCAATAATTATCGTATTGATTCGTTTTAAAGCATCAAAAAATGCGGCAAAATGATCGTAATGTTCAATTTGAGTGGTAGGAAAAGAATGGTGTAATCCCAAACTATTTTCTACAAAATTAGATCCAAATTTTTTCCAATCGGTACTTGGATACGCCACTTTATGAGCGTTGTAATTTCCGGTTGCACCTCCAAATTTAGCCGCAAAAGGAACATTGAATAACAAACGCATTTGCTCTTCTAAACGTTCTACAAAAACTAAAATTTCTTTTCCTAAACGGGTAGGAGAGGCAGGTTGTCCGTGAGTTCTGGCTAAAAGTGGAATGTCTTTCCATTCCATAGCTAACTCTTTTAATTTAGCTATTACTGAAATTAAACTTGGTAAATATACGTTTTCAAAAGCTTCTTTAGTAGAAAGTGGAATTGCAGTATTATTGATGTCTTGAGATGTCAATCCGAAATGGATGAATTCTTTGAAATCTTGTAAACCTAATCCATCAAATTTTGACTTGATGAAATATTCAACAGCTTTTACATCATGATTCGTTGTTTTTTCGGAATCCTTGATCCAAAGTGCATCTTCGGTAGAAAAATTTTGATAAATAGCTCGTAACGAATTGTAAATTGTTTTATCAATTTTAGCTAGTTGAGGTAAATCAGCCTCACGCAAAGCAATGAAATATTCAACTTCAATTAAAACGCGGTATTTGATTAAGGCTTCTTCTGAAAAATAAGGAGCTAAAGAAACGGTTTTATTTCTATAACGACCGTCAATTGGTGAAATAGCATTTAATTCTGTTAGTTGCATGTTGTTGTGTGTTGTTAACGAAGTACAAATTTAGTAATAAGTGATAAGTAATTAGTAATTAGTTAGTAGTTTTTTATTATAAATTTAAAAGTTCTTCATTCAATATTTTCATTCCTTCAACTGCCGATAGATGAAGTACTATTAGCTTGTTGGGTAAATCGTAAATTGAAGCAGGTTTTAGATCAATATAATAAAGAACATTAAAGAACAACAATTTTTTTCATTCTGGTATTTTCTTTTTCTTTGTAGTAAATTTAAGAAAAAAATGGACGCCAAAAAACAGGAGCTTTTACACTATTTAGAAGGTTTTATAACTGAAAACAGAAAAGAGGGTTTTTTACGAGTGTTGCAAAATAGAACTAAACATTTCACGATTGCAATGGAAGATATATTTCAATTGCACAATACCAGTGCAGTGATGCGTAGTTGTGAGGTTTTTGGTATTCAAGAATTGAACGTGATTGAACAGAAATTTGGCAAACGAATTGATACCGAAATCGCAATGGGAGCTCAAAAATGGGTTGATGTGTTTCGATACAATTCAGTTCAAAGTTGTATGGATGAGATGCGAGCTAAAGGATATCAAATTATTGCGACTACTCCGCATGACGAATCTTGTTTGTTGCATGAATTTGATATTTCTAAGCCTGCTGCTTTATTTTTTGGAACGGAACGCGATGGTTTATCTCAAGAAGTACTGGATCAAGCTGATGGATTTTTGAAAATTCCGATGGTTGGGTATACCGAAAGTTTAAACATTTCGGTTTCGGCAGCCATCATTATTCAAGACATTAGTACTCGATTGCGACAATCAGCAATTAATTGGCAATTAACCGAAGAAGAAATTTTGGAAAAACGATTAGATTGGACTCGAAAAACAATAAAAGATATTGAATTTATTGAAAGAAAATACTTAGAAAACCAAGATTAGTTGGGTGCTTATTTATTTTTTTTCAACACTTTATATTCTTCATAACACAAGCTAATTGCATCCATAATTTGAAGGTCGTTAGCTGTTTGAATAAAGTATTCTGAATAGTTGCAATTTTGTAATATTAACGGAATATCGTCTTTATCAATTTCTAAAAGAGCAGCTAAGGTTTCTCGGTCAAACTTGGTAGCTAAAAGATTTCTAACCGTATCGTCTTTTTTCATTTCCTTTAGCTTTTTCATTTCCTTTGGTCGTTTTCCAAAAGTATTGTATAAAAAATCGGCGGGATTAAAAATAGAACCTAACACTTTTGAAACTGCACCAGGAGCTTTGTCACCCGCTTCATAACCTGCGTTTAGACCTGAAATACTATAGCGATACCCGTCATCAGCCACAGGAATTAATTGGGTATCTACTTCAACGTAACCCGTTAGTTGGTATTGTCTAATAACGACTTCATCAAGTACATATGCTTTTTCGGAAAGATAAATTTTAGTGGGGTTGTTTTTAATCCAGTCATTGGTAACTTTTACTTTAACTGTTTCAAAACCGATGTAAGAAAATAGCAGTGTATCATTAAGTTTTGTAGCAATTTCAAAAGTACCACTTCCAGAAGTTGCCGTTCCAGTAACTCGTGAAGCATTAATTACATTTACATTACCTATTGGTAATTTAGTTTCATTATTAACCACTGTACCTTTGATGTTTACTATGGTATCTTTTTGCGCCCAACTTACATTAGCAGCTAAAACAAATAAAAAAACTACAAAATATCTCATTCTTTATAATATTGATTCAAAAATACGAATCTAAAGAGGATATTTTGTAGTTTTTAGTAATTTTATAAGAAAATTAACGAAAAGCGATTAGCTCTTTCTTGGTCTTCTTGGTCTTGGGGTATCACCAGTACTTTCAGATCGTCTTGGTGCTCTATCAGAAAAACCGCCTTCTCTTCTTGGAGCAGTGCTACTTCTTTCGCCTCTAAAACCACCTTCTCTTTTTGGTGCTGAACTATTTCTATCGCTACGAAATCCGCCTTCTCTACTACCACTATCTCTTCTTGGAGCAGAACCACTTCTTTCGCGGTTAAAGCCACCTTCGCGTCTTCCGCCACCAAATCCACCACTAGAACTTCTTCCATTGTGATCGCGTCTTCCACCACCGTCGTTTTTAGAAATTTCTACGTTGATTCTTCTTCCGTTCATGTCATAACCGTTAAGTACAGACATTACTTTATCAGTATGTTCGCCATCAGTATTAAAGAAAGAGAAACCTTCTTTTACGTCAACTTTGAATACGTCATCACGGCCTAAATCTAATGTTTCTTTGATAAAATCTTTCAATTGCATCCAATCGAAATCATCTCTAGTACCAATGTTAATGAAATAACGCACAGGATCACCTGCTCTTATTTCTCTTGGTTCAGAGCTTCTTTCACGGTCATTACTTCTTTCTCCTGTGATATCACGTTTTGATTTGTAATAATTAATGAATCTATTAAATTCAACCGATACCATTTTCTTAATTAATTCTTCTTTAGATAAACCATCTAAAACTTCGTTAATTGCAGGTAAATAATTTTCAATTTCGTGATCAACTTCGGTATCTTTAATTTTATTAGCTAAGTGTAACAACTGAATTTCGCAGATTTCAATACCTGATGGAATTGTTTTTTCTTGGAATTTTTGTTGGATAATACGCTCAATAGAGTGTATTTTTCTGATTTCACTTTTCGTAATAATTACAATTGAAGTTCCTAATTTTCCAGCTCTACCAGTTCTTCCTGAACGGTGATTGTAGGTTTCAATTTCATCTGGTAACTGGTAATTTACAACGTGCGTAATATTTTCAACGTCAATTCCACGAGCTGCAACATCTGTCGCAACAAGCATTTGAATTTGACGACCTCTAAACGATTTCATTACCCCATCACGTTGTGCTTGCGATAAATCTCCGTGTAAGGCTGCAGCGTTATAACCATCTTCGATAAGTTTTTCTGCAACCGCTTGTGTGTCTCTTTTAGTTCTACAAAATACAACCGAGAAAATATCAGGGTTTGCATCGGCTAAACGTTTTAAAGCTTCATAGCGGTCACGAGCATTCACACAGTAATATTCGTGTGAAACGGTAGCTGATCCCGAGTTTTTACTTCCTACAGTAATTTCAACTGGAGAAGCCATGAATTTTTTTGCAATACGCGCTACTTCAGCAGGCATAGTCGCAGAGAATAACCAAGTGTTTTTCTCGTCTGGTGTGTCCGATAAAATGGAACAAATATCTTCGTAGAATCCCATATTTAACATTTCATCTGCTTCATCTAAGATGCAAAAATCGATGTTTTTAATGTTTACAAGACCTCTGTTAATCATGTCTTGCATTCTACCTGGTGTAGCCACAATAATTTGTGCACCACGTTTAACTTCTCTAGCTTGATCTGTAATGCTTGCACCACCATAAACAGCCACAGTATGTAACCCCTTTATGTACTTTGAGTATAATTTAATCTCGTTGGTGATTTGTAAGCATAATTCGCGCGTTGGCGATAAAATTAATGCTTGAGTATTTCTATTTTCAGCATCAATTTTTTGAATTAGTGGAAAACCAAAAGCGGCCGTTTTCCCTGTTCCTGTTTGCGCTAGGGCAACTAAATCTGTGTTTTGTTCCAATAGTACTGGAATCGCTTTTTCTTGCACTTCTGACGGATTCTCAAATCCTAGATCTTTAATCGCCAGCAGTAGCGACTCATTCAATCCTAATTGTTCAAATTTATTCATATATTATTTTAAATTGGGTGCAAAGGTAGGGTTAAAATACTATATAAACTAATTTGTTAGGTATTGATTTTCAGTTTGTTAAATATTTTTTAGATTTGTTTTTAGGACGAAAAACTTGAAATCAGCAGAATAGTGTCTTAGTGTTTTGATAAAAAAGCTATTAATTGGGCAACAGCAATCCCTCGATGACTAATGTGTGCTTTTTCTTCTAAAGTAAGTTCTGCAAAGGTTTTATCGTGTCCTTCGGCGATGAAAATTGGGTCATATCCAAAACCGTTTGTGCCTATTTTTCCATCAATTATTTTTCCATTAATAATACCTGTAAATAGTTGTTGTGTGCCATTTAAATTAAGACAAATGACTGTTTTGAAATTGGCATTTCGGTTGGTTTTATCTTTTAATTCCGATAAAAGCTTATCCATATTATCATTTACATCTTTTTGTTCGCCGGCATAGCGAGCAGAATAAACACCAGGTGCTCCATTCAAAACTTCCACTTCAAGACCAGTGTCATCGGCAAAACAATCGTAACCATAGTTGGAGGTAACATAATTGGCTTTCATAATCGCATTTCCTTCAATAGTTTCAGCTGTTTCAGGAATGTCTTCGGCGCAACCTATATCTTCCAAACTAATAATCTGTATGATATCAGATACTAAGGCTTGAATTTCTTTGATTTTATTCTTGTTATTGGAAGCGAAAACGAGTTGCATGAGAAGTTATTAAGTCCTCAAAAGTAGGTTTTTGAGGACTATAATACAATTTAATAGGTTAAAAAAATCACTCAAAAAATGATTTTTGTTATTATTGTCTAGTGTAAGTTAAAACTACTCCATTAGCAAAAGTACCTCTTAACCGATTAGCGTCTAATAATTCGTAATTTCCAGTTTCCTCAGTATTGTCTTCATAGGT
>NZ_JBIIWV010000048.1:0-14434 GCF_044338735.1 Flavobacterium sp. | reverse complement strand
TGACTTTATAAACTTTATGACATTTGACTTTCGACTTAAATAAGAATCAATTTTAAATTGCAAATAAATCAATAGTAAAAACTATGATGAATAATAGAAATAGTAAAGATAAAAACCCAATTAAAAGATTTAATAAAATCACAATTGGATTAGCTTCTCCAGAATCAATTTTAGGAGAATCTAGAGGTGAAGTTTTAAAACCAGAAACTATTAATTATCGAACCCACAAACCAGAGAGAGATGGTCTTTTCTGTGAACGAATTTTCGGACCAGTAAAAGATTACGAATGTGCTTGTGGAAAATATAAAAGAATTCGCTACAAAGGAATCGTTTGTGACCGATGTGGTGTAGAAGTAACTGAGAAAAAAGTACGTAGAGATAGAGTAGGACACATCAACTTGGTAGTGCCTATTGCTCATATTTGGTATTTTAGATCGTTACCAAACAAAATTGGCTATATTTTAGGATTACCTTCTAAGAAATTAGACATGATCATTTACTACGAAAGATACGTAGTAATTCAAGCAGGTATCGCTACAAATGCCGAAGGCGAAACTTTACAACGTTTAGATTTCCTTACGGAAGAAGAGTATTTAAATATTTTAGATACACTTCCAATGGAAAATCAATATTTAGATGATAAAGATCCTAATAAATTCATCGCTAAAATGGGTGCTGAATGTATTATGGATTTATTAGCACGTACTAATTTAGATGAATTGTCATACGAATTACGTCACGCGGCTAATAACGAAACGTCTAAACAACGTAAAACTGAAGCTTTAAAACGTTTAAATGTTGTAGAATCATTCCGTGAATCTAACCATAACAGAGAAAACCGTCCTGAATGGATGATTTTAAAAGTTATTCCGGTAATTCCACCAGAATTACGTCCGTTAGTGCCACTAGATGGAGGTCGTTTTGCAACGTCAGATTTAAATGATTTATACCGTAGAGTAATCATCCGTAACAACCGTTTGAAAAGATTAATGGAGATCAAAGCTCCTGAAGTAATCTTACGTAACGAAAAACGTATGTTACAAGAATCGGTAGATTCATTATTTGATAATACACGTAAAGCTTCTGCCGTTAAAACAGAATCAAACAGACCATTAAAATCGTTATCCGATTCATTAAAAGGAAAACAAGGTCGTTTCCGTCAAAACTTATTAGGAAAACGTGTTGATTATTCAGCTCGTTCAGTAATTGTCGTTGGACCAGAAATGAAATTGTTTGAATGTGGTTTGCCAAAAGATATGGCTGCTGAACTATACAAACCATTCGTTATTCGTAAATTAATCGAAAGAGGAATCGTTAAAACAGTGAAGTCGGCTAAGAAAATTATCGACAAAAAAGAGCCAGTAGTATGGGATATTCTTGAAAATGTAATCAAAGGACATCCAGTATTACTAAACCGTGCTCCTACATTACACCGTTTAGGAATTCAGGCATTCCAACCAAAACTTATTGAAGGAAAAGCAATCCAGTTACACCCATTAGTATGTACGGCATTCAACGCCGATTTTGATGGTGACCAGATGGCGGTTCACTTACCATTAGGACCAGAAGCTATTTTAGAAGCACAATTATTAATGTTGGCTTCTCACAATATCTTAAATCCTGCGAATGGTGCACCTATTACGGTTCCTTCTCAAGACATGGTTTTAGGTCTGTATTACATGACCAAAGAGCGTTTGTCAACTCCAGAACATAAAATTTTAGGCGAAGGCTTAACATTCTATTCTGCAGAAGAAGTAAATATTGCCTTAAACGAAGGAAAATTAGAATTGAATGCGCGTGTGAAAGTTCGTGCTAAAGATTTTAATGAAAACGGAGAATTAGTATACAAAATTATTCAAACTACTGCGGGTAGAGTATTATTTAATGAAGTAGTACCTCAAGCAGCTGGATACATCAATGAAGTTTTAACTAAAAAATCATTACGTGATATTATTGGTAAGATTTTATCGGTTACAGATGTGCCAACAACTGCAGCTTTCTTGGATAACATGAAAGATATGGGTTACAAATTTGCCTTTAAAGGTGGATTGTCATTCAGTTTAGGTGATATTCGTATTCCAGAACAAAAAACACAATTAATTGCTGACGCTCGTGTTCAAGTAGAAGGTATTTCTATGAACTATAACATGGGTCTTATTACCAATAACGAACGTTACAACCAAGTTATTGATATCTGGACTTCTGCCAATGCACAATTAACTGAATTAGCAATGAAAAATATCCGTGAAGACCAACAAGGGTTCAACTCGGTATACATGATGCTTGATTCGGGTGCAAGGGGTTCAAAAGAACAAATTCGTCAGTTAACTGGTATGCGTGGTTTGATGGCTAAGCCAAAAAAATCAACTGCTGGTGGTGGTGAAATTATTGAAAATCCAATTCTTTCTAACTTTAAAGAAGGTCTTTCGATTCTTGAGTACTTCATTTCTACTCACGGTGCACGTAAAGGTCTTGCCGATACCGCTCTTAAAACTGCCGATGCGGGTTACTTAACACGTCGTTTACATGATGTATCGCAAGATGTAATTGTAAATTCGGTAGATTGTGGAACCCTTAGAGGTATTGAAGTTTCAGCGTTAAAGAAAAACGAAGAAATTGTAGAAACTTTAGGCGAAAGAATCTTAGGTCGTGTGGCGTTACAAAATGTAGTTAATCCTTTAGATAATGAAGTATTAGTTGAAGCTGGAATGCAAATCACAGAGGCTATCGTTAAGAATATTCAGGCGTCTCCTATTGAAAAAGTAGAAGTACGTTCGCCATTAACTTGTGAAGCTACTAAAGGAATTTGTGCAAAATGTTACGGAAGAAACTTAGCGACAGGAAAAATGACGCAAAAAGGAGAAGCCGTTGGTGTTATTGCTGCACAATCAATTGGTGAACCAGGTACTCAGTTAACACTTCGTACATTCCACGTTGGTGGGGTTGCAGGTGGTATTTCTGAAGAATCTAACGTAGTGGCACGTTTTGGTGGTAAATTAGAACTTGAAGATTTAAAAACAGTTAAAGGAGAAGATGCAGACGGGAATGCTGTTGACATCGTTATTTCTCGTTCAACGGAATTAAAATTAGTAGAGCCTAAAACCGGTATTGTATTAAATACTCACTATATTCCTTACGGTTCAAGCATCTTTGTAAAAGACGGAGACGTTGTTGAAAAAGGAACAACCATTTGTAAATGGGATCCTTATAATGGAGTAATTATTTCTGAATTCACCGGTAAAGTTGCTTATGAAGATTTAGAACAAGGACAATCGTTCTTAGTTGAAATCGATGAGCAAACTGGTTTCCAAGAAAAAGTAATTTCAGAAGGAAGAAATAAAAAATTAGTACCAACCTTATTGATTTATGGTAAAGATGGCGAATTAATTCGTTCATACAACTTACCAGTAGGAGCGCACCTTATGGTGAATGATGGCGAGAAAATTAAAGCGGGTAAAATTTTAGTAAAAATCCCACGTCGTTCTTCTAAAACAGGAGATATCACGGGAGGTTTACCTAGAATTACCGAATTATTAGAAGCGCGTAATCCATCAAACCCAGCAGTGGTTTCTGAAATCGACGGGGTAGTAACTTTTGGAAAAATCAAAAGAGGAAATAGAGAAATCGCAATCGAGTCTAAATTTGGTGAAGTGAAGAAATACTTAGTAAAACTTTCGAACCAAATCTTAGTACAAGAAAACGACTACGTGAAAGCAGGTACGCCTCTTTCAGATGGTGCTATTACTCCAGAAGATATTTTAAGAATTCAAGGACCATCAGCTGTTCAGCAGTATTTGGTAAACGAAATTCAAGAGGTATACCGTTTACAAGGGGTAAAAATCAACGACAAACACTTTGAAGTGGTGATCCGTCAAATGATGCGTAAAGTAAGAATCGTAGATCCAGGAGATACATTATTCTTAGAAGATCAATTGGCACACACAAGTGATTTCCTTGTAGAAAATGATAAATTATACGGAATGAAAGTAGTGGAAGAAGCAGGCGACTCTGAAAATTTAAAACCAGGTCAAATCATTTCTCCACGTCAGTTAAGAGATGAAAATTCGTTATTAAAACGTAATGATAAAAATAGTGTAGTGGCACGTGATGTTATTACTGCTACTGCAACTCCAGTACTTCAAGGTATTACGAGAGCATCGTTACAAACGAAATCATTCATTTCTGCGGCATCGTTCCAGGAAACTACTAAAGTATTAAACGAAGCAGCAGTAGCTGGTAAAATTGATACCTTAGAAGGATTGAAAGAAAATGTAATCGTAGGACATAGAATCCCTGCCGGAACCGGTATGAGAGATTATGACAACATGATTGTAGGTTCTAAAGAAGAATACAACGAGTTAGTTGCTGCTAAAGAAGAATTCAATTACTAAGAGTAGCGCTATTTCAATACTTAAAAGCCTAACAATTTATTTTGTTGGGCTTTTTTTAAATCAAAAGGATTTTGTATTATTGCATTAGTTGAAAGAGAAAAGAGATAAGAGATAAGGGACAAGGGATAATAGACAACAGACAATAGACAATAGACAATAGACAACAGACAACAGACAACAGACAATATACAATAGAATTTCTTATACTAACTTATATGCCTTATATGTTTAATTAATAAAACACCTAGTACCTAAAATAAAATAAATAAATTTACTTAGTGTAACTTCGTGAAACCTTTGTGAAACTTTGTGATACAATTTTAAATAGACAATATACAAAAGATTTCTTATACTAACTTATATGCCTTATATGTTTAATAAATAAAACACCTAGTGCTCTTAGTGAATAATCCTAGTGCCCTTAGTGGTTAAATAACAAAAAAATAAAAACAACAAAAATGGAAAACAACAACCCACAAGGACAAATAAACATTGAACTAGACGAGCAAGTAGCCGAAGGCATCTACTCAAACCTAGCCATTATCAACCACTCCAACTCAGAGTTTGTAGTTGATTTTGTAACACTTATGCCGGGCGTGCCTAAAGCAAAAGTAAAATCAAGAATTATTTTAACGCCACAGCATGCTAAACGCTTTTTAAAAGCATTAAATGAAAACGTACATCGCTTTGAAGCCGCACACGGCAAAATAGAGGAGGGCGAGCAACCCGCCATTCCTTTAAATTTTGGCCCTCCAGGACAAGCATAACAGTACAAACTCTTCAATTTTTTGAAGAGTTTTTTGTTGATATAGCAATGAATACAAGGGTTTTTTGATGGTTAATAACTTTTTCTTGTATTTTTTTTAAGGATTGTTTGTTTGTTTGATAAAATTAGATATATTTGTTAATTACATGTTAATCTAATTTTAATTTTATGAAAAAAATTACGTATTTATTAATGCTTTTGTTTTTCAGTACTTTGGGTTTTGCGCAAATTGCAACGATTGGTTCTGGAACTGCATCTACTACTTCTACTGGAAATGATCCGATAGATGGCTATTATGGGTCATTTAGGTATCAAGTAGTTTATACTGCCGCAGAACTTACTGCTGCAGGTATTACCGCTGGTAATAACATTAATGCTCTTGGGTTTTCTATCAGTGGAGACTATGCCGGTGGCAATTTAAATGGTTATACTATTAAAATGGGGTATACAACTGCAACTAATTCAGCTGCGCACATAAGTGCTAGTTCAGTTACAGTAAAATCTCCTTTTTCTTACAACCCAACAGCAACAAGTGCTGGTGATTTTGATATGATAACTTTTGATACGCCTTTTTTTTGGGATGGTTCAGGTAATTTATTTATAGATATCTGTTCTTCAGGGCCTAATTCATTCACTTCTCCTTATGGTCAAGTTAGAATAATTGCTTCTTCTACAACGAATGGATCTAGATATATCCGTTCAGATTCTGGAAATCAATGTGGTAATAGTACAGGAACTACAAATACTACTAAGCCACAAATAAGGTTTTTTTATGCTCCAGTACCACCTTGTTCTGGAACTCCTGCTCCTGGTAATACTATTACAAGTACTACCACACCTTGCCTTGGAAATACAATTAATTTGTCGTTGCAAAATACTATTACAGCACCTGGGATTACCTATCAATGGTACAATACTGCTGGTGCAATAACCGGTGCTACAGCAGCTACCTACACAGCAACTGTAACAGCAGCAACTTCATATTATTGTGCGGTTACATGTAGTGGAAATACGGGGAATTCTGTTCCGGTGGCCATTGCTCCTACCACAATTAATACGTTCCCTTTTACAGAGACCTTTGATACAACAAGTGCATCGCTTTCTTGTTGGTCTACCTCTTCTCTTGGTTCTGCACAATGGACATTAAGTACTGGTGCTGCCGCAAATGGCCCAGCGGGTCCAGCGGCATCTGCTCGATTTGCTTTTTTAAATGTTTATAATGCGGTTACTTCGGGTAATACCTATAAAATCTTTTCACCAACTTTTGCTTTGAACGCAACTCCTATGAGGTTTTCCTATAAATACTTTTTAGGGAGTGGAGGGTATCAAACAACGCCTGTTCCACTAACGGTACTTATTAGTGTAAATGGTGGCACTTATACTACAATTTATGAACATACTGCTGCAAATTCAACTTTTGCAACTCTTTCAAGTTCTCCTTGGCAAACCAATACCATAGATTTGGCAGCTTATGCAGGTCAAAATGTTAAATTTGCCTTTTATGCGAATTCAAATTGGGGTTCTGGAATATGTGATCAAGGGATTGATGAAGTTAGGGTTTTTGTTCCAATTACACCAGCTCCACCAATTAACTATTCTGCAACAGCTATTACTGCTGGCGGTATGACGGTTAACTGGGTAGATAATTCAACAAATGAAACAGCTTTTAGAGTGTATCGCTCAGCAGATAACGTTACGTTTACTCAAGTGGGAGCAGATATTGCTTCTACAACTTCAGCGGGTACAGGTACGGCTTATAATATTGTAAATACAGGTTTGTCAGAAACGACTACCTATTATTATAGAATAGTTGCGGTGGCAGATTTAGAATCGGCTTATTTGACAGGTTCTACTATGACTTCGTTAGGAACTCAATTTAGTAATTTGGCAATAACTCCATCAGGAAATCGTTGTCCAGGTGTTGCAAGAACAATTACAATAACAGTTACTCCTGGTGCTGCAGCAGTATCTAGTGTTGTTCTGGAATATTCTGTTAATGGAACAGCGCAAACACCAATTCCAATGTTTAATTTGTCTCCATGGACGGCTATTATACCTACTGTTACACCAACTAATGGAACAGTTACATGGCAGGTGAAAGCTACGGATGCTGATGGGATTGTAAAAACTATAGTAGGTACACCTTATGCAGATAATGGATTAAGCAATGAAGTGATTACTGTTACTTCTTCGGTTCCAAGTTTCTGCGGTACAGGAGGTCCTGTAACTTTAACAGCAAGTTCTACTACAATTCCAGGTGTAGTGTATACATGGGAATCGTTGACTCCTGGTGTTACTTTAAGTGCCACAAATGGTACGACTACAACTGCAACTATTACACAAACTACAGATTTTAAAGTAACGGGTATGCCTAATGATGGAACATGTCAATCGGTTGCTTATATCTCTATAGGGGTTTATGATTTACCAACAGCTACAGTAACTACTACGGCTTCTGGTGTTTGTCCAGGGACAAGTGCTACTATTGGTTCTGGTTTAAGTGCTGGTAACTTCATAAGTTTGCCAATTGCTGCAAATTATAAAACAGCACCTGCAACTGCAACTACTTTGGTGGATGCTGGTGTGGCTACTCCAGCTACTAACCTAGGTTTTGGTTTAGATGATGGTGGTTGGTCAAATATTCCTGTAGGATTTAATTTTAATTTCTTTGGAACAAACTACAACACAATTAGTGTGGGTACTAATGGTACTGTTTTCTTCGGTACTACTCCAAATGTGGGTGATTTTACCTTTACAACTTTACCGAGTACAACTGAGCCATTTAACATGGTTGCTGTTTTAGCTATGGATAATAACTTAACAGGTGCTACAGGTGGAGCGATTAAATATTGGACTGAAGGTTATGCTCCGAATAGAAAATTTTATGTGAGTTATATTAATGTAAAAGAATTTGGCGATACAAAATTTAGTTCATCTCAAGTTGTTTTTTATGAGACTACTGGTATTATAGAAGTACATGTTCAATCTTCAACAAATATAGATAACAATAAATTAGTAGGGGTAAATAATGGAAATGGAACAGTAGGGGTATTAGCATATGCTTCAGGGACATCTACTTCTGCTACGAATCCTATTGCATCTCCTTTTGCTTATAGATTTACGCCACCAGCTAACTATACGACTACGTGGACGGCTACAGATGCTAACGGTACAACAACCATTGCATCAGGTACAAATATTTTCTCACAAACGGTATCACCAGCTATAACAACTACGTATTCTATTTCGTATACAAATCAAACATCAGGTTGTACAAATGCAGCTGGTTCTGCACAAGTTGTGATGACTATTTTAAATAATTTCCCACCTGCAAACGTTTCAACTATTGCAACTTCCAATACAATTTGTTCTGGAGAATCAGTGGGATTAAGTTTAAGTTATTCAGGAAGTACTGACGGTTTGGTATTCCAATGGCAATCTAGTATTGACAACGGAACAACTTGGCAAGATATAGCTTCTGCAACAGCAACTAGTTTAACGGTTACTCCAAATGCAGCAACGAAATACCGTTGTAGAATGATTTCTTGTGGTGGTACTCCAGGATATTCAAGTGTATCTTCAGTAGTATTTACAAATAATATTACAGGAATCTCAGCTGCAACTCGTTGTGGTACAGGTACGGCAACTATTAATGCATTGTCAACTGCTGGTTCAGTAGTGAAATGGTATGCTGCTGCTACAGGTGGTTCTGCAATTGGTTCAGGTGTTATATTTACAACACCTATTATTGCTGCAACAACAACCTACTATGCTAGTGCAGAATCATCTGCTTCAGGGTTAGTTCAATTTGGTAATGGAACAACTACAAGTAGTGGAAGTTTATCTGCATTTAATAATTTTTGGGCAAGTGCAAAATACCAAATGATCTATACTGCAAGTGAACTTACTACTATGGGATTAAGAGCAGGGTCTATTAATTCAATTGCTTATTCTGTTACGTCACTTGGTGATGCAGCCACTAATGCAAATTATACCGTTAAATTAGGTAATACAACGCAATCTTCATTTGCTAATACAACATTTACCACACCTGCTTTTACAACATGTTATGGTCCATCAACCTATACTCATACAGCAAGTGGATGGCAAACAATAAACTTTAGTACACCATATGTTTGGGACGGTGTTTCCAATATTATTATTGAAGTTAGCCATGATGGTGCGGATTTGTTTGGAAGTGCTGCCACTCAATATACAGCAACAACAGATAATACCGTTTTATACACTTATAATGGATCTAATTTAAATAATACTCTTTCTAAAAATAGATTTAATGTATTATTTTCAGGTCAAGTTGCATGTTCTTCTCCAAGAGTTCCTGTAACAGTAACCGTTACAACACCTCCTGCTATTACTTTAAGTAGCTCAAGTGTTTCAATTTGTAATGGTGGTACATCAACTACTCCAGTTACAATAGCGACAGGTGCTTCAAGTTATAATACATATGCTTGGTCTCCTTCAACAGGTGTAGCTGGTAATAGTACAACAGGATGGACTTTTAACCCAACTGTAACTACAACTTATACATTAACAGCTTCTCAATCTTCTGGTAGTTTATGTGCTAATGCAATTACTTTAACAGTAAATGTGAATCCACTACCTTCAGATATTACTTTCTTACCGGCTAATCCAGCAGTTTGTGTTGGTCAGGTTCAGAGTTTAACCGTTCAAGGAGCAACTATTAATACAGTTTTATTGACTGAAAATTTCAATGCAGCAACTAATGCATGGACAACAGTTAATAATTCAACGGGTGGGTCTGATGCACTTGCTGCTTGGACACTTCAAAATAGTGGCTATGTATATGGGTTTTATGGAACATTTAGTTCAAACGATGCATCACAGTTTTACTTAACAAATAGTGATGCGCAAGGTTCAGGTAGTTCCACAGATACAGAATTAGTTTCACCTTCGTTCTCAACAATTAATTTCAGTAATGCAACGTTATCATTTTGGCATCATTTTAGAGCTTTTGGAGACGGAATAGTTCAATATTCTACTAATGGTGGCACCGTTTGGACAGATTTACAAGCGTATTCTTCTACAGTTGGAACAGTAGGCGGATTTGTTCAAGCTAATATTGTATTACCAGCTGGCGCTTTAAATCAAGCGAATGTTAAAATAAGATTCAAATATTTAGCTGATTGGGGTTATTTCTGGGCAATAGATAATGTTTCTATATCTGGTGATATGTTACAAACTATTACTTGGTCTCCACCAACTAATTTATTTACTAATGCTGCAGCAACCGTTCCTTATACAGCTAATACAAATGCTTCAACAGTATATGTATTACCAACTTCAGTAGCGCCATTAACTTATGTAGCTACTGCTTCAAATGGATCAACCGGTTGTTTTAAAACTGCTTCTATTACATTAAGAGATGCGGTTTTACCAGTAGTACTAACTCGTCCTGTTACGCTTCAGTTGAATGCTGCGGGTACTGCAACACTAACGGCTGCTCAAGTAGATAATGGTTCTTCTGATAACTGTAGTATAGCTACAATGACAGTTAGTCCTAATACATTTACATGTGCTAACGTGGGTACTAATACAGTAACCTTAACAGTTACTGATGCAAGTGGAAATCAAAGAACTGGTACTGCTGTTGTTACAGTTAGAGATCAAGTAGGACCTACAGTAGTTACTCAGTCTGTTACAGTTCAGTTAAATGCGGCTGGTACTGCTAGTATTACCACTGCACAAGTTAACAATGGTTCTACAGATGCTTGTGGTATAGCTTCACTTTCAGTGAGTCCAAGTACGTTTACTTGTGCAAACTTAGGTCCAAACACCGTTACTTTAACTGTAACAGATGTTAATGGAAATGTTTCAACGGGTACCGCTATAGTAACTGTAACAGTTAATTTTTCAACAACAGGTGATAACGATTTAGATGGTACTCCAGATAATTGTGATCCTGATGACGATAATGACGGTATACTAGATGTTAATGATAACTGTCCTACTCAAGCTAATTCAAATCAAGCAGATAATGATACTGATGGCATTGGAGATGCTTGTGATAATGACGATGATAATGATGGTATATTAGATGGTTATGACAATTGTCCATTTATCTATAATCCAGGTCAAGAGGATGTCGATAATGATGGAATGGGTGATATTTGTGATACAGTTGAAATTAATGTATCTCAAGCGATCACTCCTGACGGAGATGGTGTAAATGATACTTGGTTTATCAATAATATTCAAAACTATCCTAATAATTCAGTTAAAGTATATAACCGTTGGGGAGATTTGATCTTTAGCAGAAATAATTATCAAAACGATTGGAATGGTTCGTATGCAAATAATGGAAGTAACATTCCAGATGCATCTTCATATTATTATCAAATCGATTTAGATGGTAATGGTTCTATCGATCATGATGGTTGGATTTATATCACTAAATAATTAAAAGTAAAATCAATTTACAATGAAAAAATTTCAAAATATTGGCTTAGCACTACTACTTTTTATAAGTAGTGGTGTCTTTGCTCAGCAAGAAAGTATTTTAGCTTTTTATAACAATCATTTAAATTTGGTTAATCCAGCTGCTGTTAGTGTAGATGGAGAAACTCAGTTTAGAACAAGTGTTAGACAACAATGGACAGGTGTTAAAGACGCCCCACAAACACAGGCAGCTTCATTCATGACCCCTTTAAATAAAAATTTATCTTTTGGTGTTTCTATTATAAAAGATGAAGTTTTTATTGAAAAACAAACATTTATAGCAGTTGACTTTTCATACAAAGTTCAATTAAATGATGCTTTGAGTTTATTTATGGGTATTAAAGCTGGTGGTAATAATTATGAAGTTAATACCAATGGTTTAGAAACCTATAATTATAATGTGTCTGATCCAAGTTTACAACCAATATCTAGGTTTAACCCAAATATTGGTATTGGTTTTTATTTGAAACATAAAGATTATTTTGTTTCATTATCTACGCCAAAAATGTTAGATACTAAAAGAGCAAAAGAAGAGAATGGTTATGCTACAGCCGCTACAGATCAAGCACATTATTACATAGCAGCGGGTAGAACATTTGAAATTACCGCTTCATTTGATTTAGTTCCATCGGTAATGGTCCGTTATGTAAATGGAGCGCCTTTTTCAACAGATTTTACCACAACGGCTAAATTTGATGATCGATTTGATTTTGGTGTTACGTATAGAACAGATCGTACTTTTGCAGGTTTAACTAAAATCAATATTAGTAAAAAGTTTGCATTAGGTTATGCTTATGAGTACAGCTTACGCAGCCAATTAGTTGGAAGAGCGAATGGTTCAAATGAATTCTTTTTAAGCTATAAATTTAACTAATTGTTATACACTGCTAATTAATTTAGCATAATAACTAATAAAAAAAGGGTCAATCTTTATAGATTGGCCCTTTTTGTTTTTATTTTTACATCATGAAATTGATTCAGATAAAAGCAAATCAACTACCCATCGTAATTGAATTAACCAAGAAGATTTGGCCTGTAGCTTATGGATCAATTTTATCCAAAGCACAATTGGATTACATGATTAATCGGTTTTATACCGAAAATGCGTTGTCTCGGTTAATGGATAAAGGACATGTGTTTTATTTGGCACAAGATGAAAATGATAACTTTGTAGGTTTTCTATCTTTTGAAATCAATAGTGCACCTCACAAAACAAAAATTCATAAAATTTATGTCTTACCTGAAACACAAGGAACGGGTTTAGGTAGGCAGTTTTTTGAATTGGTAAAACAAAAAGCCAAAGAAAATAATCAGAAAGCCATTTTCTTAAATGTTAATAAATACAACAGCGCGTTGCATTTTTATACTAAAATAGGTTTCAGTATCATAAATGACGAGGTGATTGATATTGGTGAAGGCTATGTTATGGATGATTATGTGATGGAACTTGGAATTTAACGATTTCGTTCCCCATAATTTCGCTTCCCAGAAAATTTACCTTTGTTGCTCGGTAAACTTGCTTCTTCGGTTTTGCTTGAAGGTTCAATAAGTTTATTTAATTCGGCAACTTCTACATCAGTTAAGTTTCGGTATTTTCCTTCGGCAACGTCTAATGAAATATTGATGATTCGAGTACGTTTTAAAGCTGTTACTTCATAATCTAAATATTCACACATTCTTCTAATTTGACGATTCAATCCCTGCGTTAAAATTATTCGGAAAACATATTTACTAATTTGTTCTACTTTACACTTTTTAGTAATCGTTTCCAAAATTGGAATTCCATTAGACATTCGTTCAATAAATCGATCGGTAATTGGATGGTTTACGGTTACGATGTATTCTTTTTCGTGGTTATTTCTAGCACGAAGAATTTTGTTTACAATATCGCCATCGTTGGTCATAAAAATCAATCCATCACTGGCTTTGTCTAAACGTCCAATTGGGAAAATACGTTCAGGGTAGTTGATGAAATCAATGATGTTATCTCTTACATCTAAATTAGTCGTGCATTCAATTCCGGCAGGTTTGTGGAAGGCTAAATAAATAGGTTTTTCATTACGCTCTTGAATTAAGTTTCCGTTTACTCTAACTTCATCGCTTGGGGTTACTTTTGTGCCCATTTCTGGAACTTTTCCGTTAATGGTAACTCTTCCTTGCTCAATTAAACGATCGGCTTCTCTACGTGAACAAAATCCTGTTTCAGATAAAAATTTATTAATTCGAGTTGCATTTTCTTCCATAGTGCAAATATAGGCTTTTTAGTGTATTGAGTCAATGGGTTTTAAACGCAGAGACGCAAAGTTTTTCGCAAAGTTCACCAAGCTTTTTTAAAATAGCTCCATGACCCGATCGATAAAGAATTGACGAAGTAATTCTCAGTATATTGCCTTTGAAAAGTGTAACACCTTTGTGTCTTTGTGTCTTCGTGGCAACCCAAAAAAAAAGCCCTTTAAAAAAAGGACTTTCATTTATTTTTGGAATGGAATCAATTAAATGCTAGCAAATAATTTTTCCATTTTTTCTTTTTCTTCGTCGGCTAAAACACCGTCTACTAAAATTCTTCCACTGTGCTCGTCTGTAATGATTTTTTTACGCGCTGCAATTTCCATTTGCGTTTGAGGTGGAATGGTAAAGAACGAACCTGCCGAAGCGCCACGTTCAATTGAAACCACAGCTAAACCATTTCTTACGCTGGTTCTTATTCTGTCGTATGCGGCTAATAAACGCTCTTCGCTTTTTCCTCTCAACTCAGCTGATTTATTAAGTAAGAAACTTTCCTCTTTTTCGGTTTCAGCCA
>NZ_JBIIWV010000047.1:0-14678 GCF_044338735.1 Flavobacterium sp. | reverse complement strand
TTTTATCATTCAAAACAAAGACTGAAAACGCTCTATGCAAAACTGCTTTTTCATGCGCTTCCATTTTGTTCATCAGCCCAATAGGCTCATCTTTTTCGTTAACCAATATTACTTGTTCTTCTTTCATGGTATTGTATAAGCTTGTCAAAAATACGAAAAAAGATACGATATACTAGTGATTTTGTCGATTGTGAAAAGTTTAACTTCTGTTGAATATTAGTATATTATTTGAATTAAAACCAAAAAGAAAATGTAAAACCAATAAAGTATCAGTTATTTTAACTACTTTTGTGGTCTTATAAAGATAATTATTTCATCTTGCAAAACTTTGACTCAAAGTAGGTTATACTTTTTTTTCGCTTGTGTGTTTTTATCCTTATACATTTAAAATAATATTAATTTTAATTACGATTTACATTTAATGGCTAGACCACAAGAAACTTTTAATAAAAAGGAACAAGAGAAACTTAGAGCAAAGAAGAAGAAAGAAAAGCAAGAAAAAAAGGAGGCCCGAAAAGCAAATCCTAAATTATCTGGTGAAGATATCTATGTATATGTAGATGAAAACGGTCACTTGACCAATACACCACCCGATCCTTCTAAAAAAATCATAGTTGATGTTGAAAGCATTGAAATAAACACTTCTAGAAGAACTGCAGCTGAAGAAGCACCTGTTGACCGTAGAGGAACTATTGATTTTTTCAACGAATCTAAAGGTTTTGGTTTTATCAAAGAAATTGAAACGGGTGAAAAATATTTTGTCCACATTAGTGGGCTTTTAGACGATGTAAAAGAAGGAAATTTAGTTACATATGAATTAGAAAAAGGGGCTAAAGGAATGAATGCCGTTAGAGTTAAAAAAATATAATTTTTGATCAATATATATACTAAATCACAGTGAAAGCTGTGATTTTTTTATTAAACCAAACTTTCAGCAATTTTCAAGGCACATTTTTCACCATCAATTGCAGCCGAAATAATACCACCGGCATACCCAGCTCCTTCGCCACAAGGATACAAACCTTTGATTTGAAGATGTTCCAATGAAAAATTATCTCTTGGAATACGCACTGGTGAAGAAGTTCTGCTTTCTGGCGCATGTAAAATGGCTTCATTGGTCATGTAACCCCGCATAGCTTTTCCAAATTGCATAAAACCTTCTCGCATGATTTGCGATAAAAAACCTGGAAACACCTGCCCCATTTCTACTGAAGTAGTTCCCGGAACATAGGATGTTTTTGGAATATCTGATGAAACTTTATTTTGTGTAAAATCAACCATGCGTTGTGCAGGAACTTTTTGGGTTGAACCCGCCAAATGCCAAGCGTTTTGCTCAATGGCTTTTTGAAATTCCATTCCCGCTAAGGGTCCAAATTTTTCATAGGGTTTAAAATCTTCCAATTTTAATTCTACTACAATTCCAGAGTTTGCAGTGGCTTGATCTCGTTTTGAAGGCGACCAACCGTTTGTAACTACTTCGCCCGGAGCAGTGGCACAAGGCGCAATTACCCCACCTGGACACATACAAAACGAATACATCCCGCGTCCATTGACTTGTTTTACAATCGAATAGGGAGCTGGCGGTAAATAATCGCCTCTAAAATCGCACGAATATTGGATTTGGTCAATTAACTCTTGTGGATGTTCTGCCCGAACACCTAACGCAAAAGGTTTGGCTTCGATTAAAATGTTCTTTTTATGTAATAATTCGAAAATATCACGAGCCGAATGTCCTGTAGCTAAAATTACTTTATTGGCAGAAATGATAGCGCCACTTTGAAGAACAACACCTTGCATTTCGTTGTTTTTAACCACAAAATCGGTCACTCGGGTTTCAAACAACACTTGTCCGCCACAAGCGATGATTTTTTCTCTAATGTCTTGAATGATCTGCGGTAATTTATTGGTTCCAATGTGCGGATGTGCCTCTACCATAATTTCAGGAGTTGCCCCAAAACCAACTAAAAGTGCTAAAATTCGATCTACATCACCACGTTTTTTAGAACGAGTATATAATTTTCCATCAGAATAGGTTCCTGCGCCGCCTTCGCCAAAACAATAATTGGAATCTTCATTTACAATACCATCTACATTTATTGCTTTTAAATCGCGACGACGTCCACGCACATCTTTTCCTCGTTCTAAAACAATGGGTTTTAAACCTAATTCGATTAATTGCAAAGCCGCAAATAATCCAGCAGGTCCGGCACCAATTACAATTACTTCTTGTTTATTCGCTACATTTGGATAATCGGGTAATTCTATTTTTTGTTCGGTATATGTTTCACCAACTAAAAAAACAGTTGCTTTAATGTTTATTTTAATGGCTTTTTGACGGGCATCAATAGAACGTTTTAGAACCACTACTTTTTGAATTTCTTTTGGACTGACCTGAAATAACTTAGCAACGTGTTGCTCTAACAAACTTTCGTTTGCAGCTACTTCAGGTGAAACTTGAAATTGAAATTCGCGTGGCATAATTTTGATTTTCGGATGATCAGCTATTCTGATGTATTTAGAAATATAATTTTGCAAAAATAGTAATTTGAACGCTGACTTCGTAACTTTGTATTCTAGAAACTTATGTCATGCGAAAAATAAAATTAATTTGGGATTTTAGAGGAGAAGCTTCTGCAAAAACGGCAGAACACCATATTATTCATCTCAATGAATATTTAGAAAACGAAAAAATAATTTTAGAAAAAACAGGATTTGACGTTATCAACGAAATGCACGCTATTGCTTTTATGGTAGTCGAAGAAAACGATATGATTAAGTTTAGAGATGTTTTAAAACCTCATCGAGGAGAAGTTTATTTAGTCTAAAGTAAATTCAGACGTTACTTTATGACTTTCGACTTTAAGACTTTAAACTTTTGACTAATTTTAATTTGCCACTTCGCTGATAAATTTAATGCGCATCAAACGCAATTCCTCGATATCATAATCGCCATCAAATTCTTTCAAGGCATCTTTAATATTATCCGATTCTGAATCCATAAAATAATCGTGAATTTCTTCTTGCTGATCTTCATCTAAAATATCATCAATCCAATACCTAATATTCAACTTGGTTCCCGAATAAACAATTTGTTCCATTTCTTTCAACAAACCGTCTATATCTAAACCTTTCGCTTTTGCAATATCGTCTAATGCTAATTTTCTATCGACATTTTGAATGATATACAATTTCAGGCCAGAATTTGCACCTGTTGATTTTACAACCAAGTCATCTGGACGAATAATATCATTATCTCTTACATATTGTGCAATTAATTCAACAAATTCTTTACCATACTTTTTAGCTTTTCCTTCTCCTACCCCATGCATATTGCTAAGTTCGTCGATTGATATTGGATATTTCAATGCCATATCTTCTAACGAAGGGTCTTGAAACACTACAAATGGCGGAATTGCAAGTTTTTTAGCTACTTTTTTACGTAAATCGCGCAACATGCTCATTAAAACCTCGTCAGCTGTTCCAGATGATTTTGCAGCCGTTACAATTGCCTCATCTTCCTCTTCATTGTATTCATGATCTTCTGACATCATGAATGAAGATGGATTTTTGATAAAATCTTCTCCCTTAGGTGTTAATTTTATAACACCGTAAGTTTCGATATCTTTTGATAATAATCCATCTACTAATACTTGACGAATTAACGCCATCCAATATTTTTCATCAAATTTTACTCCACTGGCAAAATAGGAATGGGTATCTATTTTTTGTGCTTTAATAATCGCATTGATTTTACCTACTAAAGCAAATATAACTTCTTTTGACTTGAACAATTGTTTTGTATCTCGAACTACTTTTAATAAAGTAACAACTTGATTTTGAGCTTCAACTTTTGTTTTTGGATTGCGCACATTATCATCCATATCAGCACCTTCGCCATCAACATCATCAAATTCTTCACCAAAATAATGAAGTAAAAACTTACGTCGCGAAATAGAAGTTTCTGCATAAGCCACTACCTCTTGCAACAAGGCAAATCCAATTTCTTGTTCTGCTACTGGTTTTCCCGAAAGGAATTTTTCTAGTTTTTCGATGTCTTTATAAGAATAGTAAGCTAAACAATGACCTTCACCACCATCTCGTCCGGCACGACCTGTTTCTTGATAATAACTTTCTAAAGACTTAGGAATATCATGATGAATAACAAAACGAACGTCTGGTTTGTCAATTCCCATACCAAAGGCAATAGTTGCCACCACGACCTCCACATCTTCCATCAAAAACATATCTTGATGTCTTGCTCGTGTCTTAGCATCTAATCCCGCATGATAAGGCACCGAACTAATACCATTTACTTGTAAAACATGTGCAATTTCTTCCACTTTTTTACGACTTAAACAATAAATAACTCCAGATTTTCCTTTGTATTGTTTGATGAATCGAATGATATCTGATTCTATATTTTTTGTTTTGGTGCGTACTTCGTAATATAAATTAGGTCTATTGAATGATGCCTTGAAAGTATTAGCATCGGGCATGTCTAAGTTTTTTAAGATATCCTCTTGCACTTTTGGAGTAGCCGTTGCTGTTAAGCCAATCATCGGCACATCACCTAATTGACGAACAATATTTCGTAAATTTCTATATTCAGGTCTAAAATCATGTCCCCATTCTGAAATACAATGCGCTTCATCAATAGCAACAAAGGAAATTTTAACTTCGTTTAAAAATTGTAAATATTCCTCTTTTGTTAATGATTCTGGAGCTACATAAAGCAATTTAGTTACACCAGAAGTAATGTCTTTTTTTACTTGATTTACCTCTGTTTTATTTAAAGAAGAGTTTAAAACATGTGCAATTCCTGTCACTGAACTTAAACTTCGAATAGCATCGACTTGATTTTTCATTAACGCAATAAGCGGAGATACAACTATAGCAGTTCCTTCTAATACTAATGCAGGCAACTGATAGCAAAGTGATTTTCCGCCACCAGTAGGCATAATAACAAAAGTATTATTCCCCGTAATGATACTTTTAACTACCTGTTCTTGAAGACCTTTGAATTGATTAAAGCCAAAATATTTCTTTAATTCTTTATGTAAATCAATTTCGTGTGGATTCATTCTGTATTAATATGATTTTACCTAAATTTGCAAACATAAAGATACGATTTTCTTTAACACATACAAATTTTTTAATATATCTATTTTGAGTACAATTGAAACCATTTTAGCTACTGCAAAAAAGACGCTTTTATCAGAAAGTAAAAGCATCGAAAACCTTGTCAATTATTTAGATGAAGACTTTGCAAAAAGTGTGACCGAAATATATAATACCAAAGGCAGATTGGTAGTAACAGGTATTGGGAAAAGCGCTTTAATTGCTCAAAAGATAGTAGCTACCTTAAATTCTACAGGAACCCCTTCTTTGTTTTTACATGCTGCAGAAGCAGTTCATGGTGATTTAGGTATGGTATTGCCCGAAGACATTATTATATGTATATCAAAAAGTGGCAATAGTCCAGAGATTAAAGTATTGGCGCCTCTTTTAAAACGATTTGGCAACATCTTAATAGGCATGACTGCCGATAAAAATTCGTTTTTAGGTAGAGAATCACATTATATTTTGCATGCATATGTAGAAAGTGAAGCTTGTCCGAACAATTTAGCACCTACTAACAGTACCACTGCACAATTAGTACTTGGAGATGCTTTAGCCGTTTGTTTAATGGAATTAAGAAACTTTAAAAGTGAAGATTTTGCAATCTATCATCCGGGTGGTGCTTTAGGAAAAAAATTATTGCTTCGCGTTAGAGACATGCTAGATACAACACACAAACCTATGGTTACTCCTGATGCTTCCATTAAAAAAGTGATTATGGAAATTTCTGAAAAACGTTTGGGAGTAGCTGCTGTAATTGAAAACAATCAAGTTATTGGTATTATAACAGATGGGGATATTCGAAGAATGCTGAATAATCGTGATACTTTTTCTGATTTAACCGCAAGAGATATTATGACCAAAAATCCGAAACATATTAGCTCATCTTTATTAGTTTCAGAGGCTTTAGATGTCTTGGAAAATAATGCCATCACTCAATTAGTTGTAATTGATGATAAGGAATATAAAGGTATCTTACATTTACATGATATTTTAAAAGAAGGAATTGTATAATGGCAAAAAAGAATTTGGGTGAGATGTCTTTTTTAGATCATCTTGAAGAACTTCGTTGGTTATTAGTGAGAAGCTCAGCTGCCATTTTAATTTGCGCAACTGTTGCTTTCTTTTTTAGTGATTTTATATTTAATGAAATTATTTTTGGTCCAAAGAATATCAATTTTATTTCCTATCGCCTTTTTTGTGAATTTTCTACCCAGTTAGATCTTTCAGAATCATTTTGTGTTACCGAATTGCCTTTTAATATTCAAAATACTGCTATTGAAGGTCAAGTTTCTTTATTAATCTGGACTTGTATAACTGCAGGATTTATTATAGCTTTCCCTTATATGCTTTGGTTGTTGTGGAACTTCATAAGTCCGGCTTTGTATGAAAAAGAACGGAAATATGCCAAAGCATTTGTATCTATTGCTTCTTTATTATTTTTCCTAGGGGTTTTATTTGGGTACTTCATTATCATACCTATGTCGATTAATTTCTTTGCTACTTTTACCGTGAGTCCAGAAATTAAAAACGATATCAACATTCAGTCCTACATTAGTATGATAAAAACATCGGTGATTGCAAGCGGATTAATTTTTGAAATGCCAATCATTATTTATTTTTTATCTAAAGTAGGATTAGTAACTCCGAGTTTCTTAAGAAAATACAGAAAATACGCAATTGTATTAATATTGATAGTTGCTGCTATTGTAACACCACCTGATGTTGTGAGCCAAATTATAGTTTCTATCCCTTTATTGGTATTGTATGAAATAAGTATTTTTATCAGTGCTGCCGTACTTAAAAACAAAGAAAAAGAAAAATTAAATACCTAAATATGTCAGATTTAGTAAAAGAATTCAACGATTATCGTTCAAAAATGAACGAAAAATTACTAGCCGATAACAATAAAGTCATCAAACGAATTTTCAATGTTGATACCAATGCCTATATGGAGGGTGTTTTGGATGTAAAAACAAAAGAACTCCTGGGTTTAGTAGCTTCGGCGGTTTTGCGTTGCGATGATTGTATTAAATATCATTTGGAAACCGCATATAAAAATGGTGTTAACAAAGAGGAAATGATGGAAGCTATGGGTATTGCTACTCTAGTGGGCGGAACTATCGTAATTCCACATTTGAGACGCGCTTATGAGTTTTGGGAAGCGCTGGAAAATAATTAGTCCATTTGAAAATTAATCAATTTGAAAATGTAATTCTTTGTTAATTCATTTATTCTATTGATTATTTTTACTTTATTTGTTTATTGATATTATCGTAGGTTGGTTTTGAGCATTGACTCATTTTCAAATCTTCAAATTTTCAAATTAGAATCATGAAATTAAGAGCAGAAAATTTAGTTAAAACTTATAAGAAAAGAAGCGTAGTAAAAGGAATTTCCGTTGAAGTAAATCAAGGAGAAATTGTAGGTTTATTAGGGCCTAATGGTGCCGGAAAAACTACTTCGTTCTATATGATTGTGGGTTTAGTGAAGCCAAACAGTGGAAATATTTATCTTGATGATATGAATATTACCAATTTTCCGATGTACAAACGTGCACAAAACGGAATTGGCTATTTAGCACAAGAAGCTTCTGTTTTTAGAAAACTAAGTATTGAAGATAATATTCTAAGTGTTTTGCAATTGACTTCACTTTCCAAAGAAGCACAAATTGCTAAAATGGAAGAATTAATTGCTGAATTTTCTTTGGAACATATTCGAACTAATCGTGGCGATTTATTATCTGGTGGTGAGCGTCGTCGTACTGAAATTGCACGTGCGTTGGCAACAGATCCCAAATTTATTTTATTAGACGAACCCTTTGCAGGAGTTGACCCAGTAGCGGTAGAAGATATTCAACGCATTGTTGCCCAATTAAAAAATAAGAACATCGGAATTTTAATTACCGACCACAATGTGCAAGAAACGTTAGCCATTACAGACAAAACCTACTTAATGTTTGAAGGAGGAATCTTAAAAGCAGGAAAACCAGAAGAATTAGTGGAAGACGAAATGGTTCGTAGAGTTTATTTAGGTCAGAATTTTGAATTACGCAAAACGAAAATTGACTTCAATGCACCAAAAGTGGATATAGAATAGTAATCCATGAAAAAGCCTAGCAAAGAAACTTTAGAAAAATGGCATAAAGACCCAAACAATTGGAAATGGGGTAGCTTTTATTTCAACAAAGAAGACAATCGATTATTTCCGCCTAAACGTATTGCTTGGATGGGCTGGACAATAAACTTTGCGAATTGGAAATCAATTCTAGCTTTCGGGATACTTTTTAGTGCTATCTTAGTTTTACTTTGGTTTAAAAAACCATAAATACTATTTTTTCAAACCTATTTTTAATAAGTCGTTTTTATCGCCATTAAAAATATTTAGATCTACCATTGCATCAATCCCCTCTATTTTTGCTTTTTCGGTGAATTGCCAAAACTGCCAATCTGATTCTAAATCATTGCGCCAAAAATTATAATTGGCAATCCAAAGCGGATATTCCGAAAACTCTTCTTTTAAAAAATCTTTGTAATAACTTTCACCTGAATAGATAATTGGTTTCACTCCATAGTGTTTTTCAACTACAGATAGCCAATTGCGTAAACCAACTTTCAAACGAACAATTGACTGTGTTTTAGGTAATTTTTCGATGTCTAAAACAGGTGGCAAATCTCCTTTTTGAAGCGTAACATTTTTAATGAAATTGTCAGCTTGTACCAACGAATTTTCATTAGGTCGATAATAATGATAAGCACCACGAATTAATTGCCGTGCTTTTGCACCTTTCCAATTTTCTTCAAAACGTGAATCTATTCTATTTTCTCCGGCAGTGGCTCTTATAAAAACATAAGACAATTCAAAAGCTTCTTCAATATGATAGGTTTGTTCCCAATTGATTTCACCTTGGTATTCCGAAACATCAAATCCTATAGCTTTACTGTCGTGTTTGTGTAATACTTCATAGATTCTAATATCGGCTAATTTTCGTTCGTCAGCAGATAGTTCATTGGCATATTTGTCGGTTTTAAATCCGAGATAATACATGAAACCATCTCGAAATTTAAAAACACTAATGACAACAATTAATATTAGAAAAAAAGAAAATACAGCTTTAAACCACTTTCCAAAAAAACGCGATTTTCTTTTTTTAATAATTCGTCTTCTTTTAACTGGATGCGCCATTATTTTTTAGCCAAAACCATATTGTTTAAAACTGATAACACAACATAGAGTAAAATTATAATTGGCAAGGCTGTGAAACCTAAAATCAATAACAAAGAAGCAGCTATTGTTAAAAATAACACTTGCATTTTATTTTTTTCCCAACTAAAGTTTTTAATTTTTAAAGAAAATAAAGGAATTTCAGCATTTAACATATAAGCGCTAAGCAAAATTATTGCTAACAAAACAAAAGGGTTAAAAAGTGCATTAACTAACCATTCATGTGTTCCAGCAAATTGAATCATTGGAATACTCATAATAAACAAAGCATTTGCAGGCGTTGGCAAACCAATAAATGAATCGGTTTGGCGGGTATCGATATTAAACTTAGCCAATCGATAAGCAGATGCTAAGGTAATAATGAAACCCAAATAAGGGACAAATCCCATGTAATAAAAGTCTTCCGTCAAATAATATACAGAAGTGTCGTCTTCCTGAATATCTTGTAACAATTTAAAAATCATTAAGCCCGGAACTACTCCGCTTGTTACTACATCGGCTAATGAATCTAATTGCAAACCTAGTTCACCAGAAACTTTAAACTTACGAGCAAAAAAACCGTCCCAAAAGTCAAAGAAAATACCCAAACAAACAAACAGAAAAGCTTCGTCATAATAGCCTTTAAATATAGCAATAATAGCTAATAAACCACTAGCAAGGTTTAATAAGGTAATTGCGTTTGGAATGTGTTTTTTAATTTGCATATGAGAATAAGTATTTGGTCAACTCAAAAATAACTAAAAATATTTTACGCAAATGTAATACAATAACTTAATACATTTAGAGTTTAGTAATTAAGAAATTTATTTCATCTTTGTAAAAAAATTGGCGTTGAAAAAGACCTTTTTCCTTATTTTCTTTTGTTTAATAAGTAATAGCTACTCTCAAACTGTTCGTAAATATTCGAATGAATTTATGAATATTGGAGTTGATGCTGCTGCCTTAGGAATGTCTAATGCGGTAGTTTCGCATACACATGATGTAAATTCGGGGTATTGGAATCCAGCTGGTTTATTACATATTGAAGATAAACAATTTTCTTTGATGCATGCCAATTATTTTGCGAACATTGCACAATTTGATTATGCTGGTTTTGCAATGCCAATTGATGATCAAAGTGCCGTAGGTATTTCATTAATTCGTTTTGGGGTGGATGACATTTTAAACACGACTCAATTAATAGATAGCGAAGGTACTATCGATTATAACCGTATCTCATTGTTTTCAACTGCCGATTATGGCTTGACTGTTTCTTATGCTCGGAGTTTACCGATCGATGGGTTAAACTATGGCGTAAATGCTAAAGTAATTCGAAGAGTTATAGGGGATTTTGCCAATTCATGGGGATTTGGGTTTGACTTAGGTATTCAATACATAAGCGATGATGAAGATTGGAAATTTGGATTAATGATTCGCGATATTACCACTACTTATAATACTTGGACCATAGACAAAGAAAAATATCAAGCTATAGCAGATGCTATTCCAGGCGAAAATCAGGAATTACCCGAAACAAGCGAAATTACCCTACCCAAAGCACAATTGGGTTTGTCCAAAAAATGGATTATTCGCTATGATTATAGCCTTTTAGCTGCTACTAATTTGAACATGCAATTTGCACAAACGAACGACATTATTTCGACCAGCACAGTAAGTATCGACCCTGCTTTAGGACTTGAATTTGGCTATTTAGATTTGGTTTATCTTCGTGGTGGTGTAGGTAATTTTCAACAAATAACACAAATTGACAATTCAAAAAAAGTGAGTTTCCAACCCAATATTGGCTTAGGATTTAAATACAAAGGCATTCAAGTTGATTATGCACTAACCGATTTAGGCGACCAAAGTGCCGCTCTATATTCTAATATTTTCTCTCTCAAAGTAGATTGGGAATTGTTTAGATAATGAATGGTTGGTGATGGATGATGGGTGATGGGTGATGGATTGTCAAGCTGAACTTGTTTCAGCTTATAAATAAAATTTAATATCAAATAATGAAAAACAAAATACGCTACATACTAATTTTCTTCTTATCAACAGCAACTTTTTCACAAACTGTATCGCTTTCTGAACAAGCAAAAGTTAGTATATTAACGTGCGGAACTGGCCCCGAATCTTATGCTATGTATGGTCATACGGCTATTCGTATTCAAGATGTCGCTCTAGGTTTAGATGTGGTATATAACTACGGTGCTTTTGATTTTAGCACCCCTAATTTCATTGGACGATTTGTTAAAGGTGATTTACAGTATTTTATTACCAACGAAAGTTATATTGATTTTTATTATAATTATCAGGCAGAAAATAGGGAAATTATTGAACAAGAATTAGCAATAAGTCCTATTCAAGTAAAGCAATTATTTGAACAACTAAACGCTTCTGTTTACAGTAATGAACGATTTTACACCTATAAATTTATTGACCGAAATTGCACAACTATGGTAGTTGATAAAATAAATAATACACTTGGAAACCAATCCATAAAAGCAACTACTTCAAATCAATCGTATAGAGAACTATTATATCCTTATATGTCTAATTTTTATATGAAATTAGGTATTCAAATTATTTTTGGAACAAAAGTAGACCAACCTGCAAGTCGTTTATTTTTGCCTTACGAATTTAAAACAGCACTTTCAAAAACTAGAGTTAATGGAAAGCAAATTGAAAAATCGAATGAAACGATATTAAAAGCTCGACCAACATCGGTTCCGTTCAATTGGTTGAATTCTATCTATTCATTAATTGGAGTGCTTTTAGTATTGGCACTTTTAGGAAAAAAATGGATTCCAATCATATACTTTACATTGGCTGGTTTGTTAGGACTCTTTTTCTCTTTGGTAGGATTATATTCGTTACACGATGAACTGCTATGGAATTACAACATCTTGTTATTCAATCCTTTACTTTTGTTTTATGCTTGGTATTCTTTTAAGGAGCAAAAAACAAAAACAAAACTAGTGGGTAAATTAATTTTAGGCTGTTTAGCAGTTTATTTGGTTTACATGATCAATAAAATACATCTAGAAATTGTTTGGCCTTTTATGGTGTTGCAGATCTATTGGCTGCTAAAAAACGTATTAAAAAAAGACTAATTAACTCTTAAGTATTTCAAAAATTCTTTTTCTTTTCGTTTCGCAACAGGAAGATCTACGCCGTTTTTAAATTCACAATACAAACCATCTTTTTTATTGATTCGTAGAATTTGATGCACGTTGACTAAACAAGAATTGTGAATTCTAAAAAAACTAGCTTTTGGAAAAATATTTTGGTATTCCCCTATGTTTTTGGAAGATAAAACTTTATCCCCATTTTGCAGAAAAAATTCGGTGTATTTTCCATCCGCTTTACAATACAGCACTTCAACAAATTTTATTATTTCTATTTTATCTAATGAAGAAACAATGAAAAAGTCTTTAGTTGAATTTGTTAACCAATCGTTGTTAGCACCGTTCAAGACTTGCAAATAAGCCAAATCTCTTTCAAAATGATGCATAACTTTAGATAATGATTCAGAAAATGCATCAAAATTGATTGGTTTTAACATAAAGTCAACTGCATTACATTTAAATGCTTGGTATGCTTCTTTTTCGTTTGAACCTATGAAAATAAATTTAGCTTCTAAGAAATCGATATTGTTTAATGTTTCAAAAACTTTGTAATTTTCCTTGGTTGCGCTAATTATAATTAAATTAGGTTTGATTATACTGATGTCTTTCAGTCCATCTCGTAAAGATTTTGCTTTACCTACAATTGAAAAAATCGATGAATTTTCCATACCAAAGGTTTCAAAACTTTGAATGATTTTGACATTATCTTCGATTAAAAAAGTATTTAGTAGGGTCATCGGAATGTATTTATTTTTTAAAAAACTGTTAATACCAATCGGAGTGGTATCTGTTTTCACCTAAATAAAAGATGATTCCAAAAGAAAAGTTATAAAAACTTCCTGATTGTGGTTTGTATTCTGGATCTAATAATAATCCATCGAAACCATAGTGCTGCTTCATGGTGATATTATGAGTAAAATCGGCCGTTAGTGCAAATTTATTAGAAATGTTATACATCGGCGTGATTCCTATACCAATTACACCTACTTTTTCATATTCATTTTTTCCTATCATATAAGCGAAAGCAACTCCTGCGTCAACGTGCGCATTTACTCCTAAACGATCTCTGGTTAAATAGGTTAAGCCCAATTGTTTCCCAATATTATAGATACCAGAAACAGAAATTGTATTGTATGTAATTCCTACCTTTCCACCTGGATCATTCACGAAATGATCAAATTTATAAGAAACTTTTGCACCTATTTTCTCAGTAAACATGTAACGAACTCCCACATTAAAGTGATTCATACCCGAAAAGTTAGATTTAAAACCCTTATAATAAGGCTCTATTGCTCCTGTATAGCCATATCCTGCTTCAAGCGACATGTTATTCACATTAAACTGAGCTAAAAGCAAACTAGAATTCAACAAGATAAAAACAAAAAATGATTTCGATACTAATTTCATGATATAAATAAATAAGGTACGAATGTAAAAAAAATGTGTTTATTTAAATAATTTATTGAAGTTTTTTTTTAATTAATGGAACATATTTCTATTACACAATATAATTTTCTATCTTTTACTATCATAGCAATTCATTAGTTTTGAAATACCTCTAACATACTCTTTGTATACTTCTAGCATACACTCGATATACACTCTGCATACACTCTGCATACACTCGATATACATTAATGATGGGTATTGGGTGATGAATCAATTTAACAATTTGGAGATTTGAAGATTTATATAAATTGGAATAACGAAGTTAAAATAATTTTTTTTTAGCGTATACCCTATACCTTTTTACCAAATAAAATAAAAAAACCGCCTCATATTGAGACGGTTTTTGTTATTTATTTAACCAGTTTTCTTTTATGAATTAGCCAATATGCTATTCCTATTGCTGTTATAAAAAGTAATGGTAAATAATCATCCACCGGAACGTCTTGAGTGTCATCTTGAAAAGGTTCTTGTGCTTGCAGTGTTAAAGTAACTAAAACCAAAGCGATACTGTATATTATTTTTGCTGTATTTTTCATTTTGCTTCGTATTATTATTCTACAATCCATTTTACTTGTTTGGTTATGCCTTGTGTAGTAATGCTTACTAAATACACACCATTACTTAAACTAGCACTTGGTGTTACTTGAATAGCGTTTCCTTGACTCATTACCGTTACCGGAATAGTTTGTCCTACAACATTGTAAACTAAAACTGTTGCTTCTGTAATGCCATCAATATAGAAACTACCTCCTGCTTTTGCTGGGTTAGGATACAATT
>NZ_JBIIWV010000175.1:0-4166 GCF_044338735.1 Flavobacterium sp. | reverse complement strand
TGTCAAAGCCTAAACTTGAAACAATTAAGACGTCACCGAATTTTGCGTTTATTTTAAAACCCCCTTCAAAATCGGTTAAAACCCCTGTTTTAGTTCCTTTGACAACTACATTAGCTCCTATCAAGGGCAAACCTTTATCATCATTAACAACTCCTTCAATCGTAGTTTGAGCAAACGAGGTAAAGAAAGATGTTAAAAATATAATTGTTAATAATTTAAATTTCATATTTTTTTGGTTTATTAATAAGTTGTTGTGTTTAACAATTTTGAATAAATATTTAATTACTATAAAAAAATAAATCTTTCATATTAATTCAAAACTAAACTTTTAAGACGAATTATACTAGTATAAAAAGTCTCTTTTATAGTGTGAATTCGTCTCAATTAAAACACACTTTGATTTATTTGAATAGTACAAATACTACATATTATCAAAATACAATTGGGTCCATAGGTAAATAGCTATTGAGTAATTGACTTTACTTCAAAAAAAAAACTTCCAGTTTTCCGGAAGTTTTTATATATTTTGAAAAATTTGAAATTTATTCTTTACCTTCTTTTTTTCCCTCAGCTTTAGCTTTCTCCATATTGGCTTTTTGAATTTCTAGCTGTGCAGGTGTTAATACTTCTTTAACTTTTTTATTAAGTTCTTTGATTTTTACTTTATTTGCATCAGCATGATCTGGATTTTCCTTGCTGTCTTTTCTCAATATCGATTGTTCTTCAAGAATTGGTTTTAAAAGTGCTTGTTGATCTGTTGTTAAAGATAATTCTGTTGTCATTTTTAGCAACATTTTATCAGCACCACCTTTTTTAGAATCTTGAGCAAATCCGCTTAAACTTGCAGTCAATAAAACTGCGAAAATTAATTTTTTCATTTTTATATTTGTTTTAAAGTTAAAAATTTTAGACTTTCAATAAATAAAAAGGTTTAATCCTTTCATAAATTAAAAAAAGCTATTGCATTGTTTTTATTATTACTGCTGTTATTCTTTTATTATTTTTTTGGTTAAAATTCTTTTTTTCTCTTTAAGAAATACAATATAATACGTCCCTTTTTCTATATTTAGTAGGCTAAGTGAATTGTTTTCTGGTTTATTGACGTTTGAAACTATTTGCCCTATTGAATTATAGATAATAATTTCATCTGAAACAATTTTTTTATCCCAATAAAGCATAGACGATGTTGGGTTTGGGAAAATTAATGTTTCAGCGTTTTCAGAATTATAATCAATAGAATATAAGGAACCTGTTCGGGTAATATCTATCTCAATGCCATGAAAGATATCATCAATACTATCTGTATTTACTAACATAAAATCAGAACCAAAAACTCCATTTTGGGTAATAATTGGATTTTGTATGGTTACGTTAGTTGTTTTCCATTGATTATCTCCAATACCTGTTATATTTATGGCAGTTTGCAAGCCTGATGAGTTATAATATTTTAATGCCCAAGTCGAATTTATATTTTTATCAAGCCACGTAATTTTAAATGTTAAACTAGCTGGATCTGAAAGAGAAAACACATCGGAATGGAATTTAAAATACATTGTATTTTTGCCACTACTGTTTTGAAAAGATCGCGCAAAACGATCGTATTTAGATGAATTTGAATTTATATTCCCCCTTACCCTAAATAGACCAATTGAAGTTAAATCTGGATTTATTTGAGTTATCCATCTTTCGTAATTCCCTTCTTCAATATTCCAACCTGCATCATTATACCCTGTTTGCTGATCACGTTGATACACTTGTCCTTGAGTGGCCGCAAATACATCATTCATTTGAGCACCTCGGCTTGCATAGGCACTACAAATAGCACTATATCGTGACTGGTTTTGCTGATTGGCTTGACCATAAATATTTTCTGGAAATTTAACGGTATTTTGAGAATTTAATCCTTCATGGAAAATCGAATATGCAGCATCTGCCGTACTAGGATATACTTGTTTGCAATATTTATTAAACATCTTAAAAACGTCATGTAATTCTGGTCTTGTTTGGGCTTCATCTAAAGCGCTTTCAGTAACTAGCCAAACCGAAAGACCCGTATTTAACCCACTTAAAGCACCCCAATAAAAGCCTAGTGGAACATTAATTTGGTAATATGGTTTAGTCCATGTTTGATCCATTTCGGCAGCAGAAAACAAATGTAATCCTTGTGGATTAACCAGATATGGTGTCCAAGTAGTTTTGAAATCTAATTCGTCTGAAAGATGATGACCCCTTGCATAAGCCCCACCCTTGGTACCAAATCCATAAGTAACATTATTGGTAACCCATTGCCATTCTATTGGTTCGTCAACAGGATCAATATTGTTAAAAAGAAGCCCAATTTTGGTGTTACTATTCCCCGTATTAAACGTTAGTCTAAATTTTTCAAATACTTCTAAACGAAAAGTACGCCATTGATTATCGGAAATAGTATAAGAGGAATTAAGAGGCGTTCCCTTATACGCAACTTCATCACCTGTGCATCCCGTTTTTACCTGAACATAAGCAATTTTACTGAATAAGTTTGAAGGAAGTGTTCGTAAGAAATTACCGAAACTTTCTATCATATTGAAATAATACGTTTTATAATCAATATCTAAATAATAAGGATATTGAGTCCAATTTGGATGTTGTGTGTCATTAGTAGCCACACTCGGCACACCATTAGCGTAAATCCAAGCTGGGGCATCAGGACCAACTCCTACACTTATGTTTACCATCTGATTGTTAGTGTAAGCTGCTTGTAATATAGTTTGAATCTCAGACCAATCGTATTGATTTGTGTTATTTGGTTGCACATCTTCCCAGTTTACATCGGCGCTTTTGCCTTTTAAATAGTTGTAATCAGTATCAACTGAAATGTCATAGGCATTTGATCTGTCCCAAACGCCATAGGAATTAACTGGTAAAATGGTCGTTTGAGCATGTAAAGAAAGCGTACAGATTATAAATGGAATTATATTTAATAAATAGTTTTTAACTTGTTTTTTCATTTAGATATAATTTAAGCCAACTTATTAAGAAAGATGTAGACGCATAGACTTATTTAATATTAAATATCTTATAACGATTTCATGTTCTCGCATAGTTCATCAAATGATTTTTTTCCTTCGTATTTTATGATTTGAGAATGACGACCTTCTAAAAGCAAAGGACTTGTTTTTCCATATGCTTTCAATTCATATTCTTTAGGTTTATCACCCCAATTGAAAACCCCAAGATAAATATCCTTATCCTTTCGGGCAATTATCAACTCGAACCCATCCTGTTTATTAGTTCCATGTTCCCAAAAATCTAACGGCACGGTTTCTTCCATCGCAGGAAACTCAAAAACTTCTTTCACTAATGCTTTACGTTCTGGTCGAAGTATCATTAAATTATCACTTTGCAATCGGGCAGTGCCGTATAATTTATTAAAATCGGCCCACATTTGAGCTTCATTCATTGTCATGCTGTGTCCGTGTTTTGTATCTTCTTGAGACACTGTTGCGTCTTCGTCTATGGCTTCGCGGAAAACAAGGTAATCAGCATCGCCATTGAAAACTTTACCACTCAGATAAAAGTTACTTAAATTACCTAAACAACGCTCAGGAAAAGCTTGGAAGATAGGATTGATGTCGCCACCAGTTCGCATACCGTCCACAAACCCAATAGTTGGTCCAAAAACAGCAGAACAGCCTAAGAAATAGATATCATCTCCCATGGCTTCCCGCATGGTTTTCATTCCCAAACGAAAACGTTCTACCCCTGTGATTGTAGGGTCGTAGGCTTTGAAACTTTTAACATGTTTGTTCCTAAGTTTGGTGTCATTCTCGAGGCCGTAACGCATAAAATCCACCTTGAAATAACGAATTCCCCAATTATCCTTCATGTTTTTTATGCAATCTGCGATATGTGCTCTTGCTCCTGGATGGGAGTAATCGAAGTAAATATAATGCATGACTTTGTCTGCTTTTTTATTCTCTTCGACCACCAACTTTCCATCTTGATCATGAAGGAAGTACTCTGGATGTGCTTTATATATTTCAGATGCTTCATCACCTCTAAATCCATCAAAATGTATTCCAGGAGTTTTTCCTTCGGCCTTAATTCGGCTAACAATATCCTTGATTCCGCCAGGTAAAAGACCCGAGTTTATAGATTTATAATCTCCTCGTTCGGTCCACCAT
>NZ_JBIIWV010000045.1:0-14825 GCF_044338735.1 Flavobacterium sp. | reverse complement strand
AAGACGATAATCCTGTATTAATTCCACTAAGGGCTGACCAATAAAAAGCCAATTCTGTATTGATGTTAAATATTTCTTTTCTCCAAGATTCATCCATTTCAGAAGCTGAGAAAAGTTTCATCCCTTTCGGATTAATAAGATAAGGCGTCCATTGTTCTTTGAATGATTGTTCTCCTGTTAAATGATGTCCTCTATTGTAGGCGCCTCCTTTTATACCAAACCCAATTTTCGGGTCGATTGTATTCATTACCCAATTGTGAGTAACGGGATTTTTTGTAGGATCAACATTATTAAATGTTAAAACAATTTGACGATCAGAAACGTCATTAAAATGCTTCTTAAATTGTGAAAATGCCTCTAAACGATAATTTTCCCATTCTGTTTTTTTGTCAATGGCAAATTTTTCATCTATAGGCACTCCTTTGTAGGGTTCTTCGTCACCTGTAGCACCTGTTTTTACTTGTACAAAGGCAATACAATCAAATTTTTCTTTAGGCTGACTTCTTAAAAAAAGCGAGAATTGTTTAATCAATTCAAAATAATATTTCTTATGATTCTCATTTAAGTAAAAGGGGTAATTCCCAAATTTTTTATCGTGCTTTTCAGGCTTGTGACTTTTCACTTTAACCAACGGAACTCCGTTATCATACAACCATAAAGGAGAATTTGGCCCTACATTTATGCTTATTTTTACTATTTTATGGTGTTTAGCTGCTGTATTTAATACTTCTTGAAATTTCGAGAAATCATATTTGCCTGGCCCCATGGATTGAACTTCTGCCCATTCAGCCGAGACTTCTATACCCATAACAAAGTCGGCCTTTGGATCGGAATAGTCATCAACTCCTCCTCCACGATCCCAAACACCATAAGAACTAATGGGTACAGCTATTTTTTGTGCTTGTGATTTTGTAATAAAAAATAGAAAAAAGCCAATTAAGGCGGAGTATTTATAGAAAGCCTTCATAATCATTTTTTAAATTTATTTAGAAATAGTGTAAAAATCAATATTTTAAAAGTCTTCAGACTTAGTTATTTAATAAATACAAAATTATTCTTTAATAAATTGTTTTGCAACAACACTCCTGTTTTCTAGTTCCACTATAACAATATAAACTCCTTTTCCTAAAGCTGCAACATTCACATTCGAAGCATTGTTGTTAGATGCTACGTTTCTACCTTGCATATCAAATACTTCAATTTTAGTAATGCTATTAGATGAGCTTATATTCAAAACATCATTGGCAGGATTTGGATATAATGAAATTGAATTGTTTGCAAACTCTACATCGTTAGTTCCTAAAGTACTACTATCAACAAGATATCCTAAGGCGTCTAATCCAAATAATCTACCAGGGACATCAATATCTCTAATTAGTCCTAATTGGGTTGAAGTCAACGCTGAATTAGAGTTACCAAATCTAATTCTACCCCCTACAAAACCCGTAATTTCCATGGTACCAGTACCCCAGTCTTGGAGAGAAGAGTCCGAAAAAGTTACTTGAGTATCAATGGCCATGTTCAGCTTCAATTTAGCTGTTGTGGCGTTTGTAGTTCCAGTTGCCCCAGAGAAAACAATTTGTTTCAAATTTGCTTGGTTTGTATTTACATTTATAGTCAATTCTGAACCAGCATTCATTTGTACATTAGCGTCCAAGTAATTAGCAGTGTTTAGCGTAATAGTGTTACTCTTCGCAGTTATAATAGTGTTAGCCTTTACTGCTGAAGACAATACAACACCGGCTGTGTTATCGAAAGTAAGGTCGCCTAAAGCATCGTTTGCTACTGTAGGCAACTCAAGTCCTGTAGTTTGAGGTACAGCTGTACCAAATGTTAATGTAGGAGAAGCTGTTGTTGTTGCAGCAGCTGAAAGCACAAGCGCTGTTCCAGATATAGAAGCAACAGTAGTTCCGGTTGCTAGAGAAGTACCCGTTACGGTCATACCAGCAACAATAGCAGTATTAGCTGAAGTCAATGTCACATTAGTTGAAGTTGCAGTAGTGGCACCAATTATTTGAGTCTTACCATTGCCATTATAGGTAACGTTAAATTTACTTCCATTTGCAAAAGATGGTATGGCACCAAGCACTCCCGATGTTATAACAACTGTTGCCCCATTTGCCATAGTGATGTTACTAGCACCAGATAGAGTACTAAAATTTGGAGTAGCTAAATTGATTGTTAATGTACCATTAACTGTACAAGCCACAATAGTTTTAACTGAGGCAGAAGAAGAACCACCATCTGACAAAATAAGGTTAGCATAGCTAACTCCTGTAGGCAAACCTGTAACGGTTTGTGCAGTAGTAGGTCTACCAAATTCTATGGTACTTGTAGCTCCAAGAACTAAGGTTGCTGAACCAATTAATGGAATACTTCCTCCTGCAACAAAAAGACCAGTTGCCTTAAAGGTTATTATTTTTCCATTTATAGTGGCAGTAGCCGTTGAATTAATAGAGATTGTTGGGTTGTTATTTGAGGTAAAAGACAAAGTTGACCCTGATGCTACAGTAAGTGCTGTTTTAACAGTAGGTGTACTTGCTGTATTGAAAACTGACACCTCCCCTGCGCCATCGATAAACAATTTACCATAAGCGGTAGTTGCACCAAAAGAATAACTAGCCGAAACTGCCGGTGCGAAATGCACCTCAGAATTATTGTCTAATGTGCCAAAAGTTGGCGAAGCCAATACGTGTTGCCAAACCACAGAACCATTTGCAGCTGCATCGATTGTTCCTATTATTGGAAAAGTATCGGCAACGGTCAAGGTAACTAGGGAACCGTTTCCTACAATTACTTTAGAATTAGAACCCAATGTCCAAGTGCCACTAGTAGTTGCATTACCATTAGCGATCACGAAATTAGTATAAGCATCAGTCACGGCGGTTGGATTTGCACCCGTTCCGTTTGAATTTGCACCCCAACTTGTATTTGATGACAACAAACCTGAACCATCATAATAATATTGGGCTTGTACGCTACCTGAAAGTGAAAGATTAGGCAAAGTATTAGCTCCGGTTGAAGCTATGGTCACCGTTGCGGTTTTAACACCACCTGTCAAGTTTGCTTTCAATCGAACATACAAGGTTGTACTAGCAACTGCAGTTCCTGACAAACTAATGCTTGAAACACCCGTAGTGGTAAAATTATCTGCTGACAACTCAAAATCGGTCGATGCCGTACTTATCACTAAATTATTCGTTAAATTAGAACCTGAAACCAAAAATGATTGCGAAACAGATGGTCCCGCTCCTGTATAAGTGAAGCCAGACAAAAGTTCAGATGATGAAGTGATAGTAGGTGTAGTAGAAACCACTGCAGTTGCTGTGATTTCAGTAGCATAATTGAACGCTTTATCTACTGTATATATTTTATAATAATCAGTAGAACCACCAGACCCCGCATCAGTAAAAGAAGTACCAGTTCCTAAATATACCACCGTTCCGGTTAAGGGAACAAGTCCACTGGTTATAGTATTCCCTAGGGCATAAATACCGTTTTGATTCGGATCATTATCAGGTTGAGGAATTGTTGAATAACGAACGACCATATATCCTCCGCCATCAACTCCACCTGATGCAGCCGACCAACTTACAGTAGTCCCGCTTACTGCACCACCACTAGCTGCAAGAGGTGCTGAAGCATCGGCTGCCCCAAAATACACCACAACGTCATCTACATCGAAACCTCCAGTACCAGCGGAGGTAAGTTTACAACGAAAATTGGCTTGTGAATTTAAATTAGATGTTGAGTTTGGAGTAACTGTAACAGTTTGTTTTGTCCAGGTTGAAGTAGTATTCGCTACAAAATTACCCATACCTACAGCCGTTGCAGTACCTACACCCACCCCAGAAGCTCCTATATTTGAAGTATTTCTTACCCAATACTGAAAGGTATATGTACCATCTGTAGATGTCGGGTAAGTAGTAGCATTATACAGTTGAGGAGAAATAAGTTGTCTATTCACACTAGTGCAATTAACATTTACAACTGCATACTTACTACCTGTTCTGCCACCTGAACTACTAATAGCCGTAGTTACGGGGACAGTACAATTAGTATTCGGGATTCCTTTTGTCCAGTTAGTTGTCGGTGTAGTAGCTGAGGCATCAATGTCTGGCACAGGGCCGACTGTTTGCCCTTCAAATCCTCCATCCATCATCGGATAGGAACCAATAACTTGTTGCCCCCAACTTGTGTTGGCGCAGATCAGAATTAAAAACAAACTGTAAAAAAGATGAGTTACTATATTTTGAGAAAGTAATTTGTTATTCATAAATACTTGTTTTAGATTTTAATTGTAAAATTAACTAAAACACGAGATTTTTCTTGGTGAAAAAGTGTCATTTATAACGTTATTTTGTTTCAATTGAAAGTTAAGTCAAGAAGCTATTATTAATACATCGAGTCTAATTTATTTAAACATAAAAACTCAGTCCAATAAAAAATAACCATGGCAAATGAAACAAAAAAACTGCAACAAATAAAATGCTGCAGTCCTAATCTAGGAGTTTAAGGTTTTTTAAAATCTCAAAATTAATTATTAAAAATTACTTAAATACTGGTGACTAGCTAAACCTATTTTAATTCACTGTTTTTTTAATTACCACTTTACTATTCTCGTCTATAACTTTAACAATCAATAATTGGTTGGTTGCTTTTAAATTATTTACAGAAGCTGACGTGGCTTTAACTGATTTTTGTTGTGCAATTAATCTTCCCTGAATATCATACACTTCAATAGTCATGATAACACTTGATCCTGAATTTACATATAAAGTGTCGTTGTTTATATAGATTCTTACATTGTTTTGGTTGAATTCTGGAATATCTATGTTCAAAGTTCTTTGGTATTTCAAAGAAAATCTGTTGTTGTACATTCCAGCTGTTGTAGTAAAAGTATAAGAACCTGCTTTCAAATCTGTTTCGATACCAGTAATGTTATCTTTAAGATAAATAGCTTGTTCTGTAGTAAATATACCATCAAAATGATCTAAAGAAATAGAATAATCTCCCGCTATATCTGTTTTGAAGTTTAAATAAACTATATCGGCAGAGTCAAATGTAGAACGACTTTGAATAGTGTATTCTTCGTTATTGATAATTGAGGTTAAGGCAATTGGGCTGTCATTAATGTATTTAGCATCATAAAAATCCACTACTTGAGAACCTTCTTCCAAATAACCTATTAAAGTTTGGCTAAAAACTCCTAAATCATTAGTTAGGTTCAACCATATGCGATCTTTTTGAACTTCGTTGGCTCTGAAGAATTGGTTGTAATTATTTGCAACACGCATAGCGTTTGTAAAGGATATGATCGAGTTACTTTTGGCTTTCACGAAGAATCCTTGTCCTGCTTGGATTGTTCCGTTTGGTGAAGCACTACTTGGAGTTGCAGTTGCTCCTAACGAATTATAGACTGCATAAGCTGAACCATTAGCATTATTTATTTTTCTCCAGAAATACAAACTGCTTTCAATATTGGCTGTGTTAGCTGTAATAAATGCTTGTGCACTAATGGTTGATGGATAGGGATTTCCTACCATATTGAAGCCAAATGGTGCAGAACCATAGTATGTTATTGGTTTATTAATAGTACCATTATTAGGCACTCCAGTAAAACTACCATTCCATACCGTTGGTGTCGTAGGATGATCATTAGGCATACGAATTAAATAACCTGTAGCTATTGCAAAAGGAGTTGTTGAATGGGCTACATTGAATAAATTAGTCGTTTCGTTATAATTGTAAAAACGATTTGACAATGTAGCAGGAGAAAAGTCTATTAAATTTTGTTCCGCCACTGGAGAGGACCAAATAGTGTAGTCTAAACGTCTCAAAGGATTGCTATTTCTTTTTACGGTTATAGCACCTGTATTTGTATTTAATACAGTAGAACTTACTTGAATCAGGTTAGCGTTGTTTTCAAATACCACCGCTGTTGCACTGGCATTGTTAATTAAATTATCTTGAATAGTCAAATTTGTTTCAGAATTCACGGTTAATATACCTGAATTTACTGTTAGTTTTTTGGCACTAATTGCACCGTTTGTTAAAGTACTGTAGTTTCCAGCAATAAATGCTTCATCAAAAGCTGTTGGTGCTCCGTTTGACCAAGCTGTACCATACCAAGTGGTGATTTTATATGGAGTTACTGCATTTGATGTAGCACTTTCGGTACTTTGTCCTATACTATTTGTAGCTCTTACCGTAAAGGAATAAACCGTTCCATTAGTCAATCCAGTTATTATTATGGTACCACTTCCTGCCTGACTTACTGTTGTAGTAATTCCTCCAGGAGAAGATGTTGCTGTATAGGAAGTAATTGTTGAATTGCCATTGAATGTAGGAGCAGTAAATAAGATTGAAGCTTGCCCACTGACTCCCGAAACTGTTGCTGTTCCTATAGTAGGAGCGTTTGGCACTCCAACCGTATAGGAAATTATAATTTGCCCATCACCTCCTGTGGCTCCCCTATTACTTCCAGTAGTAGAACCATAAGCTCCTCCTCCTCCTCCTCCAGGAGAGATTCCTTCAATACCATTACCTGCAGAAGTTTTACTTGCTCCACCGGATCCACCCAAAGCTCCGGCTCCTGCACCTCCAGCTCCACCTGACCCATTAGTACCAGATGCACCAGGTAAACCTAAAGTTATTGTTCCTCCGGAACCACCTGAACTATTTGTACCGCCTGAACCCAATTGTCCAACTGTAGTTGTACCGCTTCCTCCAACACCACCATTTGCAATTACTGGAGTTGTTGATCCGAATGTTGTATTACCTCCATTATTTCCATTAGCCCCACCATTATCAGTTATTGCTCCGCCAGAACCCACTGTCATGGTATAACTCGTTGCAGGTACAACGGTTACGCTATCATTTATCACATAGAAACCTCCAGCGCCACCGCCGGCAAAACCGGCTAAAGAGGTTCCTCCGCCTCCACCTCCGCCGCCCCAGGCTTCAACTTTTATTGTGTTTATCTCTGCTGGACATGTCCAAGTATTGTTTCCAACAGTCGAAATAGTAGTTTGATTAAATACTGTTAAATTCTGCACAACCGATGTTGCTGGATTATAGCCATTATTACCCGCTTGTGAAGCCGTAATTGTGGTTAAACCTATTCCAACGATATGAATCATATTGTTAACAATCGTTGCCACATTAGTATTAGAACTCGTGTAGGTAATTGCTAAGCCAGAACTGGCTGTTGCACCTGGATTAAAGTCTGCGTCTCCCAATTTTTTAAATGGAAATGGGATGAAATTTATAGTTTGGGGTTGGATACCAACTCCGATAATGTTCATTTCAATTCCATTAAATATATCATCAACACTATCAGTATTGACCAACATAAAATCGGAACCATTTGTACCACCTTGATTCATAATACCATCTATGACATTAAAAATTTCTGTTTTCCATTGATTAGTTCCAGTTCCTGTAAAAAGTATGGTCTGAAGGCCTACTGAATTTCTATACTTAAAAGCCCAGGTAGAACCCGCAGTTTTATCCAACCAGATAATGGTAAACTTTAAGTTTTTATTGTTTGCAGGTAACTCATTATGTAATTGGAAATACATAGTATTTTTACCAGTACTATTCTCGAAAGAACGAGCAAAACGATCATATTTTGAAGAAGTTGAAGTTATAGTTCCTCGCACCCTGAACAATCCTATGGAGGTGACATCAGGATTTATTTGAGTCATAAATCGCTCAATATTTCCTTCGCAAATTTCCCATCCTGCATCATTATAAAACTGTTGATTTTCACGCTGATTTACTTGTCCTGATGTTACAAAAGATGGATCATCTAAACGAGCTCCTCTACTAGCATATGCGTTACATATATTTTGATAACGGGTTAAATTACTCTTATTTGCGTTTCCATAAGTAGATTCAGGAAATTTATCTGTATCAGCCGAATTGAGTCCTTCGTGAAAAACAGAAAAAGCAGTTGTGGAAGTTGCTGGATAAACCTGTTGGGCGTATTTGTTGTACATTTTGAAGATCTCAATAATCCCAGGATTTGCAAAAGCATACGTCATGGCGCTTTCAGTAATGTTGGTGCAAGAAAGTCCCGTATTAATACCCCCAAGAGCTGACCAATAAAAACCTATTTCATAGTTCAAAGCAAAAAAACCTCTGGACCAAGATTGATCCATTTCTGAAGCTGAAAATAATTTTCTGCCATTTGGATTGCCGGGACTTATCCTTGGATTAATTAAAAATGGATTCCATTGCGCTTTATAGAGTTGCTCGTCTGTCAAATGATGCCCACGGTTATAAGCTCCCCCTTTAATACCAAAACCAAGCACAGGGTCTAATTGGTTCATTACATAATTATAAGCTAAAGGTTCATCAACGGGATCTACATTATTGAATGTTAAAACAATTTTGTTATTAGAAACATCATTGAAATATTCTTTAAATTTAGCGAAAGCTTCTAAACGAAATAATTGCCAATTAGCTGAATTTATTTCATAAATTGAATTATTAACGGTTCCTTTGTAAGGTTCTTCGTCACCAGTAGCACCTGTTTTTACTTGCACAAAAGCAATATGGTTAAATTTTCCTGGAGGTTGATTTCTCAAAAATGAGGCAAATTCTTCAATCAATTTATAATAGAAGGTTTTATATTCTGGGTCTAAATAATGTGGGTGTCTATCAGCGTAATTTTGATTTGAGTTAGGGGCAATAGTAACATTTACTAATGGAACACCATTGGTAAAAAGCCACGAAGGGCAATCAGGTCCAACATTGATACTAAATCGAATCAACTTATCATTGGCAACAGCAAGATCCAATTTTTGTTGAAATAAACTGAAGTTCCAACTAGTTGATCCAGTAGGTTGAATTTCATCCCAATTAGCCGAAATTTCAATACCCTTGATAAAATCGGAATTAGGATTAGAATAGTCTACAACTCCTGCTCCACGATCCCAAACCCCATAAGAGGTAATAGGCAATGATTGTGAATGAGTTTTTGTAATAAAAAAAAGAACAAAACCTAGAAAGACGATGTTTTTATAAAGAAATTGCTTTGTCATTTTTTAAATTTGCTTATAACGTTGATAAAAGCCAAAGATTTTAATTAGGAATTAGGCTTTGTAAATTAACAAGTACAAAATTAAGTCTTAGTGCACCCTAAAAAAGTGTCAATATAATTCAAAAAGTATGCGATTTTGTTTCAAACGCAAAAACTAGTTGTTTTTTTAAAGGAGATAGGAAAGTTAAAAAAACTACATATACAATGGTGTAGTTTTTTAGTTAAAAGAGCAATCTCGCTCTCCAGTCGTTTGCTTAATTTAATTAGGTTTTCCGAGGCAAAAAAAATGGGACAAATCTAAAAAAAATAGATTTGTCCCATAGCGTGATCGCGCCAGGATTCGAACCTGGGACCTACTCATTAGAAGTGAGTTGCTCTATCCAGCTGAGCTACGCAACCTAAATTTATTCATTTGACAAGCAAATCTTGTCGGGGTGGCAGGATTCGAACCTGCGGCCTCCTGCTCCCAAAGCAGGCGCGATAACCGGGCTACGCTACACCCCGAAAACAAAAAAAGCGGAGAGACAGGGATTCGAACCCTGGCGACGGTTACCCGTCGACAGATTAGCAATCTGCTCCGTTACCACTCCGGCACCTCTCCTTTTATTCCTTAAGAACTTATCTTTTTTGCGGTTGCAAATGTATGTTTTCATTCATTAATATACAACTATTATTGAACTTTTTTTATTAATTTTCAAATATAAATTTTAAATGTGCTTATATTCAACCTACTAACAAAATACACAAAATTTTAAATCCGAGAATAAATTAAAACATTCATAATCTAAATTGGTTATTATTTTTTTTATTAGTTTGGTTAAATCTGATTTCTTCAAGTTTAGCAATTAGAATTTCAATAATTACTTAATAAAAATTGGAATATAATTAGTAAATTCGCAATTCAAAATAAACCTCACAATCATGAATAAAAAAGTAGTTATCGTTTCAGCGGTAAGAACTCCAATAGGTAGTTTTATGGGAGCATTATCAAGTGTGCCTGCTCCAAAATTAGGCGCTGCTGCAATTAAAGGTGCTTTACATAAAATTAATCTAGACCCCAAACTAGTTGACGAAGTTTTAATGGGCAATGTGGTACAAGCTGGAAATGGTCAAGCTCCTGCAAGACAAGCTGCATTATATGCTGGATTATCTGAAAATGTTGCTTGCACAACTGTGAATAAAGTTTGCGCTAGTGGTATGAAAGCTGTGATGCAAGGTGCACAAGCTATTATGGCTGGAGATGCTGAAATTGTTGTTGCTGGTGGAATGGAAAATATGAGCTTAATTCCGCATTATGTGCATTTAAGAAATGGAGTTAAATTTGGTCCAACATCTTTAGTAGATGGCATGCAAAAGGATGGACTTACAGATGCATACGATAACAATGCTATGGGCGTATGTGCTGATCTATGTGCTTCAGAATATAACTTTACTAGAGAAGATCAAGATAACTTCGCAATTCAATCTTACAATCGTTCAGCTGCTGCTTGGGATGCTGGTAAATTTGATGCAGAAATTGTACCTGTAGAAGTTCCACAAAGAAGAGGTGAAGCTATTATTGTTTCAAAAGATGAAGAATATTCTAATGTAAAATTAGATAAAATCCCATCTTTAGCACCTGTTTTTACAAAGGAAGGAACTGTAACTGCTGCTAATGCTTCAACTATTAACGATGGTGCTGCTGCATTAGTTCTCATGAGTGAAGATAAAGCACAATCGTTAGGTTTAAAACCACTTGCCTTCATAAGATCATATGCTGATGCAGCTCAAGAACCAAAATGGTTTACAACTGCACCAGCAAAAGCATTGCCAAAAGCATTAGAAAAAGCGGGTTTAAATATTTCTGATGTTGATTTCTTTGAGTTCAATGAAGCTTTTGCTGTGGTAGGATTAGCCAATGCGAAAATTTTAGATATTGACAATGATAAAATTAATGTTAATGGTGGTGCAGTTTCTTTAGGTCACCCACTAGGATGTTCAGGTGCAAGAATTATAGTAACTTTAATAAGTGTTCTTAATCAAAATAATGCAAAAATTGGAGCCGCTGCGATTTGTAATGGTGGTGGTGGTGCTTCTGCTATAGTAATTGAAAGAGCATAATTTAATTATTTACTAATGATGGGTTTTGAAATTTAATTACATTTGTAACTATATCTTAATTCATCATTATTTATTTTAACCAACTATGTTTGGAATATGTAATTTAGCCATTGTACCTTTAAGAGCCGAAGCTAGCGATAAAAGCGAGCAAGTTTCGCAATTGTTATTTGGCGAACACTTTAAGATTATTGAATTAAACGCAAAATGGGCACAAGTAGAATTGGCTTATGATGCCTATATTGGTTGGATTGATTCGAAACAATTTCAACCCATTACTCAAGAAAGCTATCTATTACTTAATGAACTACCGAATGTTCTAAATGCCGATTTAATCGAATATATTAATACCCCTAATAATCAATTAATGCCTATTTCATTAGGCGCTTCATTATCTTTTTTAGAAAATGAAACTATTAATTCTAATAAATTAAGTTTTGATGGAATGAAAGTTTGTGGTATAAAACCAAAATCAGATTTAATAAAAACGGCATTTATGTATTTAAATGCTCCCTATTTGTGGGGTGGTAAATCGCCTTTTGGAATTGATTGTTCAGGATTTACACAAATGGTATTCAAGTTAAATGGCTATCACCTGCTTCGTGATGCCTCTCAACAAGTAAACCAAGGGGATTCACTGAGTTTTATTGAAGAAAGTGAACCAGGTGATTTAGCTTTTTTTGACAATGAAGAAGGAAAAATAATTCACGTTGGGATTATGTTGGAAAACAATTACATCATTCATGCTTCTGGAAAAGTTCGCATTGATCGTTTAGATCATTTAGGAATTTACAATGCAGACACTAATAGGCATACCCATAAATTACGCGTAATAAAGAAAATTATATAAAAAAAACGCCTCTGTATAGAGGCGTTTTTTAAAACTATTTAATTGCTTTTGCTTTTTCAGGCTGACCTGTAACTTCATAAGCAATTTTTAAAATACTTTTAGTGTTTTCATCTGCAGGATATAAATCATATGCTTTCTCAAAATTTGGAATTGTACTTAAAAACATAGCTTTACGTTTAGCCATTAATTCATCAAATTTCTTTTTATCTGCTCTTGAAGCATTGATTTCGTTTACTAATTTATCTTCTTCATTTAAACCATTATATCCTATACTATAATACAACTCAAACTCACCCTTTTTAAGTTCTTCGTTGTTTGGTGCTAGAATTCTAGCTTTCGCATAGATTTGTTTTGCTTTATCTAAATCATTATTTTGTTTGTATAATAAGGCTAAAATTCGCATAATTTCTGGCTTATCTTCACTCACTTTAAAATCACGAGGTTTTTCATACAAATTTAATGAAATGTACTTTGTGCGGTCTTCTCTCGTTGCAATTTCTTCTTCATTACCAGAAGCTTTATTTACAGCATAATATACTACACCATTATTCAAATAATCACTTACTTCAAGCTCTTCATAATATTTTAATGCCGATTTATAATCTTCAGCTTGAACAGATAAAATAGCAGCATTTTGCAAAGATTTTCCTTCACCTTTTTTATCAAACAAATAAACATTATAAAAAAACACAGCCGCTTCTTTATATTTTTTAGCAGTATTTAAAGATAAGGCTAAGGTGGTCAAACCTTGTTTAAACATCTTTTTCTCTTCTATTAAATCGTCTGTATAAACTTTTTTACCCGATTTTTTTTCAAATGCAATAGTTTCATCAATTATAGTTCCATATTCTTGAATGAATTCCGGATTGTATAAATTCATTTGATCTTGCATTGTTGCTTTTGCACCTTTTGAAGCAAGAACAACCGTTGGATACATTACTTTATAAAACTTAGCATATACTTTATCAGATTCTTCTGAAGCTAACCCTTGTAAAGCATCACTTGCCGTTTTATAAGCCTCAAGGTCTTTTTCAGAAATTTCATCTTTAGCATAAATTTTCTTTAATGCTTTAAGCTCGTCTTTTTGAGCAAATGTCGCAACCGATATTAGTAACGTTGCGCTTAAAATAAGTTTTTTCATTGTTAATTAAACTTGGTTAAACGAAAGCTCAAAATAAATTGGGCTCTTTTCTCTAATTTATTCTTGTGTTTCTTCAGTTAATTCATCGGTCGCACCATCTTCAATATCTCCTTCAATGTCTTCTTCAAATTCATCTGAAATCTCTTCAGCTTCATCTTCACGAAGTACTTTTGTAACAGCGGCTATAGAATCGGTTCCTTTAATATTGATTAATCGAACACCTTGCGTAGCTCTTCCCATTACTCTTAAATCAGAAACCATCATTCTGATAGTTAAACCAGATTTATTAATAATCATTAAATCATCGTCATCGGTTACATTATTAATAGCAATTAAAGCACCAGTTTTTTCAGTGATATTCAAAGTTTTAACACCTTTTCCACCACGGTTTGTTATCCGATATACATCAACTCCGTCTTCTTCTACTAATTTGGTTCGTTTTCCGTAACCATTTTCTGTAACTACTAAAATTTGCGTATCGTTAATATCATCTTTGTTAACTGTAACAATTCCAATAACTTCGTCGTTTTCATTGGCTAATGTAATACCTCTAACTCCAGATGCAGTTCTACCCATAGGTCGCGTTTTTTCTTCTTCAAAACGAACCATTTTTCCAGATTTTCCAGCAATTAAAACTTGGCTTGTTCCGTTAGTTAACTTTGCACCTAATAGTTCATCACCTTCTTTAATTGTTATTGCTGCCACTCCATTGACACGAGGTTTAGAATATTTTTCTAAAGAGGTTTTCTTAACCTGTCCTTGTTTTGTGACCATTATTAAATTGTGGCTTTTAATATACTCTTGATCTTTTAGATCTTGTGTACAAATAAAAGCTTTTACTTTATCTTCTGGCTCAATGTTGATTAGGTTTTGAATAGCTCTTCCTTTGCTGGCTTTGGTTCCTTCTGGAATTTCATACACACGCATCCAATAACATTTTCCTTTTTGAGTGAAATACATTAAATACTGGTGATTTGTTGCAACAAATAAGTGCTCTAAGAAATCTTGATCTCTTGTTCCTGCTGATTTTTGCCCAACTCCTCCTCTATTTTGTGTTTTGTATTCAGATAATGAAGTACGCTTAATATAACCCGCATGTGAAATCGTAATTACTACACTTTCATCTGCAATTAAATCTTCAATACTTACATCACCACCAGCATATTCAATTTGAGAACGACGCTCATCACCATATTTTTCTCTAATTTCAGCTAATTCATCTTTGATAACTTGCATTCTCAATTCCTTACTTGCTAATAATTCTTTCAAGTGAGTAATTAATTTCATTATTTCTTGATACTCTGCGCGCAATTTATCTTGTTCAAGACCTGTTAATTGTCTTAATCGCATTTCAACAATTGCACGAGCTTGAATTTCCGAAAGTTTAAAACGCTCAATTAAATTGGTTCTTGCCTCATCGCCATCTTTTGACGCTCTGATGATTTTGATTACTTCATCAATGTTATCAGATGCAATGATTAAACCTTCTAAAATATGCGCTCTTTCTTCTGCTTTTCTTAAGTCATATTGTGCTCTACGAATAACAACATCATGGCGATGTTCCACAAAATAATGAATCAAATCTTTTAAATTCAACATTTGAGGACGCCCTTTTACTAAGGCAATATTATTTACACTGAACGAAGACTGAAGTTGAGTATATTTATAAAGTGTATTTAAAACGACAT
>NZ_JBIIWV010000163.1:0-4423 GCF_044338735.1 Flavobacterium sp. | reverse complement strand
AAAAAAATCAATTCATAATCGTGCAAACACCATTAACACAATTTATGGTATTTGGCGGATTTACAACCATACAGTCTGAAATTGCACCAATTTCAATATTATATTGATGATCCATTTCATAATATTCTGTAACCAAAGTTTCTAGGGTATTTTGATCAACAGTATTTGGATAAACCAAATATTCTCTTGGGCCACCGCAAGGTTTTGCTCCGAAAGCAATGTAAAGACAATCGGTTGCATTGGAACACGAATAACTCTGAATATAATTAAGAATTTCCTGTTTCTTTTGAGCTAAAATCTCAGGAGTGGTTCTGTTATCGTCTTCATCACAATGAAAACTTTGTAACAAAACAAATAATAATGCGATACGAATTAAATATTTCATAAATATCTATATAGCGTTTTTATTTCACTTTTTATTAGCAAAACTCGTTGTAAGCATCTTTTAAATTTTCAGCAATTAACTCTGCTGGACGACCTTCAATATGATGACGCTCTAACATGTGCACTAATTCTCCGTCTTTAAACAATGCCATACATGGAGACGAAGGAGGAAAAGGAAACATGTGTTGACGCGCTGCATCTACTGCCTCTTTATCAACACCAGCAAAAACAGTCACTAATTGCGATGGTTTTTTACCACCTTCTAAACTCATTTTAGCTCCTGGGCGTGCATTTCTAGCCGCACAACCACAAACCGAGTTGACAACCACTAAGGTGGTGCCTTCATTTTTTAAAGCATTTTCAACGGCTTCTGCACTATATAATTCCTGAAAACCAGCATCTGTTAATTCAGCACGCATTGGTTTAACCATTTCTTCTGGATACATAATTTATTTATTAAGTTATAAACAACAAAGCTACGAAGATTTTTGCTTGCTTGCGAATATCAATTCTTAAAGATTTGTTATGATTTTATTGTTATTTGGTTTCTAAAGAAAGCGATGTGCCAGTGCTTTAATAAAAAGCAATTTTGGGCACTTGCTCATAATTTGTAAATCTTCAAGAAAAGAGGTTTCTTCATCTAAAAATTTAAAAATTAAGGTTGTGTTTCCTTTTTCAAATAGTGCTGAAAATATTTTGGAACCCAGTTCGTTTTTTGAATGTAAAATATCCAATAACAATAAATCATACAGCCAAAATTTATCTTTTTTATGAAATTTAGTAAAGTTGGATTCTGATCTTAAAAATTGAACCAATGCTTTTGATTTTTTAGTTGTATTTTTAAATGTATAACCGGTGCTGGCTTTTGTCCAACCGCCAGCCGAACCAATATTGATGATGTTTTTAGTATTGTGGTTCCAAAAAGGGTAACAGGTCATTGGAATGTTGCCTTGTTCTTTTTCGATGATTTCATATTCTGTTATGCCCAGATTTTTTATGTAATTCTGAATTTCAGATTCGTATGCTTCTTTATGAAGTAAATCTTTTGAAAAAAGCGTATATTCTAATAAAGCTTCATGTTCAGAAGTTGGTAAAATATACATGAAACGCGTATTGCCTTTTTGTTCTATCGAAAAATCCATGAAAGTGGCGCAATTTGGAGTAAAAACTGCTTCTTTACTTTTGATGAACCAACCGATAAAATGTTGTTGAATTAATGGAAATTTGGTTTGTGCATTTACAACACTTGGACGGTAAATCGAATTAAAAATTTTGTTACACGTAAACGTTCCTTGGTCAATTTTCACTTCGCAATGCGTTCCAAAATCGGCAAAATCAACTACTTTATGATTGAGAAAATGTATGTTATTATGTTCTGAAATTTTCTTGAAAACCAATTCGTAAAAGCCTAAACCATTGATTTTTTTATATTGATAAGGCGATAATTCTAAAACGCGATTGAAATTTTCATTTGCAAAAACGGCTTGATCCCATTTTTTAGAAACAATTTCATCAAATAAATTGTGTTCATCCCAAAAACACCAAGTTCGGTCGTTTGTTTTTTTAGTATGTTCATCAATTAATAAAATTGATTTATTTTCAAAATTTCCAGACAAAAGCATCTCATAGACGGTCATTAAAGCCGATAATCCTGAACCTGTAAAAATATAATCATGGTGTTCCATGTTCCAAATTTACTAAAATACTTGTTTTTATAGGTCATTTAGCCTTAAATTTGAAAAAAAAATAAGCCATGTTTCAAATTGTTTTAGATTTTTTTGAGAGCATTGACCCAATTTTAGCCGCTTTAATAGCCACTACTTTTACTTGGGGTTTAACTGCATTTGGTGCTTCGTTTGTATTCTTTTTTAAAAATATGAATCGGGTGGTTCTAGACGGAATGCTTGGTTTCACCGGGGGTGTAATGGTGGCAGCGAGTTTTTGGAGTTTATTAGCACCTGCCATAGAAATGACTGAAGGCGCTGGATTTATGAAGGTAATTCCGGCAGCAGTAGGTTTTTTGTTAGGCGCCATTTTTATTTTTGGATTGGATAAAGTTTTACCGCATTTACATATAAATTTTCAAGAAACGGAAGGGATTAAATCGCCTTGGCAACGCACTACTCTGCTTGTTTTGGCCATAACTTTACATAATATTCCCGAAGGATTAGCGGTTGGTGTACTTTTTGGAGGAGTTGCCGCAGGAATTCCAGAAGCTTCAATTGCCGGAGCAGTAACTTTAGCTATTGGAATTGGTATTCAAAACTTTCCTGAAGGGATTGCCGTTTCTATGCCTTTACGCAGAATGGGAATGAGTCGCTGGAAGAGTTTTATGTATGGACAATCATCAGCTATTGTAGAACCTATTTTTGGAGTTATTGGAGCGGTTGCGGTTACTTTTTTCACGCCAATTTTACCTTATGCACTAGCATTTGCAGCAGGAGCAATGATATTTGTTGTTGTTGAAGAAGTTATCCCAGAAACACAACAAGATAAAAATACAGATATTGCCACTTTAGGTTTTATTGGGGGCTTTATCGTAATGATGATGTTAGATGTTGCTTTAGGTTAATGACACGCGCAATCATCACCACAAGGTTTTGATTTCTTTTTACTTTTTTTCCAAAAGAATTTTTGTATTAAAAAACCAATTGCAATAGCTAAAGAGACATAGACTAAAATTTCTTGTACCATCTTATTTCAAAATTTGATAAGCAATTAATGCCGTTATGTAAGCAAATCCACTCATAAAAACGAGTTGGACTATTGGCCATTTCCATGAATTCGTTTCTTTTTTGACAATTGCTAATGTAGAAATACATTGCATAGCAAAAGCATAAAACAACAATAAGGAAATTCCAGTGGCAAAATTGAATATTTTTTTACCCGTTTCCGGATGAACTTCTGCCGCCATTCTATTTTTAATTGTAGTTTCTTCTTCACTTCGACTTCCTACACTATAAATAGTTGCCAATGTGCCCACAAAAACTTCGCGTGCTGCAAACGAACTCACCACAGCAATGCCAATTTTCCAATCGTAACCTAGTGGTTTAATAACAGGTTCAATGGCTTTCCCTATGTAGCCAATGTATGAATTTTCTAATTTATAAGCATTCACTTGATCTTCAAATTCTTCTGTAGAAATGGTTTTATTTTTATTTTTTTGGGTGATTATTTGTTCAGCATTATTGAAATCATCACTTAAACCATGGGAACCTAAATACCACAAAATTACCGATAGGGCTAAAATTATTTTCCCGGCACCTGTTACAAAAGCTTTTGTTTTTTCTAAAACGTTTAGTCCAACATTTTTAATCATTGGAATTTTATAACTTGGCATTTCTACCACAAAATAAGATTTGCAACTTAATTTTAAATATTTATTGAGTAAGTACGCAGAAAAAACAGCCATTCCAAAACCTAATAAATACAGCGCCATAAGGGTTAAACCTTGTAAACTTAAAAAACCAAAAAGTCTTTTTTCGGGAATTATTAAAGATATTAAAATAGCATAAACAGGAAGCCTTGCAGAGCAAGTAGTAAAAGGGGTAACTAAAATGGTAATTAAACGTTCTTTCCAGTTTTCAATATTTCGAGCACTCATAATTGCCGGAATAGCACAAGCTGTTCCTGAAATTAAAGGCACAATACTTTTTCCAGACAAGCCAAATTTTCGCATGATTTTATCCATTAAAAACACCACACGACTCATATAACCACTTTCTTCTAATACGGAAATAAAGAGGAATAAAAACGCAATTTGCGGGATAAAAATTACGATACCACCTATTCCAGGAATTAACCCTTCGCTAATCAAATTAGTAAATTCTCCTGCTGGGAGTTGTTGTTTAGCGATCGTACTAAAATTAGCAAATGATTCATCAATAAAATCCATAGGAATGCTACTCCAATCAAATAAAAATTGAAAAATAAGCATTAAAACTCCAAAGAAAATTACATAACCAAAAATTTTATGGGTTAAAACGCGATCAATTTTTGCTCGAATATCAGTTGCTTTTGAACTATCTATTTTTTGACC
>NZ_JBIIWV010000162.1:0-4428 GCF_044338735.1 Flavobacterium sp. | reverse complement strand
AAAGCAGAACCCAAAGTGCGTGAATTAATAAAAAATTTGATTATTTATTCTTAGTTAAATACGAATGGACAACCGAATAAAAATGTTCAGGTTCAAACGGTTTTGTAATCACTTCATTCATGCCAAAAGAAAGTAGCGTTTCTTTGTTTTCGTTTAATGAAATGGCTGTTAGGGCAATTATAGGCGTTTGCTTATCAAATGATCTTATGACAGATGTAGCTTCCGTTCCACTCATTCCTGGTAAATGCACATCCATTAAAATTAAATCGTAGTTATTTGTTTTTATATTTTCAATCGCTTCTTCACCACTGTCAACAATAACGCATGAAATACCTTTGTTTTCTAACATTTTTTGGGTAATCATTTGGTTAATTTTGTTGTCTTCAACAAGAAGAATTGTTTTCTCGCTGAGGTTTGAAAGGGTTGTTATTGGAGCTGATTTTAACGCCTCTTTTTGTCCTTTTTCAAATAGCAATTCAAATGTAAATGTACTTCCTTTTCCACTTTCGCTAGATAAATGAATAGTACTATCCATTAACTCCAGAATTTTTTTAACAATTGAAAGCCCTAAACCTGTGCCACCATAGGTTCTGTTTATCTCTACTGAACCTTGACTAAAACTATCAAAAATAGTGTCTTGCTTTTCTAGAGGTATGCCAATTCCGTTATCTTTAATTTCGAAATGTAATTTTATAGTTTCATCACTTTCCTGTAAATTCTTAATAGTAAACCAAACTGCCCCATTTTTACTAAACTTAATAGCGTTATTTAGTAAATTAATGACGATTTGAGAAAGTTTTGTGGGATCGCCTTTTAAATATTCGGTAATACTAGGGTCAATTGTTAAAAGACATTTCGTGTTGTTTTCCTGAATGAATTCTTTAAAAGAAATGGTAATATTTTCAATCAATTCTTTTAAGTTGAAATTGATTTTTTCGACTTGAATTTTATCCGATTCCAATCGGTTAATTTCTAAAATATCATTGATAAAATGCAACAAATAGCTTCCCGAAAATTCTAACGATTTTAAATAGTTGAGTTGGCTGGCTTTTGGTTTTTCTTGCAATAACAAATAGGTTATACCATTTATGGCATTCAAGGGTGTTCTTAATTCATGACTAACAGTAGATAAAAATTCGGCTCTTGCTTTTGAAGCTTGTTCCGCTTTTTCTTTTTCAAGGGTTAGTTCTTTATTTTTTTCTTCTAAAAGTTTATTTGAGGTAATTCTTATTTTGTTGTTTTTGTATAGAGAAAAACTTAATAGCGATAAAATAGAAATAAGCGCAATACTTAAAATAAAAATTAATTTTGAAAAGCGTAGTGTTTTTTGTTGGCTTTTTTTCTCTTTATCCAACTGCTCAATTTTTTTTAATTGTTCGTCAAATTGAACTTTATCAATCATGTTTTCGGAAGCATTTGAATTAAAGCGGGTATTTAATGAGTCCGATAAGTGGGAGTATTTTTTCAAATACACTAACGATTGGTCAGGATTTTTTGCTTTTTCATAACCAACACTCAACTGCTTTAAAATTCTTTTTGAAATTCCAAAATCAGTTTTATTATTAGTGTTTGATTTGTTTGCAAGGTTATAGTAATTAATGGCTGAAGTATAGTTGCCTTGTGCCATTTCAATTTCGCCTAATTGAAAGTAAGCTTCAGTTTTTGTAGTTATAAATGTATCTTCTGTTAAGTTTTCAATAACCGATTTTAATATTGACGTAGCGTTTGCAAACTTTCTTTTTTCTTTGTTGATGATCCCTTTTTGTAAGTTGATTAGTTCTATCGCTTCATAAAAATTAAGTTCTTCATAAAGTGAAGCTGCTTTTTCAAAATAAATTTCGGCTACACCAATTTTATTTTTTTTAAGATAGCATTTTCCTAATCCATAATAAGCGAGTGCTAAATTTGTAGTCGGATTTTTTTTATCAAATACATTGATTGCTCTTATGAAGTTATCTATTGCAAGTTCATTTTTTTCAATGTCGAAGTAAATTGTGGCGAGTTGCAAATACCCAATTCCTAATTTATTTTTTTGCTGCTTATTTTTAGCAAAGGATATTGCTTTTTCTGTAAATAAAATTGACTTACTGATCGACTTTTTTTCCTCTTTGTTAAAAAGTCCAATTTCTAAATAGTAATCGGTACTATCATTGATCTTGGCAACATCTTTGTACACTGATTGCGAGTAGCTTGTACAAGTTACTAGTAAGAATACGATTAAAATTTGCTTAAGTAAATTCAAATGAAATTATTTTTAACCACGCAATTTAAGTGATTTGTGATTAAAAAAAAAGTTTATTTTTTGGATACGAATGAAATTAAATCAATGATTCTAGATGAATAGCCAATTTCATTATCATACCAACCTACGATTTTTACCATTTTATCGATTACTGAAGTTAATTGGGCATCAAAAACACATGAATTTTGATTACCAATAACATCTACCGAAACAATTGGATCTTCGGTATACTCTATAATTCCTTTTAAATTGGTTTCAGCCGCTTTTTTAAACGCTAAATTAATTTCGTCAATTGAAACTTCCCGTTTTACATTAAAAGTAATATCGGTAAGTGAACCATCGGCAACAGGAACTCTAATGCCACAACCTCCAATTTTTCCTTCCAATTCTGGAAATATTTTGGTCAATGCTTTTGCAGCTCCAGTAGTTGTAGGAACTATAGATTGTGCAGCTCCGCGTGCTCTTCGTAAATCTTTATGTGGTTGATCGTGTAAACTTTGATCTGTAGTGTAGGAGTGAACGGTTGTGATATATGCTTGTTCAATACCACACAATTCGTGAATGATTTTAAGCATTGGCGCTGCGTTATTTGTAGTGCAGCTTGCATTGGATATAATGGTTTCCGAACCATCTAAAATATGTTCGTTGACACCTAAAACAACAGTTTTTATTTTTTCGTCTTCTGGAGGCGCCGATAAAATTACTTTTTTCGCCCCAGCTAAAATATGTTGGTTCAGGTCTTCAAATGTTTTGTATTTTCCAGTACATTCAATTACAATATCAATATTTAATGATCTCCAATCTAAGTTTCCAATGTTACTTTCGTGAAAAAATAAATAGTTATTATTATTAATAGTTATTGAATCATCTAAAAAAGAAACAGATTCCTGTAAAACACCATGAATGCTATCATACTTTATCAAATGTGCCATTGTTTTATTATCGGCAATGTCATTTATAGCAACTACCTCAATTGTAGGATGATTCAAAAGTAATCGGAATACATTTCGTCCAATTCTTCCAAAACCATTAATAGAAATTTTTATTTTTGTTTCAGATTTCAAATTTCAAGTTGAAAAGTTAGTGTTGTAAATATTAATTATTTGAATTCGGAATATAAAAAAACTTCCAGCATCCAGCATCCATCATTCCGCTTAATGAATATGTTTTTCGGCATGATAAGAAGATCGCACTAAAGCACCGCTTTCTACATGTCTAAAACCTAATTCTTTCCCAATTTGTTCATATTTTGCAAATTGTTCTGGCGTGATGAATTCTTTAACAGGTAAGTGTTTTTTACTCGGTTGTAAGTATTGACCAATGGTTACAATGTCCACTTTCGCATCAGCTAAATCGTGTAAAACTTGAATTACTTCTTCCTCCGTTTCACCCAATCCTAACATGATGCCCGATTTTGTTCTTTTGATGCCTTGCTCTTTCAAATAACGCAACACTTCTAAGCTTTTTTCATATTTAGCCTGAATGCGCACTTCACGCGTCAAGCGTTTGACCGTTTCCATGTTGTGCGAAACTACTTCGGGTGCCACTTCAATAATTCGGTCTATATTTCTGGTATTCCCTTGAAAATCTGGAATTAAAGTTTCTAAAGTCGTGTTTGGATTCATTCGGCGAATGGCTTTCACTGTTTCTGCCCAAATGATCGAACCCATATCTTTTAAATCATCACGATCCACGCTAGTAATAACAGCATGTTTGATGTTCATAATTTTAATAGAACGTGCTACTTTTTCAGGTTCGTCCCAATCTACTGTTTCAGGTCGGCCTGTTTTTACACCACAAAAGCCACACGAACGAGTACAGATATTTCCTAAAATCATGAACGTTGCGGTACCTTCGCCCCAGCATTCACCCATATTTGGGCAACTTCCAGAGGTACAAATGGTGTTTAATTTGTATTTATCAACTAAACCGCGAAGTTCTGTATATTTAGGACCCGTTGGTAATTTTACGCGCAACCATTTAGGTTTGGGTGCGGGCGGCGTTATCGATTCTAAAACAGTGTTCATATTCCAACAATTAGATGCACAAAGATACAATATCAAATTTAGAATTTTGAAGTATGAATTTAGAAAAAATAAAAACTTTAGGAAAGTTTTAGGAATTGTAAAAGTGAATTACTTTCCAATGATTATCTCCGCCAACAATTTCTTAGCTCGAAGCAGTTT
>NZ_JBIIWV010000161.1:0-4480 GCF_044338735.1 Flavobacterium sp. | reverse complement strand
ACAAAATCTATTAAAAAATATTTTTTACAGAGATAGGTTATTTATATTACAAAGTTTTATATATTTGCACCCTTAAATAACCAAGGTCGAGTACCTTAAATTAATCACAAGATTATGTCAGTAAAAATTAGATTACAAAGACACGGAAAAAAAGGGAAACCTTTTTATTGGGTTGTTGCAGCAGATGCACGCTCAAAAAGAGATGGTAAATTCTTAGAAAAAATCGGAACTTACAATCCAAACACTAATCCAGCAACTATTGATTTGAACTTAGAAAGTGCTGTTCAATGGTTACACAACGGAGCTCAACCAACCGATACGGCAAGAGCAATTTTATCTTACAAAGGTGCTTTATTAAAACACCATTTAGATGGAGGAGTTCGTAAAGGTGCTTTAACTCAAGAGCAAGCAGATGCTAAATTAGCCGCTTGGTTAGATGAAAAAGCAAACAAGGTAGACACTAAAAAAGCAGGATTATCAAAAGCAGATGAAGCAGCAAAAGCAAAAGCTTTAAAAGCTGAAAAAGAAGCTAACGCAAAACGTATTGCAGCACAAGCTGAAGCAGCGAAAGCTGAAGTAGAAGCTCCAGCAGTTGAAGTAGAAACTCCAACAGAAGTTGTAGAAACTGCAGTTGAGGAAACTCCAGCAGTTGAAGCAGTAGCTGAAGAAGCAGCTCCAGAAGTAGAAGCAGTGGCAGAAGTAGAGGCTCCAGAAGAAGTTGTTGAAACTATAGTTGAGGAAACTCCAGAAGTTGAAGCAATAACTGAAGAAGCAGCTCCAGAAGTTGAAGCAGTGGCAGAAGTTGAAGAAACTGTAGTTGAGGAAACTCCAGCAGTTGAAGCAGTAGCTGAAGAAACTCCAGCAGCTGAAGAAAGCAACGAAGAAACAGAAGCTTAATCATACAGCGATTACATGCGTAAAGAAGATTGTTTCTATTTAGGTAAAATCGCAAAAAAATTTAGTTTCAAAGGGGAAGTATTAGCGTATTTAGATACCGATGAACCCCAATTGTATCAAAATTTGGAATCAGTATTTGTTGAACTCAACAAAACACTGGTTCCATTTTTTATTGAAAGTAGTTCGCTTCATAAAGAAAAATTTCTTCGCGTTCGTTTTGAAGACATTCAAACTGAAGAAGATGCCGACGAAATTATGGGCAGCGAAATCTATCTCCCACTTTCTATGTTACCAAAATTAGAAGGAACACAATTCTACTTTCATGAAGTAATAGGATTTGATGTGATAGACACCAAAAGAGGTAACATTGGAAAAATTACTGCTATTAATGATAGCGGTGCGCAACCCCTTTTTGAAATTGATAAGAACGGAACTGAAATTTTAATTCCGCTAATTGATGATTTCATTATTGCTTTAGACCGAAAAAACAAAACCATTACTTTAGAAACTCCTGAAGGTTTGGTTGATTTGTATTTACAATAGTTTACAGTCGCAGTCTCAGTTTACAATTTTTTAAGTTGATTTAATTCTATCTTTATTCATTTTGTTCAAATTCAAACAATTCTCTATTCAACAAGAAAAATCTGCCATGAAAGTGGGAACAGATGGTGTTTTATTGGGCGCTTGGACTCCGTTAATTAATAATCCTTATAACATATTAGATATTGGGGCAGGAACCGGAATTTTATCCTTAATGCTAGCGCAAAGAAGTAATTCGGAACAAATTGACGCTATCGAAATTGACGAAGAAGCTTACGAACAATGTGTTGAAAATTTTGAAACTTCGCCTTGGGGTGATCAATTATTTTGTTTTCATGCAGGTTTAGACGAATTTGTGGACGAACCTGAAGACGAGTATGATTTAATTATTTCCAATCCTCCTTTTTATTCTGAAGATTTTAAAACCGATGATTCGCAACGTGATTTGGCACGATTTCAAGACGCCTTGCCTTTTGAAGAATTAATTGAAGCTGCTGCTTTATTACTTTCGGATAACGGAATATTTTCGGTAATTATTCCTTTTAAAGAAGAAGCAAAATTTGTTTTGATGTGTAAAGAATTGGATCTATTTCCGCTTAAAATTACACATGTAAAAGGCACGCCAACCGCAGAAATTAAAAGAAGTTTGTTGGCATTTTCTCGGATTGAACAAACTCCGTTGATTGATGAACTCACTATTGAAATTTCACGTCATCAATATACCCCTGAATATATCGAATTGACCAAGGATTTTTATTTGAAGATGTAATTTTAAATTATAACATTCGTTCATTGATTTGTTAAAAATCTTTACTTACTTTTGTTCCTTTCAAAACATCAATTTATGAAACCAGACTTATTTCAATCGCCAGATTATTATTTATTAGACGAATTATTATCTGACGAACATAAAATGGTGCGTGATGCTGCACGTGCTTGGGTTAAAAAAGAAGTTTCTCCCATTATTGAAGAATATGCGCAAAGAGCAGAATTTCCTAAACAAATTGTAAAAGGTTTGGGCGAAATTGGAGGTTTTGGTCCCTACATTCCTGTTGAATATGGTGGTGCTGGATTAGACCAAATTTCGTATGGATTAATCATGCAAGAAATTGAAAGAGGAGATTCGGGCGTTCGTTCTACTTCTTCTGTTCAATCTTCATTAGTAATGTATCCTATTTGGAAATACGGGAACGAAGAACAACGCATGAAATATTTACCAAAATTAGCCACTGGCGAATTAATTGGTTGTTTTGGTTTAACCGAGCCTGATCACGGGTCAAATCCTGGCGGGATGACAACTAATTTTAAAGATAAGGGAGACCATTATCTTTTAAATGGTGCTAAGATGTGGATTTCAAATTCCCCTTTTGCAGATATTGCTATAGTTTGGGCGAAAAATGAAGAAGGAAGAATTCACGGATTAATTGTAGAAAGAGGGATGGAAGGGTTTACCACTCCTGAAACACACAATAAATGGTCATTAAGAGCTTCAGCTACTGGAGAACTTATTTTTGATAACGTAAAAGTGCCCAAAGAAAACTTATTGCCAAACAAATCTGGATTAGGAGCGCCGCTAGGTTGTTTAGATTCAGCACGTTATGGAATTGCTTGGGGTGCTATTGGAGCTGCTATGGATTGTTATGACACTGCTTTACGTTATTCAAAAGAACGTATTCAGTTTGACAAACCTATTGGAGCAACACAATTGCAACAAAAGAAATTAGCCGAAATGATTACTGAAATCACCAAAGCACAACTGTTAACATGGAGACTTGGTGTTTTAAAAAATGAAGGAAAAGCAACTACAGCTCAAATTTCGATGGCAAAAAGAAACAACGTGGATATGGCCTTAACCATTGCACGTGATGCTCGTCAAATGCTAGGAGGAATGGGAATTACTGGTGAATATTCTATCATGAGACACATGATGAATTTAGAATCGGTGGTGACATATGAAGGAACACACGACATTCATTTGTTAATTACAGGTATGGATGTAACTGGTTTTTCTGCTTTTAAGTAATTAAACAATATTTAAAATTGATATAAAAAGCTTCTCTGTTTGGAGGAGCTTTTATAATTTTACAAAAAAATCAAAAATGAGAACTGCACAAATTAATAGCGCCATACAAAATCAAAAAGTACAATTATTGAGTCATTCGTTATATAACAAAGTAAAAACGATTGACGATTTACATTGCTTTTTAGAAAATCATATTTATGCGGTTTGGGATTTCATGTCGCTTTTAAAGGCTTTGCAAAACAAATTGACCTGCACAACTACTCCCTGGTTGCCCATTGGAAATCCAGAAATTCGTTATTTAATTAATGAAATTGTTGTTGCAGAGGAAACCGATTTAACATTAGATGGAACGCGTCAAAGTCATTTTGAAATGTATTTAGATGCCATGAAACAAAGTGGTGCTTCTACTGTTCAAATTGCCGCTTTTTTACAAAATGTAGAAGAAACAAAAAACATTTTTGTATCGATTAAACAAAGTGATTTACATCCGAATGTGAAAGCGTTTTTAGATTTTACGTTTCGAGTGATTGAAGAAGGCAAACCACATGAAATTGCAGCTGCTTTTACTTTTGGAAGAGAAGATTTAATACCGAATATGTTTACCGAAATCTTGAGAAATTTTCAGCAAAACTTTCCAGAAACTGATTTATCAAAACTGATTTATTATTTTGAAAGACATATCGAATTAGATTCCGACGAACACGGACCAATGGCCATGCAAATGATCGCTGAACTTTGTGGAGATTCGGATCAAAAATGGAAGGAAGTAGAAGAAGTTTCGGTTTTAGCTTTAGAAAAAAGAATCGGGCTATGGAACGCTATTGAAGCCCAAATGGAACTCAAACATGAATTGGTATAAAATAAAAAATCGAGAAAAATTCTCGCTTTTTTATTGTTCAGGTGCTATTTCAATTTCTAATCCTTCTATATCTTCTGTAATTGGAATTTGACATCCTAATCTAGAATTATCTTTTACATGATAGGCTTCCCAAAGCATCGCTTCTTCATCAGGATTGCGTT
>NZ_JBIIWV010000001.1:0-49474 GCF_044338735.1 Flavobacterium sp. | reverse complement strand
TAGCGCGCTGGTTTGAAACACAATTTTAAAACGGTCCTCACTGTAAGAAGCTTGGTTACTTGTGGTTGCAAATGATGCTAAAAACGCTTGTGAAGTAGCAATTTCTGTTTGCGTGTTTAAGAAAGTATCTACTAAATATGGTGTTAAAGCTGTGTCAAAATTAGTCGTTTGAATTTTAAACGTATAATTTTTATTTGCGCCTAAACGCATAGTTTTCATCGCTAATTCATCTGAAGTAGTTACTGGTGCCGCTGCATCAATAGCTAGTTTAGTATTGTTTCTAAACCACGCAATGTTTTCACCTGCTGCTTCTAATTTTGTAGCATCACCAAGACCTAATTCGTTTGAGTACTCTGAACTAAAAACAGCTTTTGTAGCATCAATAGGATACCCGCCAATTGCCAATTCATTAGGATCATATAACGCTACCCCCAAACTAGGAGTATTTGCGGTTCTAAATACATTAGCACTAGTTGTCGCTTTATCTGCTTCTTCAAAGGTTAATATACCTGCACTTGAACCTGTATTCTTTACGAAAAACGCCTGACCAGGTTGAATGAATTGACCTACTGAGCCTCCACCACTATTACCTGTTGAAACATTATAAGCTACATAATTACCTCTCGCAGTTCCTGTTCCCATATTTGGAGCCCAGGCATAATAAGTTTCCTCAATACCTGTTTTAGTAACTAAATGCCAATCTACAGCACTTTGATAGGGGTTGCCCACTAAACTATGACCATTAGTAATTGTATTTGCTGTATTATTTATTGATGGTGTGCTGCCTGAACTTAAGGCAACAGTTCCTGTTTTTAAGGTTCCTGTAGCGCTTAATGTAATGGCTGCATTCATATTATCAGCTGAAGCTGAAGTGATGTTTGCAGGCGTTTTGTCTCCTCTAATTAAAACTCTATATCCTACTCCTGCAATTAAATTTGTATTATTGGTGTTGGCAATTGGTGTCCAACCGCTTACACCCTGTGCCGCTTGGTTGTCATAGGTATACATAGATGGGTTATTGGTTTCAGTAACATCAAAGCCGCCTGAAGCACCACTCGTACCCGTAATGTGTGTAGCCAATTGCCAGTTTTGTGAAATATTGTTGCTAGTGGTTACCGCCGGACTTAATAATCTAAAAGCGCGTTTGCCTAAAGGGATGTAACGTTCTACGGTAACACTGGTTGCACCCGCAAGGGTTCCTGTTGTTAATGGACCTAACATAGCTGTTCCTGTGGCATCTGATTTAAAGGTTACTGGTCTTGCTCCAAAATTAGCGGTTCCTGCTATAGTTAATACTTTACCTGGCGCAATATTTAATGTTCCTGTACCGCTTACTGTTAAACTTTTTCCTGCAGGAATAGTAACATCTACATCCATAACCGGTGCATTTGAACCGTTTGAAGAAATTAATACATCATCTGAAGAAGTTGGTACCGTACTTAATGACCAGTTACTTGCTGTGCTCCAAGAATTACTTGTGGTACCTGTCCAGGTGTTTGGAGTAAGTATTATTGAAATATTATCAACATATAAGTCCTCCATATCTGTATCAGAAAAAGCATTGAAGCCAAAATAATAAATACCGGTAGTGCTTGGAGTAAAATCTACAGTACTTGAAGGCGCCGAATTCGTTAATATATTAGTATGAGTTGCTAATGTTGTTGTCATACTAGCACTTGACGCAGCAACTCCATAAGCTACTTTTAAATTTTCTGGGTAAGAAGTTGTTGAACTACTACCATAATTATAGGAAATTCGATATGAAGTACCTGCCGTTAAATTAATTCCTGCTGTATAAAACCAAGCGTTAGCAGGATTATTGCCATTATATGAATAATTTAAACATTTAGTAGTAAAACCATATAATCCTGGACTGGCTGTTTTCCAATTATTACCTGTTCCTGCATTTTCAATACTGGTACAAATAGGTAACGCAGGAATAGTTACACTTTCAAAATCTTGAGAATAGGGTACTGAAACAGGATTACATTGTGTTGTAAAACTTGCACTTGCAGCCCAAGTACTTAAATCCCCAGAACCACAATTAGAACGTACCCACGAGTAATAAGTGGTACTTGCTGTTAATCCAGTAAAAGCATAATTAGTTCCTGACGACACATTGGCAGTTGGGCTTGTTCCAGCTATTGGCGCAGTATTCGTCGTACTGTAATAAACATCATAACCACTTGCTGGTGCAGATGCAGGAGCTGTCCAAGATAAATTTGCCGCCGAATTCGTGATTGAAGAAATTGAAAGTGATGTTGGAGCAGAACATGTTGGGGATAACTCTAACTTAAAATCGTCAAATGCTAAATAACTATAAGGAACATATGACGAAGTTATTCTAATTCCAAAATAATAAATACCCGAAGTTGAAGGAACAAAAGTTCTAGTAATTTGTGAATAATTAATAGCAGTAGTAGACGCTGTAGAACTGGTAATAAAAGAAGTCCCTAAAACTGTTTCACCTGAAGCTAATGCAGATGTATTATAAACTATGTCTCCTGTCCAACCACTGTAACCATCACCAACAAAATATGTACTAAAATCATAGGATACTCCTGCTGTTAATTGAAAACCAGGTGTCCAAATACGATCATTTGTACCTCCATACATACATCCAATATAATAATTTCCTGTTCTTGGGTCGTTATATGATGAAGTAGATGCACTTAGTGAACCCCAATTTATACCCGTTCCTTCTAGCCAACAGCTTGGAAATGTTGTTGTGCTTACGCTTGACAACCCTTCAAATCCTTCAGTCCAAGGCAAAGAGGAAACAGGATTACACGATGTTGTAAAACTAGCACTTGCTACCCATAAACTTACATCACCAGAACCACAATTAGAACGTACCCAAGAATAATAAGTGGTACTTGCTGTTAATCCACTAAACGCATAAGTTGTTCCTGAAGGCACATTGGCAGATGGGGTTGTCCCAGCAGTTGGCGCAGTATTCGTTGTGCTATAATACACATCATAACCACTTCCTGGAGCAGATGCAGGTGCTGTCCAAGATAATGAAGCACTATTGTTTGTAATAGATGATAAAACTAATGTGTTTGGAGATAAACAAGAGGGTATGGCTTCCACACTATAATTATCAAATGCTAAATAATAATCGCCACTTGTTCTATTTCCAGTAAGACGAATACGAATGTTTTGACCGACATAAGCACTTAAATTAAGTATATATTCTTGCCATCCAGCAACAGCATTGTTTGCAATAGTTTCAACATCTGTATAACTTGAGCCATTATCTGTAGAAATAGCGACGATAAAATTACCACTTCCACTTGCTGGAGGAGCATACGGAGAACTATAATTTGCTAATTTATACTTTACTACAAAACGGTAATTTGATGGCATTGAACCAATGATTGGCGTAGTAATAGCAGCTACAGGTTGAGTGCCATATAAATTTACATAGTAATAATTGGAGCTTAACGCTGGATTTACAGCTGTGATTGTTCCTACAGAACCAGCTGTTACTAGCCAGTTTGGAAAGGTAGCTACTCCTGTTGCGAAACCTTCTGACCAAGGTGTTGGAGAAATACTTGACGTTGACACTGAAATGGCGTTAGTGCCAGAAATTGCGCTGTAATAATAATCATAAGGAGCAGCACCACATCTTGTATATTCAAAAACTTTAACATAATAGGTAGTACCTAAAGTAAGACCTGTTACTGAAACGCTTGTTCCCGTTCCGTCATAGACAATTTGTTGGCCACTTCCTGTATAAACCGTATTTGCTGTATGCACTGCTGCACCTGTTGCATTTGAAGGATCAACGATGGCTGTATCGCTTAAATACACCACACGTCTGTTTCCGTTACCATTTACCCATGTAGTGGTAAAACCTGTATAACTAATTGAAGAAGCTACTGCATTGGTAACCTGTGTTACTGGATTAGCGGGCGGATTAATTGACACAGAGGGTGTTGCCGCAGCACCGCCACCATTAGCACACGTTACATTGCAACGGTAGTAAATAGTTGTACCTGCAAAAGCAGGTGGCGTATAAGTGGCTGTTGTTGCACCAGTACCAGTAGTAACATTAGCCCAAGTAGCATTATCTGTAGATTGCTCCCATTGAAACGTAATTCCAGTAACTCCTGAAGAAAAACCTGTATTCACTAGATTTGGTACGGTTGCACCGCTACACAAATATTGATTTGCTGTAGAAATAGTACCTGCTGTTGGCGTACCTGAACAAGGTGTTGGTGGTGCTTCAACTTTAATATCATCAACGTACATATTATTTCCATATGCACCAATTGCTTTAAAAATAACATATGTTGTAGCACTTGTTGTAGTAACATCATAAAAGTATTCATACCATCCATCTGAACCAACAGTAGGAGCTAAACTTCTTGATCTGTTTATTGTACCTAATAATGTAGCACCTGTTAAATTAGCACTAGTGTTTGTATAAATTTCAATTTTATCAGCATCAGTAGGATATCCATTATCTCTATACATCCAAAATGTTATACGTTTTGTTCCAGCAGTAGAAAAATCTAATACAGGCGTTATTAAAGATCTTACTCCTGTACCTGGACTAGAATATGAATTAAACATTGCCATACCTGTTCCTGAACGAGGAGAACATGTTGGATATGTTCCTGATGTAGCTCTTGTCCAAGTATTTGATCCTGAAGTAAGTAAATTAGTCCAACTAGAAGGCACGAATGTTGTCCCATCAAATGATTGATTAGCCAAATAGACCTGCCCCCAACCCATACTTGAAAAAAGTAAGATGAGTAAACAAGTAAGGTGTTTGATTGGTTTAATACAACTTATAGGATAGCTGTTTAAGTTACGCACTAGATTTTTAGTGCCTTTTTGTGTAATTGATTTTATCATAAATGCAATAAAATAGGTTAATAAATAGGGTATTGTTAGCTTTAAATTAATATAATCTACAATTTTACAATTAATTAATTTTATTTTTACATTATTTTCGATGAAGGGTTTATTTATTCGATGAAAAGCTGTTTAGGGGAGATAGGTGATGGGTGATGGGTGATGAATCAATTTAACAATTTGGAGATTTGAAGATTTGAAAATAAATTGGAATAACGAAGTTAAAATAATTTTTTTTTAGCGTATACCCTATACCTTTTTACCAAATAAAATAAAAAAACCGCCTCATATTGAGACGGTTTTTGTTATTTATTTAACCAGTTTTCTTTTATGAATTAGCCAATATGCTATTCCTATTGCTGTTATAAAAAGCAATGGTAAATAATCATCTACCGGAACGTCTTGTGTGTCATCTTGAAAAGGTTCTTGTGCTTGCAGTGTGAAAGTAACTAACACTAAAGCGATACTGTATATTATTTTTGCTGTATTTTTCATTTTGCTTCGTATTATTATTCTACAATCCATTTTACTTGTTTGGTTACGCCTTGTGAAGTAATGCTTACTAAATACACACCCTTACTTAAACTAGCACTTGGTGTTACCTGAATGGCATTTCCTTGGCTCATTACCGTTACCGGAATGTTTTGTCCTACAACATTGTATACTGAAACTGTTGCTTCTGTAATGCCATCAACATAGAAACTACCTCCTGCTTTTGCTGGGTTAGGATATAATTTGATGTTTTTTACAAAATCATCCGTAGTTAATGCGCTGGTTTGAAATACAATTTTAAAACGATCCTCACTGTAAGAAGCTTGGTTACTTGTCGTTGCAAATGATGCTAAATATGCTTGTGAAGTAGTAATTTCTGTTTGTGTGTTTAAGAAATTATCTACTAAATAAGGTGTTAAAGCTGTGTCAAAATTAGTAGTTTGAATTTTAAACGTATAATTTTTATTTGCTCCTAAACGCATAGTTTTCATCGCTAACTCATCTGATGTAGTTACTGGTGCCGCTGCATCAATGGCTAGTTTAGTATTGTTTCTAAACCATGCGATGTTTTCACCTGCTGCTTCTAATTTCGTAGCATCACCAAGTCCTAATTCGTTTGAGTAATCAGAACTAAAAACAGCTTTCGTTGCATCAATAGGATACGCTCCTATTGCTAGTTCGTTAGGATCATATAACGCTACCGCCAAAGTAGGAGTATTTGCGGTTCTAAATACATTAGCACTAGTTGTCGCTTTGTGCGCTTCTTCAAAGGTTAATGTACCTGCACTTGAACCTGTATTCTTTACGAAAAACGCTTGACCAGGTTGAATGAATTGACCTACTGAGCCTCCACCACTATTACCTGTTGAAACATTATAAGCTACATAATTACCTCTCGCAGCTCCTGTCCCCATGTTTGGAGCCCAGGCATAATACGTATCCTCAATACCCGTTTTAGTAACTAAATGCCAATCTACTGCGCTTTGGTATGGGTTGCCCACTAAACTATAACCATTAGTAACTGTGTTAGTTGTACTATTAATTGATGGTGTACTACTTGAACTTAAGGCAACGGTTCCTGTTTTTAAGGTTCCTGTAGCGCTTAATGTGATGGCAGCATTCATATCATTAGCTGAAGCTGAAGTGATATTTGCAGGCGTTTTGTCACCTCTAATTAAAACTCTATATCCTACTCCTGCAATTAAATTTGTATTATTGGTGTTGGGAATTGGTGTCCAACCGCTTACACCCTGTGCCGCTTGGTTGTCATAGGTAAACATCGACGGATTATTGGTTTCAGTAGCATCAAAGCCTAAACCAGTTGCACCTAAACCACCAGTAATATGGGTTTGTTCTTGCCAGTTGCCTGAAATAAACGTTGTGGTGGTTACCGCAGGGCTTAATAATCTGAATGCGCGTTTTCCTAATGGAATGTAGCGTTCTACTGTTACGTTGCCGGTTATTGCTCCAGTAATTGGTGGTACGTTTGCGGTTCCTGTTGATGATGATTTTAAAGTTAAGTTATCACCAGTAGTTAAAGTTCCACCAATTAGTGATAATCTATTTGTAACATTCACAGCGCCGCTCAACGAGGTGTTTCCGGTTACAACAAAATCTGTAAAAGTTCCAGCGCCGATAGTACTTCCTGCAATACCTAATCTAGAATTGCTATTTCTTAAATAAATGTTTGCATTAGTAACTGTTGTATAATCTGTGCTGTTAACACCCGTATCAGCACCATCTATTACTCTTCTTAAACCACCATCTACTAGTGGTGTTGAAGCAGGAGTACCTTCAGAAAAAGTTCCTCCAGTTAAAGTCCCATATCCAACAGCATCAATAATTGTATTGTCTGAAACGCGCTGTATGGCTATTTGACCACTCGCCCCGGCAAAACCTGCCGTAAAAGAACCATCTCTAGTTAAGTTACTAGTAAGACCTGTTGTTATAGTAGTATCTGGCGATAATAACCAAAAACTATATGGTGCTAAACTACCTGATAGAGTTGCTCCAGCGGTCCCTGAACTTCCAGAACTTGATTGGTATGATAATTTAAGAGTAGACAAATCGATGGTATTCCCTGTTTTATTAACTATTTCAACATATTCATTTGATCCACCTGAATAATCTGGACTAAACTGATTAATAACCACATCACCAACAGCAATATCTATTCTAATAGTTTTTACCCCCCCTGCAGTTGAAGGATTGTCTCCTAATTTGTTACCCGCTGATAAAGTAATATTTGTAAAAGGGGTAGACGTAATATTTATATTATTTCCTGGAGTAGCTCCAGACGCAACATCCACAGTTAGTAATAAGAAGCTAGTTCCAATATTTAACTTTTGTGTCAAACCTGAAAATGTTATAGTATTTCCAGTAGAAACAATCCCTTGTCCTGATCCTAGTTGTGTTGCACCCGATAAACTATTTACGGTATTGTACCAAAGTTTAAAACCATTTGCTGTTAAATCACTAGGTACATAAGTACCGGCAGTAGTTAAAGTTAAACTATTAATATCTGTTGCATTATCAGCAGTTACAAGACTTAATTGATATAATATTTGATTGTTTATATTATTAATAATGTTCCCAACCGTTGGACCCACCTGTGAAATAGTTACGTTTGGCGAAACAGTTGTGACTGTATGGTCATTTCCAGCAACTACTGGGTCAGCTCCTGTTTTGTTACCAGTTGCAAAAGTAATATTGTTAAATGCAGTTGAAGCAGTTGATAAAGTTCTTCCATTAACTGCATTGTACGCAACATCAGCAGTAAACCATAAATAACCAGTAACACCTGAATTAATGATTTGACTTAAACCTGAAAACGTAATAGTATTACCTGAAGCAACAATTGCTTGAGCCGAACCTAGCTGAGTAGCAGCGGAAAAAACATTGGAAGTGGTGTAATATAATTTAAAACTTGAAGCCACTAAGTCACTAATTTGATAGGTACCGCCAGTAGTAATTGTAACGCTATTTAAAGAGGCATTAGCAGTAGTAGCAGCCAAAGCAATCGAACCAAAAACTTGGTTGGTTGCATTCTGATTAATACCAGATGCTGTTGGGTGATTACTTGAAATAGCAATATTTGGTGTAACAGCAACAAATGTTTGTGCGCCTGATGCCGAAATGGAACCTGTTGGTGAACCTGAAGCAAAAGTAAACGTTGGGTTTGCAGCAATACTTACAGTTTGAGCGGCTGTAGCATTTGCATCAATATCTGCTGTTATCCAAAAATATCCTATATTACCATTTGTAATTGTTGTATTAAGAGAACTAAATGTAATTGTACCTGCTGAAGCTACACTTGGTTGAGTGGTTCCTATTTGGATTGCTGAACCAAATGTATTTGATGAAGCGTTGTACATTAATTTATAATTACTAACGTGTGAACTTGTAGAATAAGTTCCATCTGTTACTACTGTCATAGCATTTAAACTCGCATCTGCAACTGTAACTGCAGCTTGGAAATTTGATAATATATGTGATGTAGCCCCTTGATTTACATTACCTGCCGCTATCTGAGAAGGTGATGAGAGTGCAATAGATGGGGTTGCGGTAGATGCTGTTGTTCCATTAAGCTGAACATTAACTATATTTGAACCAACATCAAAGCCACCACTACCACTAGTTGCTGTGGCCCCATAACCATAAATACGAAAGGTTGTAGCTGTTGTTAAACTCGTTAACCCAGAAATAGTAATAGTATTCGATGTACCCAACGCAGCTGCAGTTGATATAGTTCCTAAGTCTGCAGCAAAAGCATCAGCTGAAGAGCGCAAGGTTAAACTTTTTGGTCCAGTCCCAGATTTATCCCATTGAAAAACAAAAGAGGTTGGTGTAAAACTAAAACCTGAATTTGGAGTAACAATAAATTGTATGTAATCATTTCCCGCTATAGCTTCTGACAAAGTATTACCTGCTGCAGTTGCAGTATTTCCAGTATTGAACCACCCGGTACCTCCAAATCTGTTTGAATTTGAAGCAGAAGTAATAGTCCCCTGAGTAAGGTTAGCTGCTGAAATATTTGCATTATTGAATATACTTGGTTCAGTTGTTTCAGTACCTGTATTCGCAAAAGTATTCCATTGAAGCAGTTGCCCCCAACTCACACCCATTCCCAACACCGTCACCACTAGTGCTAGCAGATTCTTCAACCGTATTGCCTTTTTTTCTGAGTTGCTTGATGCCAAAGGGATTAAAAAATTAAATGGTAGTATGTATTTCATAAAATTGTTGTTTAAAAAGTTATCTATTAGGGATTTATTATTCTTTTTCAAAAATAATAAAATAATCATCGATAAAAGCAAAAAAGTATTAACAAATTGTTAATAAATGTGGGAGTGTTGGGTGATGGATGATGGGTGTTGGGAGTGAGAAGTTTTTTAAACCACAAAGAACACTAGGAAGGCACTAGGAGCGCAAAGGTTTTTTTAATTAAACATATAAGGAAGTAGCCATGAAATATGGTAAAGTAGGTTGTAAGTCTGTTTTCGGTTGTCTGTTCTCTGTTGTCGGTTGTCAGTTATCACTTTTTACTTTTCACTCTTCCCTAATCCCTTTTCCCCTCTATAAAACGATCCACATCAAAAGGCATGGGAACTAGCGTGAAAAAAATAATTTGGACGTCCATACTAATAGTGCGATTTTCTGCATACCATTTGTTTATTCGTACTTTGTCTGGCCAGATGACCTCATCGTTGTAGTGTTGTGGGTGAGTTTGTTGCGCTAAGATGTGTTCTTCGTTGCGGTATTTTAAGGAAGCTAAACCGGTGATGCCTGGTTTTAGGTTTAAGATAATACGGTCTGCACCCTCTAATTTATCGGCATAGCCAGCTACATCTGGACGAGGTCCTACTAACGTCATTTCGCCTTTTAAAATATTAAGAAGTTGCGGAAGTTCGTCTAACTTGGTTTTTCGTAACATTCTTCCCCACAAGGAGGTTTTATTTGTTTTGACATGTAGGGTTCGTAACTTATAAATCAGAAATGATTTTCCGTATTGCCCTATTCGCTCTTGTGTAAAAAAACCATTTGATTGTGTGTCAATTGCTGTGATAGCTATCACTAAAAGTAAAAAAACAAAAGCAATTAACAGAATTACCATACTAGAAGTTTAACGGGTCTATTCTTGAGGTGTATGAATAAATTCGGGTACTAATTCGGTAAATGCTTCAATTAATTCCGCTTTATTTTCAAACGTGTTGTTGTTTAATTTGAATAAAAATTCCTCTACTTTTTCGTAACAAAATATTGGATCTTGTGCAATTAAGATTTTTGGATGATACGTAGGTAGCGTTTTTGAAGTATCAGCTAAGACTTCTTCATATAACTTTTCACCTGGACGTAAACCGGTATAGATAATGTCAATGTCGTCATAGGGTTCTTTTCCGCTTAAGCGAATCATTTTTTCTGCTAAATCTTTGATAAAAATGGGTCTACCCATATCAAAAATATAGATTTCACCCCCTGCTCCCATGGTTCCTGCTTCTAAAACTAACTTACAAGCTTCTGGAATGGTCATAAAGAAACGGTTAATTTCTGGATGCGTTACGGTTATGGGTCCGCCCTCCTTAATTTGTTTTTCGAATAAATTCACCACAGAACCGTTAGAACCTAACACATTACCAAAACGTGTGGTGATGATTTGTGTTTTATCTGAACTTTTTTGGTTATGAAAACGCGCCTGCACCATTATTTCTGCAATTCGTTTTGAAGCACCCATAACATTTGTTGGGTTCACAGCCTTATCCGTAGAAATGAAAACCAATCGGTTGGTTTTAAATTCTAAAGCAGCATCTAGTATATTTTTCGTGCCAAAAATATTTACTTTTACCGCTTGCATGAAATTAGTTTCTAAGACTGGAACGTGCTTGTATGCTGCAGCATGAAAAACAATATCGGGTTGGTATTTTTGGAACAGTTTTGTAACTTCTGCTTTATTGGTGACATCTACTAATTCATAGTTACAAATCAAGTTTGGAAAAGCTGCTGAAATGGTAAGTTGAATGGAATTCAACGGCGTTTCTGCTTGATCTAAAATAATAATTTGATTGGGATTAAAATTGGATAGTTGGTTGACAATTTCGCTTCCAATAGATCCAGCTCCTCCTGTTACTAATATGGTTTTACCATTAAATGTATTGATGACGCTTGGGTTGTTAATGCTTATTGTGTCGCGAAACATCAATTCATCAATGGTGTATTTTTTAAGGGATTTTAAAGTGTTTGCATTGGAATCAAATCCGCTCATTAATTTAGGGTTGTAGACATTAATTTTAAAGCGCAAACAATCATTTAATAATTCTACTTCTTCATTTTCTGGTAAATAATTCTTAATTAAAACCACATGTTTTATTTTGTTGTAACGTAAAATAGCAATGATTGAATTGGTTTTGGCTATAACGGGAATTCCCAATACTTTTTTATCGTTTAGGAATTTATTTTTGTCAATAAAAAACTGCAACTTGTATTGCGAATTATCATTAACAAATACTTCTGCCATTGCAATTGTAGTACTGTTAACTCCAATAAATACAATGTTTTCAATTACAGAGATTTCTTCGTTTCCGGTGAAATATTTAAAAAGTGTTTTAATTAAAATTCGGAAAGAAACTAATGAAAAAAAGATGAAAAGTGCGGAGAAAAAAACAGTTAATATTACAAACACGTGTTGCCCTTGTATAAAAAAATAACCGTAATCTAGTATAGCTATAGTGACGAAAGAAGAAAAAACTGCTTTGAAAATTCGGGCAGCATCCCCCACACTAGAGTAACGAATGATTCCTTTGTAGGTTCTAAAAATAAAGAAATAGAAACCATAGGTAAAAATTAAGAATGCTAGTCGAACTTGGACAGAAAAGGCATTGTGGAATTTTACCCCTATTTTCTTAAAAATAAAAAAGGAAATAGTGCCAATTATAAAAGAAATAACTATATCAATTAATAAAATAGACCATGAGGGTAAAAAACTAAGTTTTTTTAAATTTATGAAGGTTTTAATTTTAGATTGCATACTTGGGGAATTATTATACACAAAGTTATACTTTTTTTGACTAAAAAAAATATAAGATTGGTTTTTTTCAGTTCTTGTTGAAAATTTAAATACTTATATTTACCAAAATTTTAAATATGAATCGTTTTTTGGTTGTTTGTTTTGTGTTGTTTTTTAGTAATGTTTTTGGGCAACAACGGGTTCATGTGAATGCGGCTACTACGCTACTTGGCTTTCCTTCAGTAGGTTATGAAAAAGGCTTGGGCAAACGATTTAGCTTTCATATTGATGCTATTGGTTCCGTGTTCAATAGTTATAACGGTATGCCCTTGCGCTTTTTAATTGTTACCCCTGAAATTCGTTATTATTCGAAGCCCGAGCTAACCGGTTTTTATGTGGGAGGACATATTGGAGGAAGTACGTTTAATTTGCAAAAATATGGTTATGAAAATACTAATTATTATCAGAAAGGGTATAATTATATGGCCGGTATTAGTATTGGTTATGTGTATGCCATAACCGAGAAGTTTGCTTTAGAAGCTTTTGTAGGTGGTGGTACGATTCAAAGTTTTTATAAAGGATACGATAGCACAACTGGTGTGCGTTATGAAGATGCCGATAAATTTAATAAAAGTGGCGAATGGTTGCCTTATCGTGGTGGGGTGAATTTGATTTGGAAAATTTGAGGGTAATTAGTCAATGTGCCAATGAGCTAATGTGCCAATTAGTGAATTAGATATTTAGATTGTTAGATTGATGAAGTGGAAATTTGAGATTTACGATTTGGGATTTACGAAAAGCTAACGGCTGATTGCTGACAGCTTATGCTTTAACCGCAAAGTTCGCGAAGTTTTACGCCAAGCGCGCTATGAGAATTGTATAAAGCGTGTTTTGGATGTTGAAGTGTGACCATATAAGGCATATAAGGAAATATAAGAAAATGCTTCGCATTCAATAGCACAAATAAGCGATTTTAAAACATTGAGGCATTAAGAGCATTAAGATTTTATTTATTTCAAATTAAATAGTAATAATTGCTGAAAACTGAATGCTTTAACCGCAAGGTTCGCGAAGTTTTTCGCAAGGAACGCAAAGGGAATTAACTTATACGTGAGTTTTGAAATAAAAAATGAAATAGACAATAAAAAAACCGCCATCTGGCGGTTTTTTTATTGGTGTTTGAAAATAGTATGTATTGCTTTTTTTATTCGGGTGCGATCCTCATCAGTAAGATTAGAACCGGAAGGCAAACACAATCCCGTTTCAAAAAGTGTTTCGGCTACCTGCTTTCCGTAATACGGGTAGTTGAAGAAAATGGGTTGTAAATGCATGGGTTTCCACAACGGACGGGATTCAATATTTTCAGCATCTAAGGCTAACCTAAGTGTTTCTCTTGTGATGCCTTTGGTTTTGTTTTCGTCAATGGTAATGGCACTTAGCCAATAATTAGCATAATAGTCTTCAGTTGGAGAAGAAAATACTTCCACGCCTTCAACTCCTGCAAATACTTCTACATAAAAATCGTGCATTTGTCTTCGTAAGGCAACATGCTTGTCTAATACTTCCATTTGCCCTCGTCCAATACCTGCACAAATGTTGCTCATGCGGTAGTTGTAACCTATTTCACTATGTTGGTAATGCGGTGCGTTATCTCTAGCTTGTGTAGCATAGAAAATGGCTTTTTCTTTTAGTGCTTCCGTTTGCGTGACTATTGCTCCACCACCAGAAGTAGTAATGATTTTATTACCATTAAATGACAAAATACCAATATTTCCAAACGTACCACATTTTTGTCCTTTGTATGTGCTGCCTAATGCTTCTGCACTATCTTCAAGAATTGGAATTTGATACGTATCTGCTACGACTCTGATTGCTTCAATTTGATAAGGCACTCCGTATAAATGTACTGCAATAATCGCCTTTGGTTTCTTTCCTTTTTGGATTCGAGCTAAAATAGCTTCTTCTAATGCTACGGGACAAAGGTTCCAAGTTTGTGTTTCGCTATCTACAAAAACAGGTGTGGCACCAAGATATAAAATTGGGTTTGCCGATGCTGAAAATGTCATGCTTTGGCAAATTACTTCGTCACCCGGTTGTACACCTAATAAGATTAAACCTAAATGAATAGCAGCTGTGCCTGAACTTAATGCGCCTACGTGAGCATTATTCCCCAAATAGTTTTCTAAGTCTTGTTCTAATCCGTTTACGTTTGGACCTAAAGGCGCCACCCAATTGGCATCAAAGGCTTCTTGTATGTATTGTTGTTCGGTTCCTCCCATGTGTGGCGAGGAAAGCCATATTTTTGAGTTATTCATTTTCTATAGAATTATATTTTATAATTTTTCCAGGATTTCCAACAATCACAGCATAATCAGGAACATCATTTAGCACAACTGTTCCTGCGCCAATGGTTGCCCATTTTCCTATTTTAACACCTTGGATAATGGACGACCCAATTCCTATATGAGCGCCTTCTCCTATGGAAACATTTCCAGCCAAAGCGGCATTTGGTGATAGGTGTACAAAATTATCTAAAACACAATCATGTTCTATAACCGCGCCTGAATTAACGATACAATGTTTCCCTACTTTAACATTGGGATTTAAAATTGCACCCGCCATAATAACGGTGCCTTCTTCTATAGTTACATGAGTAGCTATAATTGATGTTGGATGAATTGCTGTTAGATAATTAGTGAATATTTGACTCACTATCTTTTGTCTTGTTTTATTATTCCCGATTGAAATAATTAAAGATTTATTATGAAAAAAATTTGTTTCTGGTGTCTTAATAACTGGAATGTTGAAAATTTTATCGACAATTGGTTTGTCATCAATAATACCTTCAATTACATCTAAATTTGATTTTTGAATGATATCAATTACCACTTTACAATGTCCGCTAGCTCCAAATAAATACATATTAGTTTCCTTTAAATGTTTCTGCTGAAACTGAATTTTCAGCGGTTATTCCTTCTCGTTTAAACACTTTTTTAATTGTTAAAAATAAAATTTTACAATCTAATACAAATGACATATTATCCACATACCATGTATCGTATTCAAATTTTTGTTGCCAACTGATAGAATTTCTTCCGTTTACTTGTGCCCAACCCGTAATACCTGGTTTTACCTCATGTCTTCTATTTTGCGATTCGTTATATAAGGGCAAATATTCGGGTAACAAAGGTCTTGGCCCTATCAAACTCATGTCTCCTTTTAGTACATTTAATAATTGTGGAATTTCGTCTAAAGAAGTCTTTCGGACAAAAGCACCAATTTTTGTTAATCGGTTTGCATCCGGAAGTAAATTTCCTTCATTATCTTTTTTATCGTTCATAGTTTTGAACTTTATTATTTTAAATATTTTGCCGTTTTTGCCCGGTCTTAGTTGAAAAAAGAACGGTTTTCCTTGATTTGCAATAATCAAAAGTAAAATAACTAGTAACAAAATTGGAAAAGATATACTAAAAACAACTAAAGAAAAGATGAAATCTATTAAGAATTTTAAATAACTTCTATACATTATGCTGCTTATTTTCAATTAACAAATTATTATATTCATTTAATAAAGCATCCCAAACTAATTGTTGTTCAAAACGAGATACTATTTTGTCTCTTGCATTACTAACTAATTGATTTCTCCATGATTTGTCATTGAGTATTTTGAGCATTGACTCAAATAAAGAATCAGCGTCTTTTAAAGGTATTATAGTTCCATTAATGCCTTCTTCAATAATTTCATTACAACCATTTATATTTGAAACTATGCTTGGCAATGCCATAGCTCCTGCCTGCATAACAACATTAGGAAATCCTTCCCGATAGCTAGGAAAAACCAAACAATTACTTACAGCAAAATAAGGGCGTACGTCTCTTTGAAAACCAACTGAAATAATATTTGAATTTTTATCGATTTCATTAATTGTATGTTTAAATAAAGGATCTAAATCAGGTTCAAGCCCGCCGACTAAAAGTAATTTTACATTACAATCTTTTATTTTAGAAAACGCATCAATTAATTCATTAATTCCTTTATCTCCTACCAATCGTCCAACAAAAACAAAAACAAAATCTGCTTTTTGAATGTTTAATTTAGTTCGTAATTCGCGCCTTTGTTCTTCTGAAATTCTTTCTGAATCGAAATAAGTTGTATCAATTCCATTAGAGCTTCCATTTGCAATAACTTTCATTTTTACAGATGATCCTAATTCTTGATTAACGATAAATTCATACAACCCTTTTGAATTAGGATAAACTTTTGTGGCACAAGCATAAGTAACTTTTTCAACAAAATTTAATACTTTGCGTTTCATTCCTGTAGCTTCCATTAAGGGCAATCCGGCAACTGTATGTAATCTGATAGGTACATTTGCCAACTTTGCGGCTAACATTGAAACTATACCCGCTTTAGGCGTATGGGAATGAACAATTATTGGTTTTTCTTTTTTAATTACTTTGTAAAGATGATATACAGAAAAAAAATCGTTAATTGGAGTAATTTTTCTACTCATTTCAATCTCAATTACTCTAATTTCTTCTTCTTTACTTACTTCGTGCAATGTACTGCCAGCGCTTGAAACTCCAATCACTTCAAATCCGTTGGTTGACATAAATTTGTGCTGCCCTTTCAATAATATTTTAAGAGATTCCGGTACTGTTGTAACTCGTAATAATTTAGGCTTCATACGTATTTTTATACCATTTTTGAAAACAATAATAGGTCCAAACTCTAAAAGTATTGTCCATTTTTGAACTCAAGTGATCTTCTACCATTTTTGAAATAACATCAAATTGAAATATATTTTGTTTGATGACAAATACTTTATCAATATACGATAATAATTCTGAACGCAACTCAGAACGTAACCAATCGCCAACAGGCACGCCAAACCCTTTTTTGGATTTATTTAAAAAATCTTTTGGAAAATAATCTTTAAACGCTTCTTTAAGTATGTGTTTTTTATCCCAACCATTTATAAGATAGGAATCTGGTAATTGATTGGTAAAATCCCAAAGTTTCTTATTTAAAAACGGCGCTCTACATTCTAATGAAGCCAACATACTAGTTCTATCCACTTTAACCAACATGTCTCCTTCCAAACTCAATTGTTTGTCAATGGCTCTAAAATTAGTTATTGAATTGTTTTTAGAATTTATTAAATTTTTATAATAATTTAAGGTTTTTGGTTTATAAACATTTGATTGTAATATATCTTTTATCTCAACTTCATTAAATCCTAACGAAATTATATTATAATAAAAATCACCTTCATAGTTTATTGACTTAAGCAATCTACTAGCTTTAAATCTAAGTCCTCTTGAATCCTGTTTAGTGCTTAACAATTTATTTACTATTTGCAAACTACTGGTATGCAATTTTTGTGGAATTAGGGACGTGTATTTTTGATTTAACCTACCCATGTAGTATTTATTATACCCTCCAAAAACCTCATCGCCGCCATCACCTGTTAAGGCTACTTTAACAAAATCTTTAGTTTTTTTTGACACCAAATAAGTAGCCAATGCAGAAGAATCGGCAAAAGGCTCATCAAAATTTAATATAATTTCGTCAATATTAGCTGTTAAATCTTTTTCAGAAATAATAAATTCGTGATGATTACTATTAATTAATTTTGATACCAAACGCGATTTGTCTGACTCATCAAATGATTTTTTTTCAAAGCCAACAGAAAAGGTGTCTATTTTTTTTTCTTGTTGTTGTGACAAACACAAAGACACTACAGAAGAATCTACACCACCCGATAAAAAAGTACCAAGCGGAACATCGGAGATAGCTCGTGTAAGCACACTGTTTTGAACTAAATCGTGTGTTGTTTTTGTTGCTTCTTTTTTTGATTGTATAGTAAACTTATTGATTGGCTTTTCAATTTCAACTATTAAATAAGAATTTTCATTACAATCCAATTCAATAAAATGATTGGCTTGTAATTTATGAATTCCTTCATAAATAGTAAACGGTGCTGGGATATATGTCAATTGAAAATATAATGACAAACCAGTTGTATCAATTTCTGGCTTGCTTGGTAATGTTGCTATTATCGATTTTAATTCGGAAGCCCATATAAAACCATCATTTGTTTGTGAATAATATAACGGCTTCTCTCCAAAAAAATCTCTAGCTATAAGGACTTTTCCAATAGTTTTATCATAAATACTAAAAGCAAACATTCCGTCTAACTTTCCAAAAGATTTCACGCCTTCTTTTTCATAGAGTTTTAAAATTACTTCTGTATCCGAATTAGTTTTAAAATTGCAGCCTTGTTCGATTAATTGCTCCTTTAGTACCTTATAATTATAAATTTCTCCATTAAAAACTATAACTTTAGATTGATCTTCTGAATAAATAGGTTGATTACCCGTGCTTAAATCGATTATAGACAGCCTACGCATACCCATCGCAATGCCAAAATGATCCTCCATAGCAACAAATTCGCCATCAGCATCTGGACCTCTATGAATAATTAAGTTATTCATTTTCTCCAATTGCTCCGCAATATTTTTACCCTTATTTATAGCTAAAAAACCATTAATTCCACACATTTATTTTAATTTTTAAATTTGATAATGATATAATTTATACCATCTAGTATAAACAAAAAATACTATAAAGAGAATAGGTAAACCCAAACTAAGCCATCGCGTTGTTAACTCTATATACCAAACTTTTGTTTCATGCGCTTCGTGAACTTTGTGTACTTTTATTTTATTACTTGAAACAATATTTATGTAATTATCAATACTGTTTTTTTTATACCCTAATTTTAAAAGCTTACTTCGAATCAAATAATGATTTTGAAAATTATTTAATTCAGAAGAACCAAAAGGTAAAACTATACCAAAGTCAGGGTCCAAAATAAGCCATTTTTGGTTAACAAATACCTCTGAAAAAACATGGCCCTCAAAACTTACAAAACGTGCATTGATGTTGTTTAATTTTGCTATGTCATTTATAACTCTAGCTTTTTGAGAACATACAGCGGCATCGCTAAGCACAATATATTTTGAATTTTGCGTATATAAAATTGTTTTTCCTTTAATAAAATGAAGAAGATACAAAAGCCAATTATGTTGAAACTTCAATGCAGCAGGAGCAACAGCATGTGGCAATGTTTTAAACACCACTTCATTGAGAGTATAAAAAAAATTAGCATCAACTTTTTTTATTTGCTGACGATTAATCAGGTTTAATAATGTATCTCGTGAATAAATCTGATAATTATAACCAGGGATATTTCCAGCTTGAACAGTTGACTTGGGTGGCAAAGAAATTCCAAAAATAGTTACCACCGTAAGACAAATTGAAAGTAAAAAAAACAAGTTAAAAATATTTTTCACAGAAATATATTCTTTAAGTTATTTGTTTTTTTCCAGCCAAGACTGGAACATTAAAATTACCCATAGTTGCTGTTGCCAATTTCTTTTACCAGATAAATGCTCCTCCCACTTTTTTCTAATCGGCTTCGGGTTAAAAAACCCTTCTTGCAAAAGTCTATCTTCATTTAATAATTTTTCCGCCCAATCCCTTAAATCACCTCGCAACCAAGTATCAATTGGGACGCCAAATCCCATTTTAGGTCGGTCAATTAGTTCTTTTGGAACATATTTATATAAAACCTCTCTTAAAACCCATTTGGTTTTATTGTCAAATATTTTGTAGTCTAAAGGCAAACTCCATGCAAACTGCATTACACTATGGTCAAGAAAAGGCACTCTAGTTTCTAATGAGGTTGCCATGGCAGCCCTATCCACTTTACATAAAATATCATCGGGCAAATAAGAAATTAAATCCATTGCCATCATCTTAGAAATGGGATCAAATTTATTAATTTGACTAGGTGCAGCTTCTTTTAATGCAAATACATCTTCGCCCCCAATTACAATACTAGAAGGTGTGTACCAAGAAGAAATTATTCGGTCATATAGTTCCAAATTACTAGAACTAGTTATAATCCCCATGGCTTTATGAATTTTATCTCCAATATTTCGTTTTTTATTAAAAGAGGCATCGAAAGATAAAATTTTAAAAAGAGAATTATATGTTTGAGGTGAAACGCTTGTAAGTAATTTGGAAATAATTTGCCTCAAACCAATTGGAAATATAGCTATTTTTTTCCATAAATTATTTGCAAATAAATAGCGATTATATCCACCAAATAACTCATCAGCGGCATCACCTGAAAGTGAAACCGTAACCGACTCACTGGCTAATTTTGAAACTAAATAGGTTGGTATTTGAGATGAATCAGCGAAAGGTTCATCATAAAAATAAGGTAATTGAGGTATAACATTCAAAGCATCTTTTTCAGTTACATATAGTTCCGTATGATCTGTTCCTATATGTTCTGCTACTTTCTTTGCATAATGCGCTTCATTATAACCATCTTCTTTAAACCCAATGGTATAGGTTTTAATGGGTGCGTCTGACAACGATTGCATTAAGGCTACTATTACAGAAGAATCAATTCCGCCTGATAAAAAAGCTCCTAAAGGCACATCGGCCATCATTTGTTTTTTTACCGCATTTGTCAATATACTATTTAATTGTTCAACCGCTTGATCTTTATTTCCAGTAAAAGGTTTTTCATAAGAATCCATCATCTGATTTAAAGAAGACCAATACACTGCTGGTTTTGAGTTTTTTGAATTTAAAGAAACCGTGAGAAATGATCCAGGAGATAATTTGTAAATATTTTTATAAATACTATATGGTGCGGTTACGTATGCATACTTAACATATAATCCTAGAGCGTTTCTATCAATTTCAGATTTGAAAAGCGGGTTTGATTTAATTGATTTTAACTCAGAACTAAAAAAAAAGGTGCTTTCTTGCCATCCATAAAACAATGGTTTTTCCCCAAATCTATCACGACCAATTGTTAGTTCATCTGTGTAACTATCCCAAAGAGAAAAAGCAAACATACCGGTTGTTTTTTTTAAAGTAGCCTCAATACCCCAAACTTCAAAACAATTAATTAGCGTTTCCGTGTCTGAACTACCCTTCCATACGATAGTAGTATTAGTAGTGGTACATAAAGACAATTCATTCCTCAGCTCAAGATGATTATAAATCTCACCATTTAAACAAATCGTATATCTACCCCCATTTGACGACATGGGTTGAGCACCAGTGGGCGATAAATCTACAATTGAAAGCCTTCTGTGCCCCAAATAAATTCCTTTCGTACTATCAACCCAAAATCCATTTGAATCAGGTCCTCTATGAATTATTTTATCTGTACTATCCTTAAGTACCTTAATAAGCTCTAATTCATTTGTATTAACGGAAGTTAAAAATCCATTTATTCCACACATATTATATTATTTTTTTATTCCAACTGCACACCAGAACGGGACAGTGTTATTAAATTTAATTTCGACCAAACCCGCTACATTCTGTATGATGAATAACAAAAATCTATGTTATTCGAAGTTTCCGTACACTCATCGAAAGCGTTTGAATGAAAAATACCGACAAATAATTCTGAATGTTCATTAGCTATCAAATCAGACGGATCAAATATTTCCCAATCATCACTAAAGCTACAGACCCTGCTTTTATTTGCATTTTGCTTTTTCATATTTGCCAATAATTTTTTGGGTCAATACATCAATACCATAATTTTCTTGAATTCTAATTTTTAAATAATTACCTAATTTTTTTCTATCATATTCAGGTAAATCAATTAAATATTTGAGAGCTGATGAAAGTTTATTAGAGTCTTTTATCGGAACAATAGATTTTTCACACGCTTCTCCAAGCATTAAAGCCGCATCTCCAACATCAGTTGAAACACATGGCAAACCAACACACATGGCTTCTGCAAGACTATTTGGAAATCCTTCAGAAATAGAGTGCAAACAATAAATGTCAGAATTAAATAAAATATTGTTAACATCAGACCTGTAACCCATTAATAGAATATTATCAACTTTTTGGGTAACCTCCTTGATTTTTTTTGTAAGAAAATCATTATTCCTATCAACACCTTCGCCAACCATAATGAAATAAACATTATCATAAAATTCTAATATTTGGCCTGCTGCCTCTATAAAGTTATTGTGGTCTTTAAAAGAATCATACCTAGCTACAGATGCAATAATAAGCGCGCCACTATCTTTAATTCTTTTAATCTCAATAGGTAAATTATTATTAGTAAAGGCATCAATTTCAGTAAAGTCATAACCATTAGGAATAACAGACATAATTTTACTGTTGTATCCCAAGGACTTGTGAGATTTTTTTGCAGATTCTGAAACACAAATAATTTCAACGGGTAATAAATATGAAAAAAATGCAGAGATTAAATTTATAAAATAAGTCATTGACATTTTATTCAATGAACTATGAGTTGAACGCAACGACCAAATTACTGGTGCTGAGAAAAATGATAATAAACCTGCAAAAACATTAGAATGATACATCCATGAATGAACTAATGATGGTTTAAATTTTCGAATTAAATTTAAATAAGTATAAACAGCTAAAGGAATACTAAATACATTTTTTATATTTAAACTTATCACTTGAATGCCTAATGACTCAAATTCTTTGAGCAACTTTCCTGGTGGAGTTAAAGTAACAATCTTAATATCAAAATCGTTTCTCTCATAAAGTTTAGTACATAAACGTAATAAAGACATTTCAGCTCCACCAACATTTAGACCAACAATTACGTGTAATATTCTCATTACGTTAGTATATTATATTATTGAATAATAACTTATTTAAAATTATGTTAGATAGTATTATATTTAAAATAATTTTTTTTACGACAACTCTTTTTTAAAAAACAAATTAAAAATCTTACTAATTCTTGGTATTCTTCTATCAATGTCAACAAACACAATGTTTTCAGAAATAGATAATGTATGAACAGCTTTAACGCTGTTGTCCCATTTAGGAAGAATAACATCACGTAAAGTCTCAGTATAAGATTCTTTATTTATTTCTACTATTTCATTAATATTAACCGAATAACCATATCTCTCAGAACAATCTTGTGATGGTCTGAATGTTTTATTAGCTAATTTAAATATTGCCCCAGCGTTCCTACTAAATTTGATATCGGAAGAGACCGGGTTGTTAACAAATTTTTTAAATTCACCCTCAAAGAGATTATCGGTGTAATACAAATTTAAATTAGATGAAGGTGAAGCGCCTAAAAAGGTAGATTCATTTACTAAAAGCCAAAAAACACCATCATGAATATGTAATACAGGATCTACAGCATGTATGTTATCAATTAATACTCTTTCTAATGTCCACTCGTATGGAAATTTTTGTGCTTTATACATCCTAATTTGATTTGCCTTCTGTGTTTCAGGAATCATATAGTATTCGCCGTTCAGAAAAAATACATTTGGAAAACTCATATGAAAAGATTCCTCTAAAATTTTTCCCTTGTAAATAACTTTTTTTGAAATTTTATTAATTTCAAGTAATGCGATTGTTCCTTTATTTTGGGAAAAAATAACCTCCTCAATAAACACGTATATTGTGTCATCATGTTCAATTACAAAAGGATCAGCAAAATATCTGTCAAATGGCGGAATAATTCTTTTGAAATTATATAGGTTTAAGTGAATATTGTCGTTGGTTTTAAGAAATTTATAGCACAATTGCCATTGTTCAAAATACCAAAATTTATATACTGCTAAATAAAAATATCCTACTAATAACTTAAATAATAATATAAATCCTTTTAAAAAAGTTGGTCTTTTAAAAATAGGATATGAATAAATGTCTATGTCTCTAGACTTACGAAGTTTGTCTATTTTAACTAAGTAATTTTCGATACCCAAAATCTTAAATTTTTCTAAATTATCCCATAACATACCAGCGGCATTTGCATACAAGGTAGAAATATTTGAAAAATAATTAATTTTATTGGTTTGAACTGAAACTTTATCTAAGACCAAACCTCCATCTAATACCTCAGATAATATCTGCAATGTAGCGGCGGTAGTGTTCTTTTTTTCAATAAATTCCCAAAAGCCAGCAGGTCCACCTCTACTGTCCTTTGTATCACCGTGATGTAAAGACCAAATTCCTAATTTAGGTAAATTTAGTATCCCGCCTTTTAATATTCTAAAGCCAAATCTTATAAATAAATCACATTCATGTTGGGCGATGTTATCAATATCCCCCGACTTAAACTCATCCGTAAATTTATTCTCTATTACTTCCACACGCAAAATGGGTGTTGAATTTAATGACAATTTAGATTCAATAGATAAATTTGAAAAGAGATTTACATAATCATTGTTTTTTATAATGTATTTATATATAAATTTATTAATAATCTTAATTAAGAAATAAGGGTAATATTTTATTTCAAAAAATCTATTTAATAAATTATTATTATCCGTTTGGCTTTTATTGTTTTTAAGCACAACTAATGATAAATTTAAACTGGAATCTTTAAGGATTCTATCAACTATTTCATTAACCCAAAGCGGCTGTTCAAAGCCATCAATTAAAATTCCGATTTTAATCATATTATTTTGATAAAAAAATTAGTTAAATTTTCAATTAATTAGAAAACTATTGTGCTAAAATATATAAAATGCTTTTTAATTGCAAAAATTAGGTTTTAATAGATTTCAATTTACCTATTAAAAAAAGTAAAACGCCTACCGCAGGTAAATGGTGTCGAATTGCTGTACCCCAATTACTAGTTCCTAAAGACCAAAGGACTTCCATAACGAAAAAACAAAATAATAGAAACCTTAAATCTGCATCAAATTTACTTCTTGTCTTTTTGTTAAAAACATATTTGATTGTGTAAAATAAAAATATAAATCGTAATGAATTTTCTACAAAAACTACAACATCAAAAAAGTTTTTTACACGCCAAGGAAATGGCTCAAGTAAATATTGTAAAAAGTTTGTGAAAAACCCTATAACAGGATTAGAAGTACCGAACAAAATTGGATAAGTTGAGTTTGCTTCTAAAGATCTTCCTATTTCATTAAATTTTTCAACACTTTCTGACAAACTTGATGAAGGTATGAGATATCCTTTAAACAAAGAACCAAAAAAAGTAAACAAAATTGAAAAAATTACAAAAACAAAAACCGATTTCTTAATAGTAAATTTACTTAATAGAAAATAAGCTAAAATTAAAATAGAAAAACCAATAAAAACATGATGAAGCAGACATAAAATAAATAATGAAATAAATAATTTAAAAAAAAATGAAACCTTACCAAATTTTATATAATTTATCCCAAAATAAACAACAAAAATTAAAAACAGCATTTGATATGCCTCCCTCATTGTGTCGCTTGCGTAAAAAAGAGAAGACGGCAAGAAACAGTATAAAAATAAATAAATTTTAACTTGTTTGTTACTAAATCCTAATAGAGTACAAACTTTTTTAAAATAAATTGCGCTTATTAGCCAAACAATCCAAGATAATAAAAACCCAACAATTCGAGAGTTACTAAAAATAGAATAAAAAAAACTTAACCAATAAGAATATATCCAACCAATGTAAAAATTATCAAAGTGGAAATTATTACTTAACTCATAAGCTAAATTATGGAAATCTGTAGAATCTGAGGGTGGCAGTATAACATTATCATTTAATAAAACCAAACTGACAAAAACCCTAATTACTAAAGAACCAAAAATTATTAAGAATAGTAGTGGTTTCATGCTAATGATTTTAATTTTAAAAGAATAATGATGTGACTATTTTAACAGATGTTTTTTGTTTGTTTCTAGGACAGTTTAACAACTTTAAGACAGTTAAACGTTTATAAAAGTATTTATCAATAATTTTCTTAGAGCTTATCAAATAGATTTAAAATCTGATTTGAATTTTTTGAATTTTAAGTAATTATATATGAAAAATAAAGAGTTTAAGAACAACAACATTACAAAAATGATATCTAATGAAAATAAATCTATACAAAAATACACTATTGCATATGATAAAATTGGGACAAATACACCGCTAACAGTAAGCAGTTCTTTTTTATTTAATCTACTAAGTACAGATATAGAATGATTAAAAACGTAAAAGAAATGGATTATAAAAATTAAAAAACTATTTGTAACATTTAAACTACGATTGAAAAATGGTCTAAATAGCGAGACATCCATATAAAATAAAAATAAATAAATAAGAATTAAAAATATAAAAATTAAATAAGATGTTATTAAATCTTTCTTCCAAATATTCAAAACATCGTGATGACTTTTTGAAAATAATAGTTTAGAATAAATTGGAGACTTTGAATACACTAAGAAAGTAGAAAACGAAAGAAACAATGCTGCTATTTGAAGCGTTACTCCTAATTTTCCAGAAAACAAAGCTCCCGTTTTATCGTAAAACAATGGAATCAATGCTTGCCAAGTAAAATAACCAAAAAGGGATTGAATAAATACATTAAAATGAAAAGGAAAAATCTCCTTAAAATATTGAAAAATAATTCTCTCACCAAAGATTAAAAATTTAAAAGTCCTCCACTTGAAAAATATAAAAATTACACTTGAAAAAAAAAGGGATGAATAAAAAAATAAAAGGGAATGTATTCCAAAATCACAAGTGATAAAAAAGAACAGACAACCAGTTGAAAATAAAAGCTGAATTGTTCTAAACAAGTATAAGTTATAAAAATCACCTATTCCTTCAAGAAACAACCAAAATAAATTAAGAAAAAAATTTAAAACAACAATAAAAGATATAGAAATTAGCAGATTAAATAATTGACTATCTTCTCTAAAATTTAATGAAAAAATTACTGAAATAAAAAGTAATATAAAACTAAGAATTGAATACCATTTTAAAAAAAAATAAAAATAGCCTCTAATTTTAGAAATTTTGTTACTTTGTAAATGGTCAGAAACGGTATTCTTATACTCTGTCCAATCCCTTAATATTACATTGCTCATTACGGGAATAATTCCTAAATCAACAAAAGATTGTAAAGCAACCAAACTTAAAATTAAATAATATTGTCCTTGCTCTTTAATTTCAAACAAATTAGTAACAATAAACAATACTATCAATCCAGAAAACACGGTGGTTAATCTATAGATAAAAACAACTAATGTGTTTTTATTGCTTAAAAAATTTATAAAGTTCAAATTATATACTGTTAAATGCCTCTTTTAAATGCAAACTTTTCTGGATTTGCTGTTTTAATTTTTTTGTGTTTCTTTACCACGTTGAGATATTTAAACGTTGGAGATAAAATTGGAGAAGTTAAAGAAAGAAATTGCAATGTTTTTATAAAAATTATAATTTTCAACTTATAATTGTCTCCGGGTTTTAAAACCTTACGAAAGTTTAAAACTGCAAAACTCCTAAAATCTTTAGTGTCTAATAAAAAATGCTTTAAAAAACCAAGAAATAAATAAAATCTTGTTACTTCTTTTAATCTAAGGGGTTTGTAGTCAGAATTTATGTATTCAGAAGAAAATATTTTTTGAAATGCAAGGATAATTTCAAGGCCTTCCTTAGAGTCCCAATACAATTGTGTGCCATGAACAGCCTGATTATAAAATGAAAAAGGAACAATTCTTGTTGGTAAAGAATTATAAGTTGAAAAAAAAAGGTGCAAATGTGGCCAAGGGATAATTTTATCTGTTTCTAGTTCAGACATTTTTTGTACTAGAAAAGTTGGTACTATATGCTTTCCTATAAAACCTAGAGAAATTAGGCCTTTTTTTTCTAAAATAGTACTAAATTGAATTTTATCATACGTTCCAACATTAGACAAATTAAAACAATCTTTACTGTTATCATTTTTAGAAATACCAATATTCCAGAAAAAATCTTCTTCTATTTTAAGTTGCTCAATTAAAGAGCTAAATTGATTAACATCAATGCCGTCGTCATCTCCGATAAGGAGCGTATATTTGCCTTTAGCAAGTTTAACTACTTCCTTAACATTCGCAGTACCTCCTTTATTATAGGGTTGCCTTATCGAATTAATAGTAAACAAACTGTCCCACTTTTTAATTACTTCACTGGTATCATCAGTTGAACAATTATCGGAAATACATATTTCTATGTCATGCCTGTTTACTTTCACCAATTCATGCAATTGCTGTAATAAATTATTGATATTGAGACTACGGTTAAAAGTGGGAATGCATATAGATACTATAAAACTCATTTAAATGCTTTTAAAAAATAATTACTATTATAAAATAATATAAGGTTGAAATTTACTAGTAGAAGAGGGTAATAAAATAACCTTTAATTCTACTATTTTTTTGAGTATTATAATCTTGAATCTATACTGCTTTTTGGAAGCACGCCTTTTACATCATACACAATTCCTTGAGGGGTTAGAGAACGTAAATCCATGTCTAAAAACAATTTATGTGCTACTGCTAAAACTACCGCGGTATATTTTTCAGAAGGTTTTTTATTTTTAATATCTATATCATACGTGCGCTTTACTTGTGCAGCATCGGCCCACGGGTCATAAATATCAACTTGAATATTTAGGTCTACTAACTCGTTGTAAATATCAATAACTCGGGTATTACGAATGTCTGGACAATCTTCTTTAAATGTAAAGCCAAGCAATAAAACTTTACGTTTTGTGTCATTTGTGTTTTGGCGTGTCATTAGTTTTAAAACTTCAGTAGCCACATATTTCCCCATCGAATCATTAATCCTTCTTCCAGCTAATATGATTTCGGGATGATATCCAACTTCTTGAGCTTTTTGAGCTAAGTAGTAAGGATCAACACCAATACAATGTCCGCCCACTAAACCAGGTTTAAAGTTGATAAAATTCCATTTAGTACTTGCTGCTTCCAATACCTCATGTGTATCAATCCCAATTAAATTGAAAATCTTACTAAGTTCGTTAACAAATGCAATATTGATGTCTCGTTGACTGTTTTCAATTACTTTGGCGGCTTCTGCTACTTTTATACTAGAAGCTTTAAATGTCCCTGCTGTTATTACTGATTTATATAATTCATCAATTACATTTGCAATTTCTGGAGTAGAGCCACTTGTAACTTTTAGTATATTGGTTACGGTATGCTCTTTATCGCCTGGATTAATTCGCTCTGGTGAATACCCACAAAAAAAATCAACATTATAAACTAATCCACTAATTTTTTCAAGTACTGGAACCATTTCGTCTTCAGTTACACCAGGATATACTGTTGATTCATAAATTACAATATCTCCTTTTTTGAGAAACTCTGCAATTGTTTCACTTGCCTTAATTAGCGGAGACAAAACGGGACGATTATGCTTGTCGGTGGGTGTAGGTACTGTAACTATATAAACATTACAATCGTTTAATATTTCTTTTTTTGTGGTTATGTGTAACCCAATTTCTTTAAAATTATCTGTATCTAAAACTGATTTCAAAAAATCGTCTTGGATTTCAAGTGTGCTATCATGGCCAGAATTTAATTCATTTATTCTCAAAGAATTTATGTCAAAGCCTATAACTTTATATTTTTCGGCAAATGCCACAGACAATGGAAGACCAACATAACCAAGTCCTATTATTCCGATTTTTTTTTCAATTTTATTCATATTAATTTTTAATTTTTAAAAACCAAACTAGTTAGATATTTTTCAATACTATTTAAACAGTAAAAAATTTATATTTCGTAGTTTATTTAATTGCATTAAAGCTGATTCTAAGTTTCACAAAAAAGCTCAATTTTATTAATTAGCATTAATTTTAAAAGATAATTTTAATTTAGATATTCTCTTATTACTTTTAAAATATAATCATAATGGGACTCATTTAAACCTGGCCAAACTCCCAACCAAAAAGATTGGTTCATAATTGTATCTGTGTTCGATAAATCACCAACTACTCGGTGTTTTATATTAGCATAAGCAGGTTGTCTTAATATATTACCTCCAAATAATAAACGAGTTCCTATTTTGTTTTTTTCTAAGTGCTGCACTAGCATATGTCTATCATTTGCATCACCATCGCGTAAAGTTAACAGGAAACCAAACCAAGATGGTTCAGCATGTTCTGTAACTTCAGGCAGAATAAACACATCTTCAAATTCTTTCATTTTATTATATAAAATATCGAAATTTTCTTTACGTTTTTTTACAAAAGCATCAATTTTACTAATTTGAGAAAGCCCAAAAGCGGCTTGCATATCGGTTACTTTTAAATTAAACCCAATATGAGAATAGGTATATTTATGATCATAACCATAAGGTAAAGTACCTAATTGTTGCCCAAAACGACAACCACAAGTATCGTCTTTACCGGGTTCGCAATAGCAATCACGTCCCCAATCACGGAAACTCTCGGCAATTTTAGCTAGGATTGGATTATTAATTAAAACGGCTCCTCCTTCTCCCATAGTGATGTGGTGGGCAGGATAAAATGAAAAAGTAGCTATATCGCCAAAAGTTCCTGTTTTTTGTCCTCTGTAGGTAGCGCCTAAAGAATCACAGTCATCTTCTACTACCCAAAGATTATACTTTTTAGCAACACGCATTACCTCATCTAAATTAAAAGGATTTCCTAATGAGTGTGCTATCATTATCGCTTTTGTTTTTGGACTAACTGCCGCCTCTATCATCTCAACTTTTACATTGTGAGTAGCAATATCTACATCAATAAATACTGGGATTGCTCCGTATTGAATAATGGGATTAACAGTAGTAGGAAAACCAGCGGCTACAGTAATTACCTCATCTCCAGGCTGAATGGCTCTTTCGCCTAATTTAGGTGATGTTAATGCATAGAAAGCAACCAAATTAGCAGATGATCCTGAGTTAACTAATAACGCTTTGTGTACTCCAAAATATTGGGCAAAATCATGCTCAAATTTATTAGCAAAACGACCTGCTGTTAACCAACCGTCTAAAGCGGCTTCTACTCCCATCAAAATATCTTCTTCATCCAATACTTTTCCTGTAACGGGTATGTAATTTTCTCCAGCAATTATATCTTTGCTCGAATTTTTTTTTGCGATTTCTCTTAAACTAGTTAAAAGATTGGCGTCTGTTAAATTTACTAGCATATTAACCTAATTTTTTTATTTTATCTGCATGCTTAATAGGGTGTAAGAAAAAGAAATTTGTTTCCACAGTGTCTTCATCTATTTTTTCTATAAGTTTTAGTTTATGATTTTTGTTGACATAGCATTTATATCCTAACTTATCAAAGAAAGTTATAATTTCATTTGGATGGTATCCGAATTTTGCCGCCCATTTTCGTAACATCTCAGAAAATACAATAGGTTTATATTTGTTTATGCTCTCTTCGCCGCCCAAAAATACCATTAGCTCTGCGCCTTCAACATCACATTTTATAAAATCAAGTTTAGAAATATTTTTCTCTTTAATAAAGTTGTCAATTGTATTGGTTTGACATTCTAATTTCAGCATGTTTTCATTCTCAGTAATATTTATAGAAGAAGACGCGCCTGTTACATTTGGTGAATAAAAAAAAGTTAGTGTTTCAATTTTGTTAGATAACGCAACATTATTTAAATGAATATTATTAACTTTGTTTAATTCTGTATTTCTCTTTACCTTATTAAAAGTTTCTGGAATAGGTTCAAAAGCATAAATTACACTATTTGGGTTTTTTTTAGATAAGTGATTTGAATACCAACCAATATTTGCGCCAATATCAAAAATAACATCATCACTATCTACTAATTTATAAAGCATTTCTGAATCTTCCTGTTCATACATATTAAAGTTAAATGCCTCTACAGGTGTAATGCGCTTATCTAAAACATCTATATAAAATTTTGCTCCACCAGGATGTAATTCAGTTTTTCGCGATGTAAAAATAACTTGTCCGTCTTCAATCTCTATTTTTGAAATTTCTGTATTTCTCAAATTTTCAGAAAAATCAAAAAGCACACTATGTAAATTATGCATTGAATTCACAAATTCAATTTTATTTATTTCGTTTTTTTTAAATTTAATTTTTGTTTCTTTTATGTTCATATTTTTTAAATTTTATTATTCAGATTTTAATAATTTATTCCATAAAATAGTTCTAGATATAGCTTCATCAATTGTAAATATTTCTTTAAAATTAAATTCTTTATTAATTTTATCAGTATTTGGCACTAATTTAGAAACACTTAAATAATTTTCTTTTGATGATTTAGAGAGTACTTCTATTTCAGAAGGCGAATGATTTTTTATCTTAAAAGCTAAATCATTTAAAGATATTGGAGTATTACTTCCTAGATTATAAATTTCCCCAATTTTACCATCAATTAATGATTTTAAAATACAATATGCCATATCGCTTGCATAAAGATAACTTCTTTCTGTCATCCCATTTCCTAAAATTCGAATCGGGCCTCCCAAAATAGCGTCTCGAATAAAGCTATTAATTGCCCATGGTTTTTCAATATCTTGATATGGTCCTATAAAAGCAAATGGTCTTAAAATAATTATAGGTAACCTTAAATTGTTTTTAAAATAAGAACATAAAGTTTCTGCTATTCTTTTAGACTCGGCGTAACAATTAGATACATTAAGCGCTTCAAAAGATCCAAAAGAATTTTCGGTTAATAGTTGTTCCGTTTCATTTTTTCCGTAAACTTGATGTGAACTTAAATGCACTATTTTTATTAAATCCTGAATTCGTGAAGCTGAATCTAATAAAGATTGTGTTCCTTTATAAAATGTTTCAATTGTTTTCAATGGATCAGAAACATGTTCCCTACTGTCTGGTGAACCTGCTGCATGTATAACATAATTTACATCACTTGGTAAATCGTGTAGATACCGCACATCTTGCTCTATTAAATTAATAAAAGATTTTTCTGCCAAGTGAGGAACTTCTTCTTTAAACTTAACAATATTTCGACCTAATAAATATAGTTTTATATTTAGATTGCTAGTGTAATTTATATAAGATACCATTTCTGAAATCCATTTACCAATAAAGCCCGTTCCACCTGTAACTAGAATTGATTTACCGTTTAAAACTGAAAAACACTCGATTTCTACACATGACTTTTTACAGTCATCAAAGACAATTTTATTTTTAGCTGAACTCATTATTTACGATTTCTTATTAAATCCATTACAACCTCTATAATAATATCTTCCTGACCTGCGACAATTTTTCTTTTTCCCAGCTCACGGTAAACATCCCTTGAATCTACTTCATATTCACTTGAAATTCTTGTAACGTGTTTTGAAAAACCAGAAAAAACGCCTGATAATCCACTAACGATACTGTCTGATTTAATGATTGGAACAGTAGTAACAACTTTTTCCTCCGCTACATCAGATGCATCAAGAATTTTAAACAAATCTATACCCGTTACATAATCCATTTTTTCTAAAACAGCAACCAAAACTTCAATTTGTGCGTTTCCAGCTCCAGCTCCAAAACCTCTAGCGGTTGCATCAAGCATTTTTGCTCCTGATTCAATTGCCATTATAGAATTGGCTATAGCCATCCCAAGATTATTGTGTGCATGGAAACCTACAGGAACTTTTAGCCCGTTCACTAAAGCCGATATTTTTTCTTGTACGTCCGAAGGCAAATATGCCCCTGCTGAATCCATAATTATTATTCCTTCTGCTCCATAAAGTTCCATTTTTTGGGCTTCTTCAACTAAAACTTCTGCAGATGCCATATGACTCATCATTAACACACCGAATGCTTCTTTACCTCTTTCTCTCACATATCCTAAATGACGTTGTGTAATATCGGCTTCCGTACAATGTGATGCTACTCTAATTACATCAACTCCAATATCGATAGCGTTAACCAAATCTCTCTTTATGGTAGCAAACCCTGGAATTACGTGAATTCCTAGCTTACTTTTACTAAGATGCTTTCGAGCGGTTTCAAGCATGTCTTTATCTGTTTCTTTGCTAAGACCAACTTGAAGTGAAGAGGCTCCTAAACCATTACCGTGACCAACCTCCACAATTGGAACACCTGCCTTATCCGCTGCCGCTGCATAAATAGCAATCTGTTCAATACTCAATTGATGTGCACAAGCATGATTGCCATCACGTAATGTAGAATCAGTTATTAATATTTGTTTAATCATGGTGTTTTATTTTATGTTTGAAATTTTTTTTGAATATTGTTCTGCAACTGCAATTGCTGCACAATTTATAATATCCAAATTACCTGCATATTTCGGCAAATAGTCGCCTAACCCTTGTGCTTTAACCATAATAACTATTCTTCCATTTTCAAAAACTGGCGGAACCAATAAACTATATCCGGGCACATATTCTTGTATTTTTTTTATCATTACGTCAATCTCTTTTTGTAGATAATCCATATCTGGATTTTCAACTTGCGCAAAGATGGTAGTCTGCATATCTATACATGGATTAGCAGGATTCAAATTTAAAATTGCTTTTGTTCTTGGAACATTAGAAAAATGTTTAATAGCATTTTCTGTTGTATCTACATATTCATCTAAATTTAGTCTAGTGGCCGGCCCAGCACTTCTGGAAGCAATACTAGAAACTACTTCGATATATTTTACGTTTTTTTGTGTTTTACCAATTACATGGGCAATAGGAATTGATGCCTGACCACCACAAGTAATCATATTTACATTTCTGTACTCTAAAACTTCATCTAAATTAACAGCTGGAATACAAAATACTCCAATTTTAGCAGGAGTCATATCTACAACTATCTTTCCTAATTTATCTATAATATCCCAATGAATTTTAGCGTCTTTAGCAGATGTAGCATCAAAAACTAAATCAATTAAATCTGAGTTTTTAACTATTGCATTTATACTTTCATCTGAAACCTTAACTCCCATCGCAATGGCTTTAGCCATACCCGGAGAAGATAAGTTTCTTCCAATAAACAAGACACATTCTAAGAATTCGGAACGTTGCGTTTTTATTAATAAATCAGTCCCTATATTTCCACTTCCTAATATTGCTACTCTAAGTTTTTTCATTTTTATAATTTATTTAGATTCAATCGCAACTGACTTAGGATGCAATCCGTTTAACATATTTTCTTTCAATTGTTCTCTTGAAATAAATGGAGATAAATCTTCTAAAGGAGGAGATATTAAACTCCCATCACTTTGAATCGCCAACCCTAATTTTGGAACAAATAATTGGTTGGGATGCATAAATACTTCACAAATTACTGGGCCATTTATTTCTTGAACCTGAGGAATTATATTTTCAAAATCTTCCCAAGTTCTAATTTGAAATGAAGGAATTCCGAAAGCTACAGCTAATGAACTAAAATTAGGACAAGTTACTCCAGAATTACTATCAACACCGGCTCTTCTTCCATTAAAAAGGGCATTTTGTGTGTGTTTAATCATTAAATAACCATCGTTATTAAAAATAAATAACTTAATAGGCAGTTTATAATGCACTATGGTTTGTAGTTCTTGAAGATTCATCATCATACCTCCATCACAATTTAAACACATTACCTCGCCTTTCCCTCTTGCAATCGAGGAACCAATAGCAGCAGGCAAACCATACCCCATCTCACCTAATCCCGTGGACGTCATCAATCTTTGTTTCTTGCCAATTTTCAGCACTTGATGTCCGCTTAAAAGTGCTGTCCCCATATCTGTGGTTATATGTTGATCTTCTTTTAAATGTGAATTTAATTTTTCCATAAATTTATATGAATTAATAAATCCATCTTTATCAGGATGATCTAAATCATTTACCCAAGGATAATCTAATTTATATTTATTGCAAATTTCAATCCAACTCGAATAATCTAAAGATTGATTCAAATTAATATTCAATAACCCACTTATAAAATCTTTGGCATCGGCATTTATTGAGAACTTATATCTTTCTTTATATTTATCTAATTCATATTTATCAATATCTACAACGGCAATATCTGCATCACGTGCTAATTCGCTTATATCATATCCTATCTGAGAAATTGCCATTCTGGTTCCAATACAAATCAATAGGTCACAATTCTGAAGTATAAAATTAGCGCAGCGTTGCCCATAGGTTCCAGCTCGTCCATAAACCAATGCGTGATGGGAGTCAATTGAGTCTATACCTGCCCATGTAACTAGTGAAGGAACATTAAATTTCTCCAATAAGGGCTCCAATAATTGTTCTGCATTTGCTAATCTTATACCATTTCCAAACCAAAACAGAGGACGTTTTGCTTTTTTCAATCCTTCCAAAATGGATTCTATGTTATTTGTTAATTCTTCATCGGAGTTCAAATTTAAATCAGGTAACTCTGAACTATTAAAACGCAACAAATCGTTTGAGGAAACATTTGTAGATTGTAAATTCAATGGTATATCAACCCAACATGGTCCAGGTCGTCCGTGTGCAGCTATCGCATAAGCCTTTTCTAACTCATATATAACCAAATTAGGGTTTAATGCTTGTGTCGCATATTTGGTAACTTTTTCAACCATAGCTGGACTATCATATCCTTGAACACCCCACATCCGAAGATTTTTGTGTGAATCAACAAATTTTGAATGTTCATTTCCAGAAATAATAATTCCCGGAATTGAATCTGCCCAAGCACTAACAACTCCTGTAATTCCATTTGTAGATCCAGCACCTGTTGTAAGTATAGCTGCGGTTACTTTACCATTTGTTCTGTAATACGTTTGCATCGCCATACAGGCAGCTTGTTCATGATGTACACAAATGATTTCAGTATACCCTTTTTTCTGTATGGAATCAAAAATATGAGCGTTACCTGCCCCTATAATTCCAAAAACGTGTTTTATTTCTTTTTCTTCTAAAAAATCTGCTATTAAATCTGAAACTTTCATACTATTTATTTATAACTTTCTATAGTCCTTTTAAAACCTTCTTGTACCGCAACCAAAGGACGCCAATTTAGTTCTCTAATTTTAGTAATATTTGGCGAGTTGCTTTTTAACGGACTCTTTAAATAATTGTTACTATTATTGATAACTTTTTTAATTACTTGTAATTTTTTGTGGGGATACAAATCAACTAATATGTTAGCTAATTTTAAAACGCTATATTCTTCCTCTGGATTACCTACATTATATGCTTCGCCATTTTTCCCTTCTAAAAGAACTTTAATAAATGCAATGGTTGCGTCTGACAAATAGCAAAAAGCCCTTACGGCAGCACCATCACTATGCATACAAATATTTTGGTTATTTAAAATGTCTGATACAAAATCTGCATAAACACGTCCATCATCTAACTTCATTCCTGGTCCATAAGTATGAAAAGGTCTAACAATTTTAATTGGAACATCAAACTGATGATGATAACTAACGCATATGTTTTCTCCCATTCTCTTACTTTCGGCATAACAAGATCTTACATTGGTTGGATTTACATAGCCAAAAGTATTTTCATCAATTGGAATTTGACTTACATCAAGCTCGCCATAAACTTCTCCAGAACTAAAAAATAAAAATGATTCAACTTTATTTTCTCTAGCTAGTTTAAGTAAATTAAATGTCCCTAAAACATTAGCACTTAATGTTCCTACAGGATCTATCCCATAGTATTTTGGGCTTGCTTGACTTGCTGCATGAATTATAAAATCTATTTTTGTGCTAAGTTGAATTGGATTTGAAACATCTTGAACAATAAATATTAAATTTGGATTTTCGGAATAAGCTTTAAATCTGATTTTAGCATTATCTATACTTCTCACCAAGGCAACAACTTTTACATTATTTGATGGATTTACAAAATTTAAATACAATAAAGTTTCTACCAAATAAGCAGGCAGAAAGCCATTAGCTCCAGATATTAAAATCGTTTTATTAAAGAATTTTGACCAATCAATATCTGAATTAAAAATAGTTCTCAAATCTTCCTTAATTATAGTATTTGAGTTCATATTTATGTTATAAAATTGTGTATTTGTAATGTAGTAAAATCATTTATTTTGTTTTTGTCTAAACTAAACATACTATACCAATCAATAGTTAAGTTTACTGCTTGTTTGGCATTCATTTTAGGCAACCAGTTCAGCTTTAATTTGGCTTTTGTGATATCTAATTTTAGCATACCTGCCTCGTGTGGCTGGCTTTCATCGTGTTCAACTTGATATTCTCCAGAACCCCAAGAAGCTGTGGCTAGTTTAACCATTTCTTCTACTGACAATGCATCTTCTGATTCTGGACCAAAATTATAAGCCTGCCCAAATTCAACAGGTTGATTTTCAAGATGCATACCTAAACTTAAGTATCCAATAACGGGCTCCAATACATGCTGCCAAGGGCGAATGGCATTCGGATTTCGAATAACGACCGTTTTATCGACCATCAATGAACGAACAATATCAGGAATTAATCTGTCTTTCGACCAATCTCCTCCTCCAATAACATTTCCTGCACGAGCCACGGCAATGCCCTTTAAATGTTTGTTATAGTTTACAAAATTAAAAAACGAATTACGATAGGAATCTATCAATAATTCTGCACAGGCTTTACTGGCGCTGTACGGATCGTAACCACCTAACTTATCATTTTCACGATATGGATAATCCCATTCATTGTTATGATACACTTTATCTGTAGTAATCAAAACTACACTACATTTTTTTTTTAATAAATTAACCCCATCCAAAACATTTGCCGTACCGATTACATTTACTTCAAAAGTTTCGGCTGGAATCTGATAAGACAACCGAACCAAAGGTTGTGCCGCCAAATGAAAAATAAAATCGGGTTGAAAAGCAACTATTTCAGATTCCAATCTTTTCTTATCTCTCAAATCCGCAATAACAGAGTGGCATAATTGTTCGCCCTCAATCAAATTAAATAAATCATTCGGGGTATGTGGCTCTAAAGCATAGCCTTTGATTTCTGCGCCTAATAAAGACAACGTCTTTAAAAGCCAAGCCCCTTTAAAACCAGTATGCCCGGTTAAGAAGACTTTTTTTCCTTTATAAGTGTTTTCTAATTGCTGAAAATTTACCACGTTTTCCATTGTGCGTTATCCGAGTTCCACATTTCTTCTAATTCAACACGGTCTCTCAATGCATCCATACATTTCCAAAAACCGTTATGCTTGTATGCTGATAACTGATTATCTGCAGCAATAACTTCCAAAGGTCCTTTTTCCCATTGAATATCGTCCATCTCACCATCTAAATATTTAAATATCCCTGGTTCTAAAACAAAAAAACCTCCATTTATCCACATCCCATCACCTACTGGTTTTTCAACAAAAGTACCTACTTCACCGGCTGTGTTAATTTCTAAATTTCCAAAACGGCCCGGTATTTGAACACTTGTCAATGTTGCTAATCGTCCATGGGCTTTATGAAACGCGAGCAATTCGTTAAAATTAACATTGGCAACTCCATCACCATAGGTTAACATAAATGTTTCGTCTTTTACATATTTTTGTACGCGTTTCAAGCGTCCTGCTGTATTGGTATTCAAACCCGTGTCAATCAACGTGATTTTAAATGACTCCGATTCTGTATAATGAACCTTTATGTTATTATTTGCTAATTCAATTGTTACGTCTGAATTGTGTAGGTAATAATTGTAAAAATATTCTTTAATATAGGTTGCTTTGTAGCCTAAACAAATAATAAAATCATTGTATCCAAAATGTTCATACATTTTAAGAATATGCCATAAAATGGGTTTGCCCCCAATTTCCACCATTGGCTTAGGCCTGGCTTCAGTTTCCTCCATTAAACGTGTACCAAAACCACCTGCAAAAATTACTACTTTCATTTTTATACTTCTTAAATTACTTCTAAACTAATATTGTTAGTCAAGGGATAACTGCAACATAGCAAAAAATCGTCTTGCGCTAAATCTTCTCTTTCTTTTGTTAATCCCAACATTTTTAACTGTCCTTCTTTTAATTTTGCTTTACAGGTATTGCAATTCCCTGTTTGACATGAATAAGGTATCTCTATATTATTATCTAAAGCAACATCTAAAACACTTTTGCCTTTTGGAACAAAAATTTCTGATTGTTGCCCTTGAAAATCGATAATTACTTTTGAATCTTCAACATCATAGAACTCTTTCGGGTCAATAACCATTTCGAATTCTTCAGTAAGTATAGCTGATAACGGAACAGATAAATTAATCAATGCGTTTTTAACCGTTTCTTTTAAACCACTTGGCCCACAAATGAAATGTAGACTTTCTTTGCAATTGATATTTTTAGATACCAGATCAGATACAAAACTAGAAGAAATTCTTCCCTTAAATCCTTCTTTTTCATCTATTGTATCCTCTTGACTATAAAAATTTGATAATTTGAAATTAGAATTATACTTTTCTTGTAGCTGAACCAATTGATCCAAAAATATAGTTGAGGTCTTATATTTATTACCATATACTAAATGAATTTTAGTATTGGGCTGAGTGTTCAATATTTCTTTAGTAAGAGAATACAACGGAGTAATTCCACTTCCAACACCCCATAAGTATATTTCTGTTTCTGGATTTATTGCATTATAAATAAAATCACCCATCGGCTCCATAACTTCAACTACATCCCCGGCTTTCAATTCTTCGTTAATATAATTAGAAACGATTCCGTTAGGTACTCTTTTTACGGTTGCCTGTAAAGCGGCATCTACTGATGGTGCTGATGAAAAAGAATAAGGGCGAGCATATTTTCTTCCATTAATTCTTAAAATTAAAGTAATGTATTGCCCCGCTTGGTATTTTATTTTTCGTAAACCCGGCTGTTTGAAACAAAGCGTAATGGTATCCTCCGTTTCTTTATGGATTTCTTGAATAGTTAAAGTATATTGTTTCAAAATATATTTAATAAATTATTTATCTATTCACTAAAAGAAATACTGTGTATACATAAATACTACATTTTTGTTAATTGATTTTTTGAAATTTACAACTCACTTATATGAAGTTTAGATTTTCAATATTAAAAACTCTAAAAAACGTGTAATAATTAAAAAAATAAAAGTACAAATATTAATTATTTTTTGTGGCAAATAAACCCGCTATAAGCAAACCTATGTAACCAAAACCAACAACTGCTATTTACTTTAAATTATGAAAGTACCAAGAAACCGCTTCTTTAATTCCAGCTTCTATTGAGAATTTAGGATTGTATTCTAAGTTATTTTTAGCTTTTTCAATACTGGCTAAAGAATGAGGGATATCTCCCGCTCTATTAGGTCCATATATTACCTCCACCTCAGCAATTTTTGGGTCAAACTGCGCCAAATTATCTTTTAATAATTGGACTAATTGAGTAAGGGTTGTTCTGTCTCCAAAAGCCGTATTGTAAACTGTATTTACAGCTTCAGGATTTTCAGTTAACATAGCCAATTCATTCATTTGAATAACATTGTCTATATAAGTGAAATCTCTAGAGTAATTTCCATCTCCATTAATCACAGGGCTTTCATAGTTCATAAACTGCATAACAAATTTAGGTATTACTGCGGCATATGCTCCATTTGGATCTTGTTTGCGACCAAATACATTGAAATAACGTAGTCCTATAGTCTCAATCCCATACGTTTTACTAAAAATTTCAGCGTACAATTCATTTACATATTTGGTGATGGCATATGGAGAAAGAGGTTTACCTATTACGTCTTCCACCTTTGGCAATCCCTGCGAATCTCCATAAGTTGAGGAGCTAGCAGCATAGATGAAACGCTTAACTTTAGCATCACGTGAGGCGGTCAACATATTTAAAAATCCTGAAACATTCACATCGTTTGTTGTAACAGGGTCATTTATAGAACGAGGTACAGAACCTAAAGCGGCTTGATGTAGAACATAATCAACTCCCTCAACTGCTTTTTGACAATCTTCAATATTCCTTATATCTCCTTCAATCAATGTGAAATTCGGATTATTTATAATAGAATCTAAATTATGCAAATGTCCTGTTGCAAAATTATCTAAACAGACAACTTTAAATTCTTTTTGAATAAAATAATCGCAAAGATTTGACCCTATAAAACCTGCTCCCCCTGTTATTAAAATTTTACTCATTTCACGAAATTAATTTAGTCTATTATTTCAACAACCAACTTGACGATTGAATTTTATCGCCCAACCCATCTAGTAATGTTATTCCCAATGTTTTACAAACTGGTGCTTCGGGTATGGAATTATTGTTTTGGTCGCCACCATTAGCAAATGCCAATTGGTAGTCATTATTTAATTGTTTGTGTATAAATTGTATGGTGGCACAAACGGTTCGGTCTTCATCTATAGATAGAAACACTTGGTCTACACTTTTAATGTTGGACACGATAAATACCCGCTCGTCTTCTTTTTGAAATTCTTTACTGCCTTTTAAAGCACGTTGTTTGTCGTTGTTGACAATTACAATAAGATAATTGCCTAACGCTTTGGCATTGTTGAAATATTCAATATGACCTTTGTGGATGGGGTTGAAATATCCGGAGACTATTATGGCTTTTTTCATTTTAGTTTTTTTGTTTCAGGTTTAATGTTTCAGGTTTTGCTGCGCTTTGTTCGGCTTTGACTCCTTTTTCCATCAGAAGCAGTAGTCAAGTATTCCTTGACAACTGAATCGGCTTGAAGTTCTTTTTCTTTAAAAACATTATTAATATGAAGACTAATATTTTGTTTGGTAGCCTCAAAAAGATGTGCCATCTGAGCTTGTGTAAGCCAAACGGTTTCATCTTCAATCCATACTTCTATAGATGATTCTAAATGATGATTAGGTTGGTATATTATTTTATCTTTAATCAATTGTTTTAAGTTAAGCTTTGTTTTATTCTGATGCAAATAGGTTCAAATTTTCAAATTGACGCATTATCAAATTGGCACATTGTGTAATTGTATAATTATTTTCCGTTGTTCTCGATACATTTTTTACAAAATAGCTTGGGCAATTTTATAAAAAACACTCGAAGTGACGATTTTGGAATTAGTTAATTAGCGGATTAGCGAATGAAGGAATGAGCGAACTTTGCTACTTTTCACTTTGCTACTTTGCTACTTTGCCACTTTTCACTTTTCACTTCTTAATATATTGAACAACGAATTTTCAAATCTTCAAATTGCCAAATTATCAAATTAACTACCCGAAATTTCTTTAAAAATCCTTCTTATTATCAATCCTAAAATGGTTAAAAAACCAGCTAAGATGCCGCCTAATATAATTCCTTTCGCTTTTCCGAATTTTTCTTTTGGTAACGGTAAAATAGGCTGATCGATGACTTGTATTAATGGAGTTTCTTTACGAAGGGTTACTTTGGCTAATTCAGTTTGTTTTACAATTTCGTTTAATATAGCGGTGTTGGCTTGCACATCTACTTGACGTCTGGCCGAAGGAACGCGTTTTACGTTTAGAGCCGGGTTTAATCCGAATGTGTTGTCATTTGCGACGGCTACACCTGTTATCGCGCCATTAAGTTCGCCACGAATGGAATCGGTTTGGCGTTCTAAGATATCCATATTTTCTTTAGCGCGTTTACTTTTGGTTTCTATATAGAAATTGGTAACGGTTTGCGTCAATGCTAAGTTAAACTGTTGCGCAAAATATTCGTTAGTGCCTTTCATAGTAATGGTTCCAATGGCTACCTTTTTATCTTTTTGTTCTACAACAAGGGCGTTTTTGGATAAATCCGAATAAATTACACCAAAAATGCTGTCTTGTGCTCTGGTAAATTTAGTTCTATCGGAATTAGGTAAAAATGTAAGGCTTTTTAAAGCAGGATTTTCATCCCAGTTTTCACGCCACTTCTTATCTTTTATGTACATTTCGGCTAAGGAAATGGTTTTGCTGTTTTGTAATACGGGTGCTAATAACGTTTGCTCTACCATAGCACGCGATTTAAATAATTCCATTAAGTTGGATCCTGAAAACGCCCCGCTATTGCTTCCTGCGCTTCCAAAATCTAATCCGAATGAACTGGCCAAACTTCCTAATCCACCTCCTGCGGGTTTTCCGTCTTCTAAAGCATAAGTGAGTGTGGCAGTATATACTGGTTTTTTGTAAAACGAGTAGCCCAAACCTAGAAGGGCGCCAACGATTCCGGCTAAAACAATTGTTTTCCATTTAGAAAGTAAAAAAACATACCATTCTTTTGCTTTAAGAAGGAGTTCTTTTAGGGTGATTTCGTCGTTTGGTGTTTCCATTTTTTCGGGTATTAGGTTAAAGGTTTTGTGCGTTAGGGTTTAGCTAATGCCCTTTTACTTTTTAGTTATACTTGTTTTTATTTTAACCGCAATGTTCGCAAGGATTTCGCAAAGGACCAAGTGAGTATTGGGTTGTTGTTATATCAGTTGACTGAGGCTCTTGAAGTCTACGTTTGATTAAGTAATACTGAACAATAAATATTGAATAACGAATTTTCAAATTAACTAATTAACTCCACGGCTTCGCCTGGTCAGTCCCATTTTTGGGCTAACAATTTTGGTTTATAAACCTATTTGGTTTACTTATTCTTGTTGAAAAACCAATACCCCATTGCCTTCATAATACTTGGTAATATGAAAGGTGATGGTTTTTTGTATTTCGATTTCAATTTTTGGTTTCAATTGTGCAAGGTACTTTTCGTCAACTACATCGCCTTCAATCACTACATCTATTTGGCCCGAATCGATGCCTTTTGCATAATCGCCAATTAAAAAAACACGGTTGATTGAACCAATTCTATCTACAATTGATTCAATAATATCATCTAACCCAATGTGTTTCCTTACTATTTGTTGTAATAATGAGAAAAACGGGTGTTGTTTGTTTGCTTTATAAATAACTTTTGATTCTTGCTCCTTGCGTATAATAAACCCTGCTTCGGACAGGTTGTTTAGTTCTTTACGAATGGAATTGGTGTTTTCGTGCATTTCGGTGGCCAATCCTCTCAAATAGCCGTCGTTTGCTGTATTAATGAAAAACTTCACTAATAAGCGCAACCTAGTTTTTGAAGTAATTAAATTTGCAAGCATGCAGAATTGGATTGAATAACAAAAGTACTCTTATTTTTTATATTTCAAATTATTTTTGAAAAAAATAGCAAAAAAAGTAAGGTTGCTAAACATCAGATTTCAAATATTGATTAAAGGATTTAATGTTTTGCTTTAATTCGCCTTTAGTAGCTTTGGAAAGGGCTACTTTTTTTACCAATTGATCCTTTTAGATTGCCTTTAAATAATAACGACGATAGATGATTTATTGCCAAAACTGATCCACTTTAAACAGGTTAAATCCTTAAATTTTAGGCTTACTTTTTTTATCAAGCTCCATTCTGCTTCTGGTATCAGGGTTTGAAAAATAGGGTTCAAATCTGCTGTTTTCATTTTGTAAATTTACTAATAAATATCTTTTGAAGTTAGGATATTATATCATTGATTTAAGTTCAACTTTGTTCATTTTTCCAATGTCAGTAAAATGCCTAAGGATTCCAATACCAATTGAATTTTAGAATTTGTGGTAGTTTTTATTACCCCTTCTTGACCTTTAAAAGGACCTGACGGAATAATTAATTTATCTCCGCGCTGCAGTGCTGTTTGAATTACTTTAGTATAATCTTGTGCAAGATACTCTTTCAATTGATCAATTTCAACTTGTCTAATAATAGCAGGTTGACCCAGCCAAAAGACATAACGCACCACACCTGATACTACAAAAACTTCATTGCGCCTAGGTTCGGTAATTTTCACGAATATGTAGGAAGGTAATACGGGAGTTGTCACTTTTTTCTTACGATCGCTCCACTGTTTAGTGGTGGTAACTGTAGGACAATACGCTTCTATACCTATAGATTCTAATTTATCGGCGACTTTCTTTTCGTTTCGAGGCTTTGTGTAAATAGCATACCAATTCATTTCGCAAATATACTCTATTCACTGAAATATTGTTCAAAAAGTCACTATTAAACCATTGAAATTTTCAATATAATTGGAATCTAAGCACCCTGTTTGACCTTAAGAAGTTTTTAGTATATTTGCAACATATAATTATTAGTATCGAACACATGAAGCGCATTATATTGGTTTGTTTTTTTAGTCTATTTGTTACAGTATCATTTGGACAAGAGTTTTTAAAAGGGTCTGATTTAAGTCAGGTCAGAGCCGCTCAATTTTCGGAGGCCCAAATTGCACAAATTGGCAAGGAACTCAAAGCCAACCAAATGACCATAGAACAAGCAGAACCCTTGGCCTTAGCCAAAGGGATGTCCGCCTCGGAATTCACACAGTTAAAAGTTAGATTACAATCCAATACGGTTGTGCCTACCGAAGTCAAAGAAGAACAGAAAAAAGCAGGTGCTGTAATTACTCAAGACGGAAGTGTATTGGCTGCTAAAAATGTAGTTGTTTTTGGATCCGAATTGTTTACCTCAAAAAGCTTATCCTTTGAACCCAATCAAAACATGCCAACTTCTTCCAACTATATTTTAGGGCCTGGAGACGAATTAGACATCAACATATATGGGGTTCAACAGTTTAATTTTACAGGATTAGTATCAAAAAATGGAACCATAAATATTCCAAATGTAGGTGAAGTGTTTGTGAGCGGTTTACCTTTTGAAGCCGTTAAAAGCAAACTGCAAAAACAAATTTCCAGAATTTATTCAACTGTTGCTTCTGGAAGCAGCAAAATTTCGGTAAGCGTTTCAAATTATCGTACTATTTTAGTTACTATAATAGGTGCACAACAATCGGGTAATTACAGATTGAGTGCCATGAGTTCGGTTTATAATGCTTTACATGTTGCAGGAGGTCCTAGCGATATTGGAAGTTACCGAAAAATAGAATTAATTAGAAATAATAAAATTATTCGCACCATTGATTTATATCGTTTTTTAACCAAAGGTGACCAAAGTGATAATGTTTCCCTTACGGATAATGATATGATTCGAATCCCAAGTTATGAAGCCCGAGTTACGCTAGAAGGAGAAATTAAAAGACCTGGTATTTTTGAAGTTGTAGCAACTGAAAATTTACAACAAATTATTACATATGCTTCAGGATTTACCGATAATGCTTATAAAAATAGAATTTTAGTCAAACAAAAAACAACCAGTGAGTTAAAGGTAACCGATTTAAATGAAAAAACATTTGCTAATTATATGCCTAAAGCAGGTGATTTAATTAGTGTAGATAAAATTTTAGATCGTTATGAAAATCGAGTACAAATAAAAGGAGCGGTTTATCGTCCTGGCGAATATAGTCTTTCTAACCAATCAGCAATGACCATCAAAGATTTGATTGCTAAAGCAGATGGACTTAAAGAAAATGTATATGTAAAGAAAGCTTCTCTTATTCGTCAAAAAGAAGATTTTACAAAAGAATATCTTAACATCAATTTACAAGATGTATTAAATGGTGATGCGTCTGCTAATCTCGTTTTGCAAAAAGAAGACGTGCTACTCATTTTTTATAATCAAGAACTTCTTGATACCTATAAAATATCAATTGATGGTGAAGTACGTAAACCCGGAACTTATAATTATGCAAACGGCATGACACTTTATGATTTATTACTTGAATCAGAGTATTTTACAGATGAAGCGGCGAGTAATGTGACTGTTTTTAGAAATAAAAAAGATGCTGTTTTTAACCCTAATGATAAGGAAAAAATAATTTCATTTGATTTGAATATAGATCCTAAAAACCCAGAACAAGCATCTGGATTTATTTTAGAAGCACAAGACCATGTTGTAGTTCGACGTATCGTAACATTTGAAACCCCTCAAATGGTAAAAGTTACTGGAGAGGTTTTATACCCTGGTGCCTATGCTATTGTAAAAAAAGAGGAACGTGTTTTAGATTTCATTACTAGAGCTGGAGGATTAACTGATGAAGCAGATGCTAATGCTATTAAAGTAATACGAAACAAATTAAATATTCCAATTGATTGGGAAGAAATTTCTAAAAAACCGGCAAGTTCACGCAACTTATTTTTAGAACTTAACGATTCTATTAGTATTCCTAAAAAGAAATTGACAGTAATTGTTTCTGGCAATGTTATGTTTTCTACAGAAGTGCCTTATAAAAAAGGGAAAGGTCTTAAATATTATTTAAGTAACTCTGGAGGTGTTAACGATAAAGGCTGGTTGAAGAAAGTTTATGTAGTTCATGCAAATGGCTCAGCAAGTACTTGTGGTTCCTTTTTAGGATTTAGAAGTTATCCAAAAGTGTTACCAGGTAGTGAAATTATTGTGCCAGAAAGACCAGAAAGACAAAAAACAAGTACGGGAGAAATTGTAGGAATTTCAAGTGTATTGGCCAGTTTAGCTGGAATACTATTAGCAGTATTTAGATAAAATCTGTTCAAAAACTTCTTATATAATTTAATTTATAAAAATTAATTATCTTTTATAAAGAAAAAGCCTTTACTAAGTAAAGGCTTTTTCTATTCTCTTCTAAGAATTAACTCCCAATTGCTTTATACACAAAACCTATTTTTTCCAATGCTTTTCTATCCAAAATATTTCGACCATCAAAAATGAATGCAGGTTTCAACATTTGATCATATATTTTTTGCCAATCATACGATTTAAACTCATCCCATTCTGTTAAAACAGCAATTGCATGTGCTTGATGACACGCTTCATAGGGATTATTAAAAACTTTTAGTTGTTTTTGATTCTCGTTAGGTAATCTTGAACCTAGATAATCTAGATCAGATAATATTTGTTTTTCATTTACTTTTGGATCAAAAACAGCAATATTTGCTTGTTCATTTAGCAAGTCATCTGCAACAAAAATAGCAGCTGATTCTCTTGTATCATTTGTATCTTTTTTGAAAGCCCAACCTAAAAAAGTTATTTTTTTACCCGCAACAGTATTATACAATGTAGTACTAATATTTTTTGCAAATCGTCTTTTTTGATGGTCATTCATGATTATTACTTGCTCCCAATAGTCGGCTACTTCATCAAGTCCATAAGATTTTGCAATATATACTAGGTTCAATATATCTTTTTGAAAACAAGATCCTCCAAAACCTACTGAAGCTTTCAAAAATTTTGGGCCAATTCTACTATCTAATCCAATTGCTTGAGCAACTTCATTCACATCGGCACCCGTTTTTTCACATAATTCGCTTAGTGCATTAATTGAAGAAACTCGTTGCGCTAAAAAAGCATTTGCTGTTAATTTAGATAATTCAGAAGACCATAAATTAGTTGTTATTATTTTGTTCTTTGGAACCCAATTTGAATAAACCTCAACTAATGATTGAATTGCCTTTTGTCCTTCTA
>NZ_JBIIWV010000160.1:0-4521 GCF_044338735.1 Flavobacterium sp. | reverse complement strand
AGATAACAAAACACCTCTATTAAGAGCTTTAAACGCTATTGATGCAGCTGCAATTGATGTAGCTAAATATTTTGATAAAAATGTAAAACGTGTTACACCAACATTAGGTTGGGAACAAGAATATTTCTTAGTGGATTCAGCTTTAGCTAATTCTCGTCCCGATTTATTAGCTACAGGTCGTACTTTATTAGGACATACTGCTGCTAAAGGACAACAATTAGACGATCATTATTTTGGTTCGATTCCTACTCGCGTATTAACGTATATGCGTGATTTAGAAAACGAATGTATGTTATTAGGTATTCCGGTTAAAACACGTCATAACGAAGTGGCACCTAACCAATTTGAATTAGCGCCTATTTTTGAAGAAATCAACTTAGCGGTTGATCACAATTCTTTATTAATGGATGTAATGCAGAAAGTAGGAGAGCGTCATGATTTTAAAGTGTTATTTCATGAAAAACCATTCAAAGGAGTAAACGGTTCAGGAAAACATAACAACTGGTCATTAGCTACCGATACAGGTATCAATTTATTGAGTCCGGGTAAAACCCCAATGAGCAACTTACAATTTTTAACGTTTTTCATCAATACGATTAAAGCGGTTCACGATTACGAAGAATTGTTAAGAGCGTCTATCGCTTCAGCAAGTAACGATCATCGTTTAGGAGCAAACGAAGCGCCACCTGCTATTATTTCGGTATTCATTGGTCAACAATTGACTAAAGTTTTAGCTGAATTAGAAGGGGTATCTAACGGAAAATTATCACCAGAAGAAAAAACCGATTTAAAATTAAACGTAGTAGGTAAATTGCCAGACGTTTTATTAGACAATACCGACAGAAACAGAACTTCGCCATTTGCTTTCACCGGAAACAAATTTGAGTTCAGAGCCGTGGGTTCTTCTGCAAACTGTGCCGTTTCAATGACAACGTTAAACACGATTGTGGCAAAACAATTGAAAGATTTCAAAAAAGAAGTGGACACGTTAATTGAGAAAAAAGATTTAAAGAAAGACGAGGCTATTTTCAATGTCTTGAGAGAATACATCAAACAAACTAAAGCGATTCTTTTTGAAGGCGACGGATACAGCGAAGCATGGGAAAAAGAAGCTAAAAAACGCGGACTAAGCAACCACAAAACAACACCTGAAGCCTTAAAAGCAAAAGTGTCTAAAAAAGCGATTGAATTGTTTGGCGAAATGGGCGTAATGAACCACGTTGAGGTTGAATCTCGCTATGAAATTGAACTAGAAGAATATGTGAAAAAAATTCAAATTGAAGGTAGAGTTTTAGGCGATATTGCCCGTAATCATGTGGTTCCAACAGCGATTCGTTATCAAAATGTATTGATTGAAAACGTAAAAGGATTGAAAGAAATCTTTGGTGCTTCATTTGAAAAAATTGCTAAAGAGCAAATAGCTTTAATCAAAGAAATTTCGGAACACATTGAAGGTATTAATACCAAAGTGGAAGCCATGACTGAAGAACGTAAAAAAGCAAACGCTTTAACGAATACCGAGAAAATGGCAGCTGCGTATTGTGATAAAGTAAAACCATACTTTGAAGAAATTCGTTACCATGCTGATAAATTAGAATTGTTAGTAGATGACGAGTTATGGACTTTAACAAAATACAGAGAATTGTTATTCACGAAGTAATAAAAATAGAAATCCCAATCGTTTGATTGGGATTTTTTTTGATGTTACGAAATGGTATCAGATAGTTTTATTTTTAACTTTATTGTTTGCTTCCAGTCCAATTTCCATTATAACCTAAATTTGTGTTTGTCCAAGTTCCGCTGGCATTATTTCCTCTTAATTCTCCAATAAAACTTCCGCCAACAGATGTTGTTCCAAGTGTAGCTGTTAAAGTTCCGTTTTCAGATACATTTCCATTTATATTATAAGTGTCTGAAAAGACATTTGATACGGCTGTTCCGCTAACAACTCCATTTGAATTTATGTTAACAGTCCAAGTTCCGTTATCATTAATTCCAGTAAATTGTCCGCTCCAATTACCTTCAAAACCTGAATTATTAGAATTTTCACTATCACTGGAACAAGAAAAAGTTAAAATTGTAAGAAATAGAATGGGTAATAAAATTAGTTTTTTCATTTTGTTGAATGTTAAGTTTATATTTTATTATCAAAAAGGTGTTAAAAATCACTGAATTACAAAACTTATAAAATAAGAGGGAATTAGCGCATTTTTTATCAAATATATAAAAAATATTCCTCTAAGCTAATCAATGCCAAAAAATCACTATTTTCGATAGACCAAATTCTACCAATATGAAAAACCTATTATTCCTGTTGTTGTTCATTGGCTCTATTGCTTGTGGGCAAACGAAATTCACTGTTTATTTTGATACCGATTCGTACCAATTAAAAACAAGCGAATTGACTCGTTTTGATGATTTTTTCAGGAACAAAAACGTCAAGTTTATCAAACTAGTTGGTTACTGCGATGCCAGAGCCTCAAATGTCTACAATGATAGTTTGTCTTTAAGAAGAACGGAATTTCTTTATCAATTAATTGATAAAACAACCAATCAAAAAGTAACTGAAATGGTCGGTCAAGGCGAAAATTTTCAGCAAGATCCTACTTTGGCTTTAAATCGAAAAGTGGATATTTTTTACACTGAAATCCCTTCAGAAGAGCCAGTAAAGGTTACTCCAGCAAGTTTAAATAGTCAGGTTTCAAATGCTAAAGTAGGCGATAAGCTCATTCTAAAAAACCTTTATTTTTATAATCGTTCAGGAATTTTACGCCCCGAATCTAAACCAGTTGTTGAAGAATTACTGGCTATTATGCGCGCCAATCCAAAACTAAAAATCGAAATTCAGGGACATATTTGTTGCCAACTAGGAGCCGATGAAGAAGATACGGCAAAAACAAGAGCAATTACGGTATATAATTACTTGATAGACAATCAAATTAACAAATCCCGATTGAGTTATACTAGTTTTGGCAGTTCAAAACCAATTCATCCTATTCCTGAAAAAACGGAAGACGAGCGCAACGCAAACCGTCGAGTTGAAATTCAAATTATTGAAAATTAACTTTGGCATACTTTTGTATGTAGTATATTTGTTGTTATTTCGTAAAAAAGAAAGAATGAAGTTTGTATTTTCAATACTATTGTTTGGTTTCGGGTTTGGCGCTTTTTCGCAAGAACAAGTTGCTTTCTATTTTGATACCAATAAATTTGAATTGAATGCTTCTGAATCATCCAAAATTCAACAATGGATTGCAGAAAATAAAACGTCGAAAATTTTGTCCATCACTGGTTCAACTGACGAAGTAGGGAGTTTAGGTTATAATGATACGTTATCGCAAAAACGAGTATTGCATATTTTTAATCTAGTCAAAGGAACCATAAACATTAGACCCGATTTTAAAAGTATTTCTTTGGGCGAAAAAGGCGCAACTTCAGTCAATAAAGCAGAAAATAGAAAAGCCATCATTCATTTTTTACAAGAAAAAGATTTGGCTAAGGAAAATGAAATTTTAGGAATAAAAGATACCATTGAAGTAATAATTCCTGAAAATGCAACGTTAGCAGAAAAAATAAAGTTGGCAAAAGTAGGAACCAAAATAGTGTTGAAGAACATAAATTTTTATCAAAACACTTTTGCTACCGTTCCAGAATCGCAAGGAGCATTGTATGATTTGCTTTTTGTAATGCAAAAAAATGAAAGTTTAAGAATTGAAATTCAAGGACACATTTGTTGTATTGATAAAGATCATCGAAATTTATCTACCGATAGAGCAAAGCAAATCAAACGTTTTTTGGTTTTTAATGGCATACCACAGCATAGAATTCAGGCGAAAGGTTTTGGCGTTGCGCAACCTATTTATCCCATACCAGAAGCTTCTGAACAACAAGCAGCAGCAAATAGAAGAGTTGAAATTGAAATTTTAAGTAAATAAAGCATGAAAAAAATAGTCTCGTTAGTAGTAGTTTTAATCCTAATGTTAAATGTAAGTTGCGATAAATGTGAAGAGGGCGATAGAGCAACTCCGGCCTCTTTTTTTGTAGCTATTATTGATGCAACAACCGATGAAAATGTGTTTGAAAACGAAACGTTTTTACCCACACAAATTGTGATTAAAGATTTGGAAGATAAGCTGGTTCCGTTTCGATTTATTCCCAATTCAAATTTGATTCAAATCTTTCCAAATACTCAAAATTTAGTTGATAACACCATTGAATTGACTTTGAATAATCCAACTACTTTAACCACAGAAGAAATAATTATCACCAACGATCTTTCGGCTAAACAGGAAGAATGTTATACCACTTACAAAGTAGAAAATATTCAAGTTCCAAATAATATATCAAATGTAGTGGATGGCATTTATGTGATAAAAATTTAAGATTTTTCTAAATTCTAAATTCAAACTTCTAAATTCTAAATTTTAAAACTATCTTTGCGGAACAACAACAACACACACAATTCATGAGTTCTGATACCAGTAAACGTTATAATTTACGAGGAGTTTCTGCTTCTAAAGA
>NZ_JBIIWV010000159.1:0-4569 GCF_044338735.1 Flavobacterium sp. | reverse complement strand
CGATGAAGTTTACAAGTGTCAAATCTAATAGTGTTACAAAAGGTGATTTTTATTCGGGAACTGAGTTAAAAGTCTATTTCTCTAAAATGGTAAAAAAAGGCGAAAAAATCCTCGTAAAAGTCTCGCTTTCGCCAACAAGTTACGAAGGTGCTAAACTTAACAGTTCCGAAATCAACCATTGGGATTTCGATAAAGTACATCAAGATGCTATCGCACTTTGGAACAAAGAATTATCAAAAATTGAAGTCACTTCAAATGATAAAGACAAGTTAGCGATTTTCTATACAGCTTTGTATCACACGATGATGCAACCAAATATCGCTCAAGATTTAGACGGAAAATACCGAGGTAGAGACAACCAAATTCACACAGCAGAAGGCTTTGATTATTACACCGTTTTTTCACTTTGGGATACGTTTCGGGCAGCACATCCACTTTATACCTTGATTGACAAAAAACGTACTTCCGATTACATCAATACCTTCATCAAACAATACGAACAAGGCGGCAGATTGCCTGTTTGGGAATTAGCGTCCAATGAAACGGATTGTATGATTGGTTATCATTCGGTTTCTGTAATTGCAGATGCAATGGCAAAAGGCATAACAGGTTTTGATTACGAAAAAGCCTTTGAAGCCAGTAAAGCTTCCGCGATGCGAGATGTTTTAGGATTAGAAGCCTACAAGAAAAACGGATTCATTTCAATGGATGACGAACACGAAAGCGTTTCTAAAACCTTAGAATATGCGTATGACGATTGGTGTATTGCACAAATGGCGCAACTTTTAAAAAAGCAAGAAGACTATCAGTATTTTATGAATCGTTCTCAAAATTGGAAAAATATTTTCGATTGGGAAACGGGTTTTATGCGTCCAAAGAAAAACGGCGGATGGGACAAACCTTTTGACCCAAGAGAAGTCAATAATAATTTTACAGAAGGTAATTCGTGGCAATATTCGTTTTTTGTACCACAAGATATTGAGGGTTTAATTCAAGCACATGGCGGAAAGGAAAAATTTGAAGCCAAGTTAGACGCGCTTTTCAACGCTGAAAGCAAAACTACAGGTAGAGAACAAGTAGACGTAACAGGTTTAATCGGGCAATATGCGCATGGGAATGAACCCAGTCACCATATGGCGTACTTGTATAATTATGTAGGCAAATCTGAAAAAACGAATGAAAAAGTAAAGTATATTTTAGATAATTTCTACAAAAACACTCCTGATGGATTAATTGGCAACGAAGATTGCGGACAAATGAGTGCTTGGTATGTGTTGAGTTCGATGGGCATTTATTCGGTTACGCCAGGTATGGAAAAATGGGAAAGCAACGAACCTCTTTTTGATTCCATTAAAATAAAAGATGATAATGGGAAAAATGTGGTCGACTATCAAAGACAAGTTGTGAACGGAAAAACGATTAACAGAATTTTCTTATTGGGAGAAAAATTAAAAGAACAATCAATTCAAAAAAGAAGTGCAACAATGTCCCAATTTGACTATTCTCAAAACAATACTGAAAATACAAATTATAAAAAAATTAGTCCAGTTCCAGTAATTCAAGCAGAAAGTAAAGCTTTTAAAGATAAGTTATTAATATCAATTTCAGATAAATATGAAAATGAAAAATATTTTAAATATTTAATTTTTTATAAAATTGAAGGTCAAAAAGAGTTTAATCTTTATTTAACTCCCTTTGAAATTGAAAAAACCACAAAAATATATGCATATAAAACTGATATGGGAATGAGAATGACAATAAGCGACACCATTTCCGCCACCTTTTTCAAAAAACCAAACAATTACACCATCAACATCAAATCCAAATACAATCCGCAATATCACGCTGGTGGTCCTGATGGGTTGTTAGATGGTATTTTAGGAACGGAGAACTGGAGAAAAGGCGATTGGCAAGGTTATCAAAGTCAAGATTTTGAAGCGGTGGTAGATTTGCAAGAAGTGAAAGATATTACTGAAATTTCAGCACGTTTTTTACAAGACCAACGTTCGTGGATTTTAATGCCAACCAAAGTGGAGTATTACATTTCAGATGATAATGTGAATTTTACGTATTTCGGTTCGGTAAACAATACGTTAGATCCAAAAATAGAAGAAAATACTATTTTGAATTTTACTGCTAACGAAACCAAAAACATAAAAGCACGTTATATAAAAGTAATCGCTAAAAACTTCGGAAAATTACCCGAGTGGCATCAAGGCGCTGGAGGCGATGCGTTTATTTTTGTGGATGAAATTACGATAAAGTAAAATTATTATTCAAAAAAACAAAAGAAGGCATAAGGATCGATTTAATCGTGTTCTTTATGCCTTCTTTGTGTGCTTAGTGGTTTAAGATTAATCTTTATCAGGAAACAATAAAGAAGCGATTACAGACAATATTAACACGCCACCAACAACCAATAACGAAACAGTGGTTTCAATGTGAAAAAACGGCCCTATAATCATTTTTACACCAATAAAACTTAAAATAATAGCCAATCCATATTTCAATTTGCTGAACATGTACATAAAGTTGGCCAGCAAGAAATACAACGAACGCAATCCTAAAATCGCAAAAATATTTGACGTGTATAAAATAAATGGATCGTCTGGAGCAATTGCAAAAATTGCAGGAATACTGTCAACAGCAAATAACAAATCGGTAAATTCTACAATCGCAACTACTACAAATAAAGGCGTTGCCATTTTGATTCCGTTTTGGATGGTGAAGAATTTATCGCCATCAAAATTCGGACTTACTTTAAAAAATTGATGTACGAATTTTGAACCAGCACTTTTACTAAAATCTTTACTGCCTTCGTCTTCTTCATTACTAAACCCAGATTTTATTCCGGCAACGATGAGAATTATTCCGAAAATGGTTAAAAGATAATTGATTTTTACAATTTGTCCGAATAACTCCATTTCGGGTAAATAAGTATAATTCAGCAACCAAACTCCAGTAAAAATAAAAATGGCTCTAAAAACCAAAGCGCCAATTACACCCCAAAATAAGACTTTGTGTTGCGCTTCTTTGGCCACATTAAAATAACCAAAGACTAAGATAAAAACAAATAAATTATCTACTGAAAGTGCTTTTTCAATCCAATACGCACCTTGAAATTGCATGAATTTTTCGGCACCCATGTAGTGATAAATGATGGCACTAAATCCCATTGATAAAGAAATCCAAACCGCTGACCAAATAGCCGCTTCACGATTTGAAACCACGTGCCCTTTTTTGTTTAAAACACCTAAATCTAGCACTAACATTGCAATAATTATAATTGTAAACGCAGTAATTATGCCCGGATGATCAATTAAATGGTCAATTGATCCTGATTTTAATGATAGCATGGGTTAGTTCAATTGATCGGTTAATTTTTTGAAAACAGCTTTTGCTTCTTTATTTTCATATAAAATTTGGTATACCGCATCAATAATTGGGGTATCAGCACCATATCCTTGGTTTAATTTGTAGGCACTTTTTACTGCATAATATCCTTCAGCCACCATACTCATTTCCATTTGTGCCGATTTTACGGTGTAGCCTTTCCCAATCATGTTTCCAAACATTCTGTTTCTAGAAAACACCGAATATCCTGTAACTAATAAATCACCTAAGTATGCCGAATTATTAATATTTCGTTTCATTTTATGAACTTTACGAATGAATTTCTTCATTTCGCGAATACCATTACTCATTAATACCGCTTGAAAATTATCACCATAACCTAAACCATGAGCCATACCGGCAGCAATAGCGTAAATGTTTTTAAGAACTGCAGCATATTCTGTCCCAATAATATCGTCTGTAGTTTTTGCTTTAATATAATGAGAACTTAAATTAGTAGCCACATATTTTGCTTTTTTCCTGTCACTACAAGCAATAGTTAAATAAGATAAACGCTCCATTGCCACTTCTTCTGCATGGCAAGGACCGGTAATGACTCCAATATTTTCGAACGGAATATTATATTTAGTATTAAAATGTTCGCCTACAATTAAGCTCGATTCAGGGACAATTCCTTTAATGGCAGAAAATATAATTTTACCTTCTAAACTTTCGGTTAAATTTTCTAATTCTTTACTTAAAAAGGCCGACGGCACTACAAAAATAACATAATCAGCATAAGCAACTGCTTCGTTAATGTCATTTGTAAGTTTTAATTTGCTAGTATCAAAAGTAACCGAACTTAAATAATTGGGGTTATGTTTTTGTAGTTTTAAATGCTCAATCGCGTTTGTGCTGCGCATGTACCAAGCTATTTCCTCTTGATTTTCACATAGCATTTTAGCAATTGCAGTAGCCCAACTTCCTCCTCCAATGACTGCAAATTTTGGCTTATTTTCCATTTTTCCATTTAATTTTGAACATCAAAAATAGTTATTTAAAAAGGATTTACAAAAAACGGATGCTTGAAACGGGTTTTAAACACATAGTCACATAGTTTTTTAAGAATCACTGCTTATAAAATGATTAATTTTAACGCAAAGTTCTCAAAGTTTCACGCAAAGTTCAGCAAGTTTTAAGAAGAAGCTTCGCTTTGAAAAGCAAATTAAATTTGTG
>NZ_JBIIWV010000044.1:0-15308 GCF_044338735.1 Flavobacterium sp. | reverse complement strand
GCAACGTCTTTACTTTTGTGACCTGGCTGGGATTCGAACCCAGGACCCCATCATTAAAAGTGATGTGCTCTACCAGCTGAGCTACCAAGTCGGTGCTTCAAGAAATATGTGTTAAGTAGTGACCTGGCTGGGATTCGAACCCAGGACCCCATCATTAAAAGTGATGTGCTCTACCAGCTGAGCTACCAAGTCATTATTTTCTTGAACGCGGGTGCAAATATAGTAACATAAATTCTTTTTTCAATAGGTTTTTATTATAAATTTGTCTTTTTTCTAAATTAATTTTTTAACTCCTTAATTTATAGGGTATTATTTATATGATGAAAGTAATTTTAGTAGGATATATGGGCAGCGGTAAGTCATCGGTAGGTAAATTACTCGCTTCTAAATTAAGAGTTTCCTTTTATGATTTAGATACAATTATTGAAGAAAACGAACAGCAATCGGTGACTGAATTGTTTGAAAATAAAGGCGAAATTTATTTTAGAAAATTAGAAAATACCATTTTAAAATTGGTTTTACAAAAAACAGAACCTTTTGTTTTGAGTTTAGGTGGAGGAACACCTTGTTATCATAATAATCATGAAATGCTGCTGCAAGATGATGTGGTTTCTTTTTATTTGAAAGGAAACGCAATAACGCTTGCAAATAGGTTACAAGATGAGAAGGTAAAACGACCTCTACTCTCCACTGTAAACGAAAATGAATTGATTGATTTTATAAACAAACATTTGTTTGATCGTTCATTTTATTACCACCAAGTTCATCATGTTATTAGTATTGATGAAAAATCGTTAGAACAATTAGTTTCCGAAATACTTTTGAAATTAAGATAAGTAGGCGTACGATTCGTTTTCGTCAAAAACAACATGAATGTGCTCTTGTAAAGAAGTTGACAGCGATAATCCTTTAAAATCTGCTTTTACAGGGTATTTTTTATGGTTTCGATCAACTAAGACCGCTGTTTTGAATTTACTTAATTTAACGTCCAAGAAATGTTTTACTCCATAAATTAGAGTAGTTCCAGAACTTAAGACATCATCAATTAAGACCAAACCTTTGTTTTCATATGCTTCAATTGGAAGTGAAGTAAAAATAGTCTCTTGCGGATTATGTTTATTTATTTTAACTTCACAAAGGGTCACTTTAAGATCTGAAATTTGAGCTAACTCTTGAGCAATTTTTTGTGCAAAAATGAAGCCATTTGAAGCAATTCCTGCTAAAATCACTTCGCTTTCAGAGCTAAAAGTTTCGTAAATTTGATAAGCTATTCTTTTCGTTTTGTGACTTATTTCAGCATCAGTTAAAATGATATTTTTCATGGGAAGTGTTATTTTTTTTCAAAGATAAAAAAGAGTTCTTTATTTTGTCGTGGTTTTATCGAATTATGTGCTTTTTCGATGGTTTTTATTATAAATTTTTCTGAAAATAAAGAGAGATATTCGTCTTTTAATCCTCCATATGGTGGACCCTTTTCAGTGAGTGGAAAGTCAAATAATAAACCTGCTATTTTCCCTTTCGCATTCAGTATTTCATTCATTTTGGTTGTATAATTAGCTCTCATTTCGGGCGGAATAGCACAAAAAAATGTTTGTTCTAACACCAAATCAAATTTTTCATTCAGAGAAAAAAAATCTTGATGCAATAGATTTGAAGTCATTGCTGGATTTCTTTCAGCAATATTATTTAAGGGTGAAATGGCAATATCAACTACAAAAACATTTGTAAATCCTTTATTGATTAAGTAATCAAATTCATATCCATTTCCTGCGCCAGGAAGTAAAATATGGCATTTTTTATCAGTTAATTGGTCAATATATTCCTTTAGTGGTGTTGAGATTGTTCCAATGTCCCAGCCTGTGTCTTGTTTTTGGTAACGTTCTTCCCAATAATTCATATTTCTTCTACATTTTCATTATCAAAATCATCTCCAATAAAGTCATCAATATCCCTGCGTTCTTTTTTTGTAGGTCTGCCCGTACCATTTGCTCTGTAATGTTCTTTGGAAAGTTTCATCAGTGCAATGTGTTCAAATGCTTCAGCCGGTGTTTCATCTTTTCGGTATAAATCGACTAATTTTGCACCCAAGCGATTCAAAGGAACGTCAAGAACGACTAATTTATAGTTGATTTGGTCTTTTCTGAGTGTAATTTTATCCGTTGGAAACACTTCTCTTGATGGTTTAGCTACTTGTCCATTAACCGTAATATGCCCTTTTTTTGCAGCTTCCGTTGCGATACTTCGGGTTTTGTAATAGCGTATGCACCACAAATATTTGTCAATTCTCATAAATTTCTAAAATCCGTGTTAATATTTCTACAAAAATAAATGAAAATTGTATCTTGCGCCCTATAAATTTTAGAATAATGAAAAGCCTTTTTAAAATAGTTTTAAGTGTTGTTATAATATTAAGTACGTTTTCTTGTCAGAATAATGATACTGCAACTGCTACTCCTCCAAGACCCTATGATGAAGTTTATCCGGAAGATTTAGCCAAAATCGAAGATTTTTTAGCAACACATTATGTAACGGTGGATGCAAATTTTAATACTACTTTTACACAAATTCCAGCGGGAGGAACGCAAACTCCAATTTCTCAAATGTCCAATTTAGAACATATTGAAAGAAATTTCCACGATATTACATATAAGATTTATTATTTAAAGTTACGTGAAGGAACTGGTGAAAATTCTACTAGAGTAGATTCTACATTTGTAGCCTACAAAGGGAATACGTTTACTAAAAAAACCACAGACAATGTAGTTACCTACACTCAAAATGTATTTGATCAATCTGATACACCAGTATGGTTTGCTCTTGAAGATGTAATTAAAGGTTGGGGTGAAGTTATTCCAAAATTTAAAACCGGTACACATGTATCGAATCCAGACGGTACTATTTCTTTTCAAAATTATGGTGCAGGAGTAATGTTTTTGCCTTCTGGTTTAGGTTATTATAATACAGCAACAGGCAATATAGCATCTTATTCGCCTTTAATTTTTAGTTTCAAACTATACAATCAAAGATATAGAGACCATGATAGAGATAAAATTCTTTCAAAAATTGAATATCGTGAAAAAGAAACAAACGGATTTGTAGATTTTAATAAAGTAGCTTTAGATACTGATGGAGATGGTCTTCCAAATTATTTAGATGTGGATGATGATGGAGATGGTGCTTTGACAAAAGTTGAAATTAAGAAACCAACACCTTTTTTAGGATCAAGTTTATATTATCCATTTGATCCTGTTGTTGATAACCCATTTACAACTCTTGTTGATGAAACGGAACCTAAAGGAATCCCAAACGCCTCAGGAGATGGAGTTTCATCAACAAGGTTAAGACGTCATTTAGATAAAACATCAAAGCCACCTTTCACAACATACTAACAAGAAATCCCAATCAAACGATTGGGATTTTTTATGTGAGTGATTTTGAGTAGGGGCATTGATTTCTTATTCAGTTCACTTCAGAGTTCTTCAGTGGTGTTTAAATTCGCGCTATCGGTATTAAAGAAGTGAAGTATTATTTACTCTTTATTGATTTTTGATAATAGATACAGCACGATTGCATCATTTTCAGTTGTAATATCGTGTTTGCATATTACATATGATTTGAAAATCATCTCAGTAATATTACTATTGGGTTGAAATAATTCTCCACTAAAATCAAATTTCACAACTCTGTCGTAGCCATTTCGCTCACTTAAAGTTTTTGGGTTATCGATATTCAAATGAAATACCATCGTATTGTCATCTGTTTTACCAATTGAAATATAATGTGGAAGCTTATTTGAATATCGGATAGAAATTTGAATATACTCTTTTGAAAATTTCAGCTTAATTTTTTCTTCAAGGTCTGAAAAAAAATAGTCACGGTATTCTAGATTTCCAGAGAAAACAAAATCAATTTTTTTTGGTGACTTATAATTTTCAGAATAATAAATTTCGTTTTCAGTTACACTTGTATTCTTTTTTTTCTGTGCTGAAACAGCCACTGAGAATAATAACGCGAAAATCAAAAATATATGCAGTGATTGCTGTTTTTTCATTTTTTTTTAAAAATTTAATTAAGCTATCCGCGCGAAAAGATTCGCACGTTAGCAGTGGGCTGATAGTTGCAGTATTATTTATTGATATCTGCTTTCATATTGTCAGCATACTTTGTAATCATTTTATTTTCGTTGGGCTGCTTTTGGAAAATTTTATACCACTTATTAAAATTCGTTTTGTCTTTTTGGTAATAATAATATTGCAAGATATTGTAGCAGTTTTCAGCATTAAATTGATTATCCTTTAAAGTCTTAAGTGATGTCTCAAATTGATTTTTGGCTTTGTCAATCTTGTTGTTTTTAGCAAGAGTGTAAATATATTCTTTATTTACATAAGCATCACTAGGATGTGTCTTTATCTCTTCTTTTAAAATCAATTCAGCTTTGTCGTATTGTTTTAGACAGTTATATGAAAACGAAAGTTCAACAGCCAATCCTTTGAATTTAGGATTTATTTTTTCTGCCTTTTCTAAATAAGTCAATGCTTTTGCACATTCGTTCCATCCGTTATACATATAGCCCCAACGATATAATCTTTCAATGGAAGTTGTGTCCGTTTTATAATATTTAAGCCAGTCAGGTGTCGGTGAAATTTTAAGTTCCTTAAATTTATAATCAGGTATGAAAGCAACTAAAACATTGTTTGGCTGTAATCGAATCTTCATATCTGTACTATCAAGCTTTGTTGGTATAAATTCTCCTGTCAATAGCACTTTAAAACTACCTTCATAATTAAGGGTCAAACCTGCTTGTGAGTCTATGTAAATAAAGCCATAGGGATAACTACCGTCTTTATCAGGTTTGAATGCAACCCACTTGTCTTCACTTTGAACAAAGCGTTTGTCAAAATTTAAATTTGTCTGTGCATTTAGCTTGGTCGCAAATAATATTGCTACAATTATTATATATTTCATAATTGTGTTGTTTTTGTTAATATAGTAGCTAACTTATTTATATATAAAATAAATTTCCGCCAATCCACCCAAATTCCTATCTATATGCGAACATTTGTTTCGCTTTTTAATTAATTCAAAAATAACAAATATTTTTACTTATTAATAACATTTTTTAAATTTATTTAATTAATGGGTAAAAAAAATCCTCAATTGCATGAGGATTTTTAATATAGGTAAAGTAGACTATTATTTTCTTGCGATTACTTTTTCGGCTTTTTCAATAATAGCGGCGCTGTTCAATCCATATTTTTCCATCAATTGATCAGGCGTTCCGCTTTCGCCAAAACTATCGTTTACCGCAACAAATTCTTGAGGTACTAAATGGTTTTGTACTAAACATCTAGAAACGCTTTCTCCCAATCCTCCAATGATGTTATGCTCTTCTGCCGTAACCACACAACCTGTTTTCTTCACTGATTTTAAAATTGCTGCTTCATCTAGTGGTTTAATCGTGTGAATGTTAATTACTTCGGCTGAAATTCCTTTTGCTTCTAACGCTTCGGCTGCAACTAATGCTTCCCAAACTAAATGACCGGTTGCAATAATGGTAACATCAGTACCTTCATTAAGCATAATGGCTTTTCCAATTACAAAAGGTTCGTCAGCTGGCATAAAGTTAGGCACCACTGGACGACCAAAACGCAAATATGCTGGTCCATGATGATCGGCTAAAGCTAAAGTTGCTGCTTTGGTTTGGTTGTAATCACAAGTATTAATTACGGTCATTCCGGGTAACATTTTCATCAAACCAATGTCTTCTAAAATTTGGTGCGTAGCTCCGTCTTCCCCTAAAGTCAATCCGGCATGCGAAGCACAAATTTTCACATTTTTATCAGAATACGCCACCGATTGACGAATTTGATCGTACACTCTTCCTGTAGAAAAGTTTGCAAACGTTCCAGTAAACGGAATTTTTCCACCAATGGTTAAACCAGCTGCAATTCCAATCATGTTGGCTTCTGCAATTCCAATTTGGAAAAAACGCTCAGGATGGTTTTTCTTGAAATCATCAAATTTTAATGATCCGATTAAGTCGGCACAAAGTGCTACTACATTTTCATTTTTCTGACCTAACTCGGTCATACCAGCTCCAAATCCCGAACGGGTATCTTTACTGCCTAGGTTGATATATTTTTTCATATTATTTTTTGCCACCAAGCCACTAAGGCACAATGCTATTTTTTAATTGTTTAAATTTTATAAAAAGTCTTAAAAGCTAAAATCCTCAGTATTACAAATCATATCTTTCGTCTTAATACTTTGGTCTCTCATCTTAATACTCCATTAATAGTCTCCTAAAGTTGCTACATTTTGTGCTAATGCATTGGCTAATTGCTCATCATTTGGCGCTTTTCCGTGCCAAGCGTGGGTGTGCATCATAAAATCTACTCCATTACCCATTTCGGTATGCAATAAAATACAAACTGGTTTTCCGTTACCTGATTTTGCTTTCGCGTCAGTTAATCCTACTTTGATAGCATCAATGTCATTACCAGCTGTAACTTCTAATACAATCCAGTCAAAGGCTTCAAATTTTGCTTTTATACTTCCCATTGTCAAAACTTCGTCTGTAGTTCCGTCAATTTGTTTTCCGTTCAAGTCGATGGTAGCAATTAAGTTATCTACTTTTTTTGCCGATGCATACATGATGGCTTCCCAATTTTGACCTTCTTGCAATTCACCATCGCCTAAAAGAGCAAAAACCAAATGGTTGTCTTTGTTTAATTTTTTAGCTTGAGCAGCTCCTATCGCCACAGATAATCCTTGGCCCAAAGAACCCGAAGCCATTCTAATTCCTGGTAAACCTTCGTGAGTTGTTGGGTGACCTTGTAATCTAGAGTTTAATTTTCTGAATGTTGCTAATTCTGATACAGGAAAGTAACTGCTTCTTGCTAAAACGCTGTAAAAAACAGGAGAAATATGTCCGTTCGATAAGAAGAAAATATCCTCGTTTATGCCGTCCATAGAAAAACCAGGGTTGCGTTTCATAACCTCTTGATAAAGGGTTACCAAAAATTCGGCACATCCTAAAGAACCTCCTGGATGACCTGAATTTACGGCATGAACCATACGAAGAATATCTCTTCGAACTTGTGTTGTAAAATCGTGTAGTTGTTGTGTGTTAGACATTTATATGAGTGTATTGTGTTAATGCCTACAAAAGTAATTTTATTTTTTTGGTGCTACAAATCATTTTATGAGAAGTTATTAAGAATTGTTGATAGTAAAATTAAAAAGGAGAAAGTAAAAAGTAAAAAGGATAATGTAATTGAGATGCAGTATACCGATTTTTGAATTTTACCGAATTTCATAAATAATTCCAAATTCTAATTTCTAAATTCTAAATTCAATTATCTTTGCGTTTCGTAAAAGTACACTATGAAGTTTGATTTAATTACCAAAGATCCACAAAGCAAAGCCAGAGCCGGAAAAATAACTACCGATCACGGAGCTATTGAAACGCCAATATTTATGCCTGTTGGTACCGTTGCCTCGGTAAAAGGGGTACACCAACGCGAATTAAGAGAAGACATTAACCCCGATATCATTCTAGGCAATACCTATCATTTATATTTAAGACCGCAAACTAAAATTTTAGAAGCTGCGGGTGGTTTACATAAATTCATGAATTGGGATCGAAATATCTTAACCGATTCTGGTGGTTACCAAGTGTATTCGTTGTCTTCTAATCGTAAAATTAAAGAAGAAGGAGTAAAATTTAAATCGCATATAGATGGTTCATATCATTTTTTTTCACCAGAAAATGTAATGGAAGTGCAGCGTACTATTGGTGCCGATATTATTATGGCTTTTGACGAATGTACGCCGTATCCATGCGATTATCGCTATGCTAAACGTTCGATGCACATGACACACCGCTGGTTAGATCGATGCATAAATCATCTAGAAAAATTACCTTTTAAATATGGATTCGAACAAACGTTTTTTCCTATTGTTCAAGGAAGTACGTATAAAGATTTGCGAGCGCAATCGGCTGAATATATTGCAAATGCGGGTGCTCAAGGAAATGCAATCGGTGGATTATCTGTAGGAGAACCGGCTGAAGAAATGTATGCAATGACCGAAGTAGTTACTGCAATACTACCCGAAGACAAGCCCCGTTATTTAATGGGTGTTGGAACACCAATCAATATTTTGGAGAATATTGCCTTAGGAATTGATATGTTTGACTGTGTAATGCCAACGCGTAATGCCCGAAATGGTATGTTGTTCACTGCTCATGGCACTATGAATATGAAAAATAAAAAATGGGAAGATGACTTTTCTCCTATTGACGAAATGGGGCACACTTGGGTTGATACTGAATATTCAAAAGCTTATTTGCGTCATCTTTTTGCTGCAGATGAGTTTTTAGGTAAACAAATTGCAACGATTCATAACTTAGGTTTTTACATGTGGTTAGTAAGAGAAGCAAGACGCCAAATTATCGCAGGAACTTTCAGAGCATGGAAAGATAAAATGGTAGTACAAATGAGTCAAAGACTTTAAAATTTGTTTCAGGTTTTAAGTTTCAAGTTGGTTTGAAACTTAAAACCTAAAACTTGAAACTTGAAATATGAAAATAATAGATAAATACATTTTAAAACGCTATTTGGTTACTTTTTCGGTGATGTTAATTATGTTTATTCCCATTGGAATTACGATTGATGTTTCTGAAAAAGTGAATAAAATGATTGAAAAGAAAATTCCATTAAAAGATATTTTAATCTATTATGGCGATTTTACTATTTATTTTGCAAATCTTTTGTTTCCAATTTTTTTATTTTTATCCATTATTTGGTTTACTTCAAAACTAGCAAATAACACCGAAATTATTGCGATTTTGAGTTCGGGTATATCGTTTACTCGCTTTCTTCGGCCATTTATTTATGGAGCAATTATCGTTTCAATTTTTTCTTTGATTATGGGATTCTTTCTGGTACCAAAAGCAAGTAAAGGTTTTAATGATTTTAGATACCAAAATTTAAAAGGAAATACACAAACAAGGGAAACATCGGATATTTTTAGACAAATTAAAAAAGAGGGCAATATTGAAGAAAATATATATGTAAGTAATTTTAATTATTTATCACAAACTGGCTTTAATTTTACTTATGAGTTACTAAAAGACAATAAATTAATAGAAAAAGTAAACGCTAATCGTATACGTTATGATGAAGTAAAAAAGACTTATGTTTTATACAACTACAACAAACGTATAGTAGGAATAGATAATGATCAACTTATTAAGAGCGAAAAAATTACAATTAATTATAATTTTGAACCCGATGATTTAACGCCAGTAGTATATGTTGCAGAAACCATGACAATTGGTCAATTAAATAGATTCATTAACAAAGAACGTGCAAGAGGTAATGCAAACATTAATACTTATTTAGTAGTTTTTTATAAGAAATTTAGTTTGCCCGTTTCTGCATTTATATTGACAATAATTGCTGTTGCAGTTTCTTCTATGAAACGAAGAGGCGGAATGGGAGTCAATTTAGCTATCGGTATAATCATTGCTTTTGTATTCATTTTCTTTGATAAAGTTTTTGGAACATTAGCGGAAAAGTCTAGTATACCGGCATTTATTGCGGTTTGGTTGCCCAATTTTGTTTTTGGAATATTAGCTTATTATTTATTACGAAATGCCAAACGATAACGTAAAAAGTTATTTGCATCTTCATTTAATTGTATTTATTTGGGGATTTACAGCTATTCTAGGAAGATTAATTTCGCTAGATGCTTTGCCATTAGTTTGGTTCAGAATGTTGTTTGCCGTTTTTTTTATATTCGCATACATTCGATATAAACGCATTCCAACAAAAATTCCAAGACAAATTATATTCAAATTTTTAATAGCAGGATTGATTATTGCTTTGCATTGGTTTACTTTTTTTAGAGCCATTAAAGTGGCTAATGTTTCCATTACTTTAGCTTGTCTTTCAACTGGTGCTTTTTTCGCCTCATTAATCGAACCTTTCTTTTTTGGAAAAAAGATTGTTTGGTATGAAATTTTCTTTGGATTAATTGTTATTGCGGGACTTACGATTATTTTTAATGTTGAAACTAATTATGTTGAAGGCATTATACTAGCATTAATTTCCGCTTTTCTATCTGCGTTGTTTGCAGTAATCAATAGTAAGTTTGTAAAAACATACGAACCCACAATAATCTCGTTTTATGAATTAATGGGAGGGGTGTTGTTCTTTTCAATTTCATTAGTATTTACAAATAGTTTTTCTGCAGAATTTTTTCAACTAACCACTACCGATTTTGTATATTTAATGATTTTAAGTTCTGTTTGTACTGCGTATGCTTTCATAGCTTCTACGGCTGTAATGAAGTTTTTAAGTCCTTATACCGTTATGCTTACAATTAATTTAGAACCTATTTATGGCATCATTTTAGCCTATTTTATTTTTGAGGATTCAGAACAAATGTCACCCATGTTTTATTTAGGAGCACTCATTATTTTAGCGACTGTAATTGCCAACGGAATTGTAAAAGGTTATAAAAAAAATTACAACTAATTAAAATAAGTTTACAAAGTCAATTGAAAATTTTATCTTTGTACGATTAAAAACTAAACCCTAATAAACCGATTATGGAATATTTAGATTTTGAATTACCAATTAAAGAACTTGAAGATCAGTTAGATAAATGCCAAATCATTGGTCAAGAATCAGATGTTGATGTCTCTACAACGTGCAAGCAAATTGAGAAAAAACTAGAAGAAACTAAGCGAAAAATATATAAAAACCTTACGGCTTGGCAACGTGTGCAACTTTCAAGACACCCAAACAGACCGTATACCTTAGAACATATTACGAATTTAACTAAAGGTACTTTTTTAGAACTTTTTGGCGATCGTAATTTTAAAGATGATAAAGCAATGATTGGAGGATTAGGCCAAATAGATGGTCAATCCTATATGATTATTGGTCAACAAAAAGGGATCAATACAAAAATGCGTCAGTTTCGAAACTTTGGTATGGCAAATCCAGAGGGTTATAGAAAAGCACTTCGCTTGATGAAAATGGCAGAGAAATTTGGTATTCCAGTTTTAACATTAGTAGATACTCCTGGTGCATACCCTGGTTTAGAAGCTGAAGAACGCGGACAAGGAGAAGCTATTGCTCGTAATATTTTTGAAATGATTCGTTTAAAAACGCCTATTATTACTGTAATTATTGGAGAAGGTGCTTCCGGTGGAGCATTAGGAATTGGAGTAGGAGATAGAGTTTTTATGTTAGAAAACACTTGGTATTCAGTAATTTCACCAGAATCTTGTTCGTCAATATTATGGAGAAGTTGGGAATTTAAAGAACAAGCTGCAGATGCCTTAAAATTAACTTCTTTTGATATGAAAAAAAATAAGTTAATAGATGATATTATTCCTGAACCACTTGGTGGAGCTCATTATGATAAAGAAACTACTTTCAAAACGGTGGAGCAATATGTATCAAAAGCCTATAAAGAATTAAAAGATTTATCAACAACCGAATTAGTATCTCAGCGAATGGATAAATATTGTAAGATGGGTGAATTCAAAGAATAACCCTTAACTTTCATATTAAAATATAATCCGAAGCATTTTTGTTTCGGATTTTTTTTGCTTTATTAACAAAAATATCCAGTTATTAACAAACGAGTATTGAGAACTCAAATTATTTTTTTATAAAAATTGGTTAACTTAGCAATATGGAAAATATCAGAAATTTAAACCCTATTAAGGTAGATAAAACTACCATCATCAATTTAGAAAAAGGAAAACTACCTCCTCAAGCTTTAGAACTTGAAGAAGCAGTACTTGGTGCTATGATGATTGATAAAAAAGGGGTTGACGAAGTGATCGATATTTTACAGCCCGATGCGTTTTACAAAGACGCTCATAAAAATATTTTTGAGGCTATTGTTCAGTTATTCAATGAAACACAGCCAATAGATTTATTAACGGTTTCCGCGCAATTAAAGAAAACTGGTAAATTAGATCTTTCTGGCGGCGATTATTATTTGATTCAACTGACGCAAAAGATTTCTTCTTCGGCACATATTGAGTTCCATTCGCGCATTATTTTGCAAAAATTTATTCAACGAAGTTTAATTAAAATTTCGAGTGAAATTATAGAACAATCGTATGATGAATCTACCGATGTATTTGATTTATTAGACACTGCTGAATCTAAATTGTACGAAGTTACACAAGGAAATATTAAACGAAGTTCAGAAACTGCTCAGAGTTTAGTAATTCAAGCTAAAAAACGTATTGAAGAAATAGCAGGTAAAGAAGGATTAAGTGGAGTTGCGACAGGTTTTCATAACTTGGATAAATTAACTTCAGGTTGGCAACCTTCTGATTTAATCATTATTGCTGCGCGTCCAGGTATGGGTAAAACGGCTTTTGTATTATCAATGGCGCGAAATATGGCAGTTGATTATGGTCACCCTGTTGCGTTTTTTTCCTTAGAGATGTCATCTGTTCAGTTAATTACACGTTTAATTTCATCGGAAACAGGATTATCATCCGAAAAATTGCGTACCGGAAAATTAGAAAAACACGAATGGGAACAGCTTTCCATAAAAGTAAAAGATTTAGAAAAAGCACCATTATTCATTGATGACACCCCTTCACTTTCCATTTTTGATTTACGAGCAAAATCTAGGCGATTAGCTTCACAACATGGTATCAAAATGATTGTGGTAGATTACTTACAATTAATGACCGCTGGTGGAAATGGAAAAGGTGGCGGAAATAGAGAACAAGAAATTTCATCAATTTCACGAAATTTAAAAGCATTAGCTAAAGAATTAAATGTTCCTGTAATTGCACTATCCCAGTTATCTCGTGCAGTTGAAACTCGTGGATCAAGTAAACGTCCATTGCTTTCTGACCTTCGTGAATCGGGAGCGATTGAACAAGATGCCGATATTGTATCGTTCATCTATCGTCCTGAATATTATAAAATTGATGAATGGGATGATGAAGAGCGTTCTCCTACTCAAGGTCAAGCAGAATTCATTGTCGCCAAACACAGAAATGGTGGTTTAGATGAAATCCGACTAAAATTTGTGGCAAATCTTGGAAAATTTGAAAACTTAGACGATTTTAGTTCGCCCTTTGACGCCTTACCTTCTAAAATGAACTTAGACGATAGTAATCCATTCATAACACCTAATTTACCAACTCCTAATGAAGCTTTTGGTAGCACCATGAATACATTTGAGGAAGATGATTCGGATGTTCCATTCTAATCTATTTACCCTATGAAAAAATGGTTATTTCGTAATTACTTCTTACTATGTTTGTTGTGCTTCAGCATCAATGCAAACGCTGCTTTTATTTTGTTGCCTATGGAAGTCGAAACGCAACAAAATCATTTAAAAGCCTACGGAATTACCTATTGGGCATTAGATAAAAGCTATAAAGTAAGTTGGTTACTCAATTACAGAGGTGGCTCTTTTTTATTGCCTGATGCTCCAGAAATTAGAAAAGAATGCCAAGTTAGAGGAGTTACTTTTGAAGTACTTTCGGATGCAGCTACTAATACAATTTTGGAAGAAATTAGTGCACCTTCACAAAACATGGAAACGGTTGTGCTAGAAAAAGCCCCTAAAATTGCAGTATATACTCCAAAAGGAAAACAACCTTGGGACGACGCCGTAACGATGGTTTTAACGTATGCTGAAATTCCTTATACCGAAATTTATGATGAGGAAGTGCTATCTGACCAATTATTGTTATACGATTGGTTGCATTTACATCATGAAGATTTTACGGGTCAGTATGGAAAGTTTTTTGGAAACTATAAAAATGCGCCTTGGTATATCCAACAAAAGGCAGATGCAGAGGCTTTAGCAAAGAAGTTAGGATACAGTAAAGTTTCACAAGAAAAATTGGCGGTTACAAAAAAAATTAGAGATTTTGTAATCGGAGGCGGCTTCATGTTTGCCATGTGTTCGGCTACTGATAGTTTTGATATAGCACTTTCTGCAGAAGGTGTTGATATTTGCGAACCCATGTTTGACGGAGATGATTCCGATGCAAATTATCAAGCCAATATTGATTTTTCTTCCACTTTTGCATTCAAAAACTATAAATTAGAACGCCAACCTGTAGTATATGAGTTTTCCGACATCGATACAACTGAAGAACACGGAAAAGGCGCTTTTACAATGGATAAAGATTACTTTACGTTAATGGAATATTCTGCAAAATGGGATCCAATTCCGACGATGTTGTGTCAAAATCACACACAGTTAATAAAAGGCTTTATGGGTCAAACCACTGCTTTTAATGCGGAAAAAATTAAATCAAACGTTTTGGTAATGGGCGAATGCAAAATAAATGGCGAAGCACGTTATATTCATGGCACCAAAGGAAAAGGCATGTTTACCTTTTATGGCGGTCACGATCCTGAAGATTACCAACATAGAGTAGGTGATGCGCCAACGGTTTTAGACTTGCATCCAAATTCGCCAGGTTATCGCTTGATTTTGAACAATGTGTTGTTTCCAGCGGCGAAAAAGAAAAAATTAAAGACTTAATTACAAATATCTTCAATAATTTTTAGATGATGTTTGGTGTGTAGTACTAAAAATTTTTCAGTTGATTTTTTGTTTAAATCGCCAAAAAAGGGATGAAAAAAATAACAATTTTCATTCAAATCTTCCCAATTTTCTAGGTTTTGCTGTACTTTTTCCAAATGTAGTTGTAACGATTCTTTTGAGATTTCTCCTTCGGGTTGTACAACTTTTGGTGCTCTAGCTTTACCTCTTGGAATTTTATGCAATACGTCAATAATTATATATCGATTCAGCTTAAACTTCCATCGATAGGTTGTTGAATCTGATTTTTTACAAGCCGTTACAATCTGATCAATGGCTTTCAAACTGTGTTCTAAATGCCAGCCAACACTACTTTTTGATACAACAGTATTCATTCGATTATAATCATCAAATTTTGAAGCTAAAACAGTTAGAAGAGAATCAATTGTGTTCATGGTGTTTTAATACGATTGGGTTAAACATATTTCAGTTTCAAATATATGCTTTTCTATTGTATTTTGCAAACAAAAAACCCCGATAAAATCGGGGTTTTCTATATAAGTAAGATAAACTGAGTTAGACGTAATTATTTAATTTTGTTAACAACAGCTGTGAAAGCAGTTGGGTGATTCATTGCTAAATCGGCAAGAACTTTACGGTTCAATTCGATGTTATTAGCTTTTACTTTACCCATAAATTGAGAATAACTCATACCATGTAAACGTGCACCAGCATTGATACGCGTAATC
>NZ_JBIIWV010000158.1:0-4609 GCF_044338735.1 Flavobacterium sp. | reverse complement strand
TTATTAAGTTTTTCAAGCTCAATAAATGCTCAAAATTCTAGAATAAACAACCATAATACTATCGGATGGTATAATTATTTTGGGACATTTAAAGTTTCTCAAAAGTTTGGTATCCACACAGAATATCAGTTTCGTAGAACTGAAACAATTACTGAATGGCAACAGAGTTTATTGCGTGTAGGAGTTAATTACCAACTCAACCCTAGAATACAATTGAGACTTGGTTATGCTTGGATAGAAACATTTCCTTATGGAGAAATTCCTATTAACGGAATGGGGAAAGATTTTACCGAACATCGTTTATTTCAAATGGCAACTATAACCGATAAAGTTTCTATTGTCGATTTGTCCCACCGCTTTATGCTTGAACAACGTTGGGTAGGACGATATTCAAACGCTAATTTGACAACTGAGGATGAATTCCCGTTTTTGAATAGATTAAGATATATGTTTCGTATGCAAATTCCATTGAAAGGCAAAGAAATTAAAGATAAAACAGCTTACTTAGCAATTTATGATGAAGTTTTTATAGGCTTTGGCAAAAATGTTAATGAAAATATTTTTGATCAAAATAGAGTTGGTATATTGATTGGATACAAATTTAGTCCATCAATAAGAATTGAAGGAGGTTATTTAAACCAAATACTTCAACTTGGACGTGAAGTAAACAACAGAAATGTATTTCAACATAACAATGGACTTATTTTAAACGCTTATTTCAATATTGACTTGACAACAAAGAAATAAAAACTGTACCATCAGCTGTTTATAGCTACTCGCTATTTTAGATTATAAAAAAAATCCTGATTTTTCTCAGGATTTTTTGTTTATAAGTATTGATAATTTATCTTTTTTCTAAATAACTCAAAACATTTTTCTCAATACGTTCTTGAATATTCGTTATATCCGCTTTTACAAAAGATTCACCAATGATATTTTCAAATAATTCAATGTAACGCTCTGAAACGGTTTCAATGTATTCATCAGTCATGTTAGGAATTTGTTGCCCTTCTTTGCCTTGAAAACCATTTTCAATCAACCAGCGACGCACGAACTCTTTTGACAATTGTTTTTGTTCTTCGTTGTTGTTTTGTCTTTCTTGGTAGCCTTCTGCATAAAAATACCGCGAAGAATCGGGTGTGTGAATTTCGTCAATCAACACGATTTGACCGTCTTTGGTTTTCCCAAATTCATATTTTGTATCTACTAAAATTAATCCGCGAGACGCTGCAATTTCAGTTCCTCTTTGGTATAACGCTCTGGTGTATTTTTCTAATATTAAATAATCTGCTTCTGTTACAATTCCATTCGCTAAAATAGCTTCGCGAGAAATGTCTTCATCATGCGAACCGTTATCGGCTTTGGTTGTTGGCGTTATGATTGGTGTTGGAAATTGATCGTTTTCTTTTAATCCTTCAGGCATTTCCACACCGCAAAGGATTCTTCTTCCTGCTGCATATTCACGTGCTGCATGTCCTGATAAATAACCCCGAATAACCATTTCCACTTTAAAAGGTTCGCATAAATGTCCCACTGCCACATTTGGATCAGGAGTAGCCACTAACCAATTCGGCACAATATCTGAAGTCAATTCCATAAACTTTGTCGCAATTTGGTTTAGAATTTGTCCTTTATAAGGAATTCCTTTGGGTAAAACCACATCAAATGCCGAAAGTCGATCGGTTGCCACCATCACTAATAAGTCATCATTGATGTTGTACACTTCTCTAACTTTTCCTCTGTAAACCGATTTTTGTCCTGGAAAATTAAAATTTGTAGTGGTAATTGTATTCATGTGTTGTGGTGTTTGTTGTGTGGTGCAAAAGTAAAAAAAAGACACTAATATTAGTGTCTCTTTTTAGGAATAATTTAATCGTTATTTTCAATGCTTTTATACGCATCAATAATTTTCTTGACTAATCTATGGCGTACAATATCTTTGTCGTCTAAATAGATTATACCCACACCTTCTACATCTTTCAAAATGAGAATCGCTTCCTTCAATCCTGAAATAGTTCTTCTTGGTAAATCTACCTGACCAGGGTCGCCTGTAATCATGAATTTAGCATTTTTTCCCATTCGCGTTAAAAACATTTTCATTTGTGAATGAGTTGTATTTTGGGCTTCGTCTAAAATCACAAAAGCATTATCTAACGTGCGACCACGCATAAATGCTAAGGGTGCAATTTGAATAATACCTTTCAAAATATAATCTTCAAGGGTTTGTGGTGGCAGCATATCTCGCAATGCATCGTATAATGGTTGCATATAAGGATCTAATTTTTCCTTCATGTCGCCTGGAAGAAATCCAAGATTTTCACCTGCTTCGACCGCTGGTCGTGTTAAAATAATGCGCTTGACTTGTTTCTCTTTCAAAGCTTTTACGGCCATAGCTACACCAGTATAGGTTTTTCCTGTTCCGGCAGGACCAATAGCAAACACCATATCGTGTGTGTATATGGTATCAACCAATCTTTGTTGGTTAGGCGTCATCGCTTTGATGAGCTTTCCACCTATCCCATGCACAAGAATTTTATCACGATCGTGCATGTGTTCCGTGTCATGTTGTTGACTGGTTTCTAAAACACGAAGAATTACATTATCATCAATACTGTTGTATCTCGAAAAATGATTCATTAATCTCCTAAAACGCGATTCAAATTCGTCTAAAATTTCACCTTCACCAAAGGCTTTCAAAGTAGTCCCTCGAGCCACAATTTTTAACTTTGGATAATACTTTTTAATAGTTTCAAGATGAGCATCTTGTGTGCCCCAAAAATCTTTTGGAGCAATGTCGATTAATTCTATAGTTCTTTCGTTCAAAGGCTTTGTTTTTTTAATTATTTTTGAAACGCTAAATTTGTAGTAGATTTGTATTCAAATTTAGTAAAAACAACTATTGCTTTATAAATAAGTTATAAACAAAAAAATGTCAATAATTACGCTAACTACCGATTTTGGACACAAAGACTATTTTGTAGGTGCTTTGAAAGGAAAAATAGTTTCTGAATTAAACGATGCAACGATAATTGACATTTCGCATGACATTGATTTATTCAATACTTTAGAAGCTAGTTATTGCATTGAAGCGGCTTATTCAAGTTTTCCCAAAGGAACTATTCACATTATCGGAGTAGATAGTGAGCGTGTGGGCGATATGCAACATATTGCATTGCAATGGGACGATCACTTTTTCATTTGTGCCGATAATGGCATTTTAAATGTATTACTGCAAAAAAAGGTGGCTCAAAAAATAGTAGCAATTAATATTCATGAACGACTAAATACTAATGCAAGTGATATAGATGTTTTTGTAGCCGTTGCAGCACATATAGCTCGAGGTGGTTTATTGAATGTTATTGGTAAAGAAATTAACGAATTAAAACCTGTTAATGCAGTCAATCCGATAGTTTCAAATGATTTATCTTCAGTAAAAGGACAAATCATTTATATTGATTCTTTTGGTAATTGTGTGACCAATATTTCTCAAAAGCAGTTTATTGAAGTGGCTCGCAATCGAAAATTTGAAATTCAAGTTAAAAATAAAAAGCTAAATCGTATCCATAAAAACTATTCCGATTTTCCGGTGGTTGAAAAGAAACAATTGAAAGATTTTGAAGGCGACTTTTTAGCCCTATTTAATGAAAATGGATTTTTAGAAATCGCTATTTATAAAAGTAACCCAAAAACCGTTGGCTCTGCTTCAACTTTATTAGGAATAAAATTTAGAGATACCATAACGGTCGAATTTAAAAATTAAAACATGTTTGTACGAATTGTAAAAATGCGTTTTCACGAAGATAAAATTGAGGCTTTTTTAACTAATTTTGAGGCCGTGAAGCAACACATTCGCAATTTTGAAGGGAATCAGTTTTTAGAATTGTATCAAGATAAAAATGACCAATGTATCTTTTTTACTTACAGTTATTGGGAAAACGAACAAGCATTAGAAAATTATAGAAACTCGATACTATTTAACGAAGTTTGGAGTTATACTAAAACATTATTTAGCGATAAACCCGAAGCGTGGAGCTTAGATAGATTGGTTTCTTTAGTTTAGGTGATGGGTGATGGGTGATGGGTGATGGACAATTGGAAGAAACCTGAAACCTGAAACTTGAAACCTGAAACTTGAAACCTGACCCGAGGCGCAGCCGAATTGAGCGCAGCTAAACTTTAAACCTGAAACGAAAAATAAAAAAACAAATGAAAGCATTATTACTTCGCGAAATTAAATCCTTTTTTGGTTCGCCAATAGGCTATTTAGTTATCGCTATTTTTCTTTTACTCAACGGATTATTTCTTTGGGTATTTGAAGGCGAATTCAATATATTAAACTCGGGGTTTGCCGATTTAAGTCCGTTTTTTAAATTAGCACCGTGGATCTTAATTTTCTTAATTCCAGCGGTAACCATGCGCAGTTTTTCCGATGAAAAAAAACAAGGAACTATTGAGTTGTTGTTTACCAAACCGCTTTCCAACTGGGACATCGTTAATGGAAAATTTCTTGGCGCTTTTATTTTGATTGTTTTAGCAATTGTTCCTACAGTGATTTATGTTTTCACTATTTCACATTTTGGAAATCCGCAAGGCAATATTGACATGGGAA
>NZ_JBIIWV010000064.1:0-11403 GCF_044338735.1 Flavobacterium sp. | reverse complement strand
TTTTAATTTTCTCTTCTGTTACTATGGTGTTAGCAGTAGATGCTGGTCACCACATGAAAAAAAATAAAGTAGCGGTTTATATGGCGCTTACAATTGTTGGAGGATTTATTTTCTTAGGTTCTCAAGCTTGGGAATGGAAGAATTTCATCAAAGGTGAATATGGTGCTGTTGAAACTAAAGGTGGATCTATTTTACAATTTGTGAAAAAAGGTGCTGATGGAGAATATGAAAGAGTAGCACTTGCAGATTTCGCTTTAACATTACCAGAAGATAGAGAACAATTGAATAGAAATAATGGTTTTTGGTTCATGTCAGAAGCTACAATTCCATCACATTCTATCAATGAAATAGTAGAAGGTTTTAAAGCTGATGAATCTATTTTAGTGCGAACGGAAATAATTACTGCAGAAAAAGAAAAAACAGTTTTATCCAGAGAAGAATCATTAAAGAGACTAGCCGAAACAAAATATGTTGTAGAAGGAGCTAACTTAGTTAGAAATGAATATGGTAGTAAATTATTTGCTAACTTCTTTTTCTTCATAACAGGTTTCCACGGTTTCCACGTATTTACTGGAGTTATGATCAATATCATTATTTTCTTTAATATTTTATTAGGAACTTACGAAAAAAGAAAAAGTTACGAAATGGTTGAAAAAGTAGGATTGTATTGGCACTTTGTCGATTTAGTATGGGTGTTTGTATTCACTTTCTTCTACTTAGTATAATTTATTAATAATAGCATATCATGGCACAAGCACACGAATCACATACAGGAAGAATTTGGAAGGTATTTATAATTCTATCAATAATAACTATTGTTGAAGTTTTGTTTGGTATTTTTAAGCCTAAATCATTATACTTCAATAATTTTATGGGTATGACTTTACTAAATTGGTTATTCATTATTTTGACCATTGTTAAAGCATACTATATCACTTGGGCTTTCATGCATATGGAGGGCGAAAACAAATGGTTAAGAAGATCTATAGTTTGGACAGTTGTTTTCCTAATCTTATATTTATGCTTTATTGTTTTAATTGAAGGAGCATACGTTTTTGATATTTATAAATCCGGACACATCAAGTGGAATTTTTAACACTTGTTTCTATAATTTAATCCCGATTTACATCGGGATTTTTTTTACTTTTGTATGAACTAAAATTAGTATAACTAATGAAAAATAAATTAGTCCTCATATTACTCTTTGTATTGCCTATTGCAATTTATTTAATATTCTCTACGGCAACGCACAATTCTCTTTTTTTACCAACTATTTCTAAAGCTAATGCAGATATCCCTGCAAACTGGGTAGGATTAAATCAAGAGAAAATAAGTATGAAGGATAAAATTACGGTTTTAGGATTCGTAGGAAATAACGTCATTGAAAACAGAGGTAATTTCTTTAATTTAAATCAGAAAATTTATAATAAATATAAAGGATTTAAAGATTTTCAAATGGTGATGGTTACTACTGCTGGAAATGAAGCAAAAGCCAAACAAATACTTGAAGAGTTAGCACCAATTACAGGCGAAATGACGGGATGGAAATTTGTTTTTGCAACTCCCGAAGAAATTCAAAATTTTTATGATAGTTATAAATTAGTTGGAAAATTAGATACAAATTTTGGTACACCTGATGTAATTATTGTCGACAAAGAATTAAATCACCGCGGGAGAAAAGGTAAAAACAAAAAAGGTAAAAAAGAGTATAAGGAAAGTTACAATACTATTTCTGCAGCAGATTTACACAATGAAATGACCGATGATGTTAAAATCATACTTCGCGAGTATCGTTTAGCGCTTAAAAAGAATAATAACGCCCGAAAAGATGCTTTTAGAGATAATATCAAAGATAATATTGAACGAAATAAATAAAACATCGAATGAAAAATAAATCATATATCGGAATTTCATTCATAATTTTGATTTTTGGAATTTGGACCGTAAATGAATTAATTTCTAGAGGTAAAAAATCAGATTTAGTTGAAATTGGTCCCGTTCCTGCATTTGAATTAACCGATCAAAACGATAAGAAAATTTCGGATAAAGATTATTTAGGAAAAGTATATGTGGTGGAATTCTTTTTTTCGACTTGTCCTACAATTTGCCCTAAGATGAATCAAAGTATGTTGCAATTGCAAGAAGCGTTTTATGGAAACCCTAATTTCGGTTTAGCATCCATTACCATTGATCCAGAACATGATACTGCCGCTGTTTTAAAAGAGCATGCAGATTTATTAGGCGTAAAACACTACAATTGGCATTTTTTAACGGGCGATAAAGAATATATTTATAATTTAGCGAATAAAGGGTTCAATTTATATGCCGGAGAAAATAATAAAGCGGCTGGTGGATTTGAACATTCAGGCTTATTTGCTTTAGTAGATAAAGAGGGGAAAATTAGATGCAGAAAAGATACTCAAGGCAATCCAATTTTATATTACGATGGACTTGAAGCTTCGGGAGTAGAAGCAATAAAAGAAGATATTAAAAAATTATTAGAAGAATAGGTTTCAAAACAATTTTTAAAACTTATATGAACTTATATTTTTTTAATTAGTTCACATAAAGAGAATAACTTGCATGACTTATATGTTTAAAAATAAAAAAGATGGAAAATAATATAGAAACAAAATACAATAAATTAATAGTTGTTTTATCGATTGCAATACCAGTAGTTGTTGCTTTGCTTTTTGGGATTAATTTAAAGCGAATGGGTTTTGATGTAGAACCTTTATCGTTTTTACCACCTATTTATGCCACTATTAACGGGATAACCGCTATAATTTTAGTAGCTGCTGTAATTGCAATTAAGAACGGAAATCGTAAACTTCACGAAAACTTAATGAAAACGGCTATCGCTTGTTCGGTTGCATTTTTAGGAATGTATGTTGCCTATCACATGACTTCAGATTCTACAAAGTTTGGAGGTGAAGGGATCATTAAATATGTATATTATTTCATTTTAATAACTCATATTGTGTTGTCAGTTATCATTATTCCTTTGGTTTTAACTACCTATGTAAAAGCGTGGTCGCAACAATTTGATAAACATAAAAAAATTGCTAAAATTACCTTTCCAATTTGGTTATATGTTGCGGTTACAGGTGTAATTGTTTATTTAATGATTTCACCTTATTATGCTCACTAAAGATAAAAAGGGAAAAGGGAATAGGGAAAAGGGAAAAAGTTTACAAATAGTTGTTTTTACTATTGCCTATTGCCTATTGCCTATTGCCTCAAAAGCTCAATGTGCTATGTGTCGTGCCGCACTTGAAAGTGAGGAAGGCGGTGTAAAAGCGGAGGCTGTTAACGACGGAATTGTCTATTTAATGGCTATTCCGTATGTTTTAGTTGGTGTTATTGGTTATGCCATTTACAAAATGCGCTACGGAAAGAAGAAAACACAGTAAATTTCATCTTCTAAATTAATCCATCCCGTCTATACTGATTCTCATTTTTCCTGAAGTAGTAATGAATGCAATAATGGCTTTGTCTGTTAATTCTACTTTTTCAAATTCGAAATCATTTAAAGTTCCGTTAACAAAAACACCTTTCATGGGCGAATAATTTGCTAAATAGGGATTCATACTTTTTTTGCCTTCCTCTAAATTTCCTTTAATTGAATAGCGACAATTTTCTTGAATTTTCTTCAAAATAGTTCCTTGCATGAGCCAGTTTGCTGATTTCATTAAAATACTTTTGGTATTTAATACATATTCCATTTGATCAAAGTAAATTTCTTTGGTAATAGCATTGTAATTAGGAATTCCCGATAAATATATAGTTCCGTTGATGCTTCCTAACACCTCTAATGCAATAACTATTTTCCCATCTTTGTGCCACAAATCAACTTTTTGAACGACAATTTTTCTGCTTCCCGATGCAAATTCTTGTCCTTGAAAATTTTTGGTTACAATTTTACTAGCACTTTCATAAGTGGAAACAGCAACTACTGAAGCGGTTGTTTTTTCTGGAATATCAGAAACTGGTTTTAAGACAATTTTTGAGGCGTCAAATCCATTTTTAGGCTGTTGTCCCACCATGGTTTGCATATTACATTTCAGACCCATGTTCATAGTTATTTTTGATTTCGAAAGCTTTGCATCGGTAACATATAATTCGATAGGAACCATTTTAAACCAAGTTTCATAGAGTTCGCTCGTGATAAATGGAGTACTCAATTTTTCAACAACAGCGAGTACATGGGGTTTAAAATCACAAGTTTTATCAATGGCTTGATCTATTTTTTTTGCAATTTTCGACTTAAAAATACCCAACGTTGGATTAATAATATAGGTAATCGGAACATTTTTCCCGGCTACTAAAATACTCGGACTCTCATTCCATTCAAAACTCTCAATTTTGGAAGAAGTTGTAAGTTTCCAGTTGGTTAAATTTGAAGCGCTGTTTAACGTAATAGTTCCATTTAAATTAATTTCACGCGTGTCATTTAATCCCATAAAATCAGTTCCATATTTAAATTTTGCCCATATTTTTAAGGGTATAGCCGAAATAATATTCCCATTTTTTTCGGATAATTTAATAGGTGCAGTTTTCCAAATTTTCATTTCTGTTTTGTCGTCATTTAAAATGGTATCGTTGTAGATTAATCCGTTTAAATTTTTGTTTAACTGATGCTCTATTTCTTTTAGTGTTATTTCTATAGGCATCGTTACAAAGGAAATTTTGTTTTTATACACCAATGGTGCATCATTTGACGGGTTAGGCTTTAACGCTTCAATTTTTTTTGTAGTTCCACAGGAGAGCATTAGAAAAAGGGAACTGAAAATAATAAATTTGACAAAAAAAGATCGTTTCATAGTGGGTAATAATTTTTTTTCGTTGTAAAAGTAAAATTTTAATTGATATCTGTAACAAAATTGCAAAAAAGAGGTCTTATAAGAAATGAGATTTAAAGTATATAAAATGATTTCAAAAAAAATAATACTATTGTTTCTTTTTGTAGGGTTACAATTGACTGCCCAAAACAAAAAATGGACACTAGAGGAATGTGTGGATTATGCCATTAAAAATAATATTTCTATTAAGCAATCAGAGTTAGATTTAAAAACTTCTTCTATTGAAAAAATGGAAGCACTAGGTGGTTTTTTGCCCACTTTGAGCGCTAATGCAAATTACAGCATTAATACTGGAGCAAGTATTAACCCTGTAACAAATCAATTTCAAAACGAAACTTTTAAATCGTTTTCTGCTGGCGCTAGTTCAAATGTAACTTTGTTCAATGGTTTGGCAAATTGGAAAACATTGCAAAGAGCCAAATTAAATAAAATTGCAAACGCTTACCGTTTGGATAAAATGAAAGATGATATTGCACTTTCGGTAGCAAATTCTTATTTGCAAATTTTGTTCAACAAAGAACAATTGAAAGTTCAAAAAAATCAAAATGTAATCACAAAAGAAAATCTTAAAAGAACACAAGATTTAATTGAAGCGGGAACTGTTCCTGCAGGTGATATTTATGAATTACAAGCTACTGATGCTTCACAACAACAGCAAATTATTAGTACTGAAAATGCTTTAATAATTTCAAAAATTGCGTTGTGTCAAACTTTGTTGATTGAAAATTATGATACGTTTGATATTTCAGATGAAACTATAGATTTACCACTTTCAAACGTAAGTAACGAAACTCAAGAAGCAATCTTAGCAAAAGCAAAAGAATCGGTTAAAGATGTAAAAATTGCCTTATCAAATGTTGATGTTGCTAAAAAAGATTTGGCTATTTCGCGCTCTTCTTATTTACCAACGCTAACAGGTTTTATTGGTTACAACACTCGATGGTCTGAAAGCACACCGTTTAATTTTGCAGATCAATTATCATTGTTTGATGGAACTGCAATAGGTTTACAACTTAATGTGCCCATTTTAAATGGATTTTCTACTAGAGGAAGAGTACAACGAGCAAAAATTAATCAAGAACGAGCAGAATTTCAATTAAAACAAGCCGAGTTAGATTTAGAACGTAATGTATATCAAGCTTATAATGATGTGAGTAATGCCAAAAAATCTTTTGAAGCAGCCCAAAAGTCTTTAGAATCTAGAAAACAGGCTTTTAATTTTTCAAAAGAAAGATATGATGTAGGATTGCTCAATGCGTTTGATTTTTCTCAAGCGACACTTGCTCTTGAAAATGCGCAATCAGAGGTGATACGAACAAAATATGATTATATTTTTAGAACCAAAATACTAGAATTCTATTTCGGAATACCATTAATCAAAAAACAATAATAAAAAATTAAATAATTTAGTTATGTCAAAGAAAACCATATTCATTTTATTAGGAAGTGCTATTGGATTAATCCTGTTATTAGTTGGACTTAAAAAAGGAGGCGTTATCGGAAATACTGATGATTCAAAAATAGTTGAATTATCAAAAGTTGCACAAACTACAATAGTTGAAACGGTATCGGCAACGGGAAAAATTCAGCCCGAAATTGAAGTAAAAATTTCTTCAGAAGTTTCAGGTGAAGTAATTGCATTGCCAATAAAAGAAGGGCAACAGGTTAAAAAAGGAGATTTATTGGTTCGAATTAATCCCGATTTATATGAATCTGGAGTGAATCGTTCAGTAGCTTCTATGTCCACCACAAAAGCCGGATTAAGTCAGGCTGACGCGCAAGTAAAAGAAGCAAAGGCAAACTATGATCGTAACAAAAAATTATTTGAAAAAGGGATTATTTCAAAAGCTGAATGGGATCGAATTGTTTCTGCGTATGAAGTGGCTGTTGCTAATAAACAATCAGCATATTATCAAGTACAAAGTGCTTCTGCAACAGTAACTGAAGCAAAAGATAACTTAGGAAGAACTACTATTTATGCACCAGCTGATGGTACAATTTCTTTGTTGAATATCGAATTAGGAGAGCGTGTTTTAGGAACACAACAAATGGCAGGTACTGAAATTCTTAGAATTGCAAACCTAAACAATATGGAAGTTGAAGTGGATGTAAACGAAAATGACATTGTAAAAATTAATATTGGCGATTCGGCAAATATTGAAGTGGATGCATATTTAAAAAGAGAGTTTAAAGGAATTGTTACGAGCATATCCAATTCGGCAAGTACTGCTTTAACAGCTGATCAAGTAACTAATTTCAAAGTAAAAGTTAGAATTCTTAAAGAATCATATCAAGATTTATTAGACGGGAAACCTGAAAATTATTCGCCATTTAGACCAGGAATGACCGCTACAGTAGATATTATTACCAAGCGCAAAGAAAACATCGTTGCGGTGCCAATTAGTGCCGTGGTGATAAAAGACGATACTACTTCGGTAAAAAAAGACATTGTTGCAGAGCTTGAAAAAGAAGAGCAACAGAAAAAAGGAACCGCTCCAAAATCTGATAAAAAGTTTGAATGTGTTTTTGTAAAAGTAGGCGATAAAGCGAAACTTCGTGTAGTAAAAACAGGTATTCAAGACGATTCAAATATTGAAATTATTTCAGGATTAAAACCTGGTGAAGAAATTATTATTGGTCCATATACAACTGTTTCTAAGGATTTAGCGTCTAATGATAAAGTAAAAGTAGAATCGGAAAAGGATAAGAAAGAAAAAACGGAAAGAAAAAAATAAATAGATTACCCATATTTGAGTTAGATAAGGCGCTAGAAATAGCGTCTTATTTTTTTTAATCTAGATTCCTTAGTAACTTTGCCATTCAAATATCATTCATGTCATATATTTTAAACATAGAAACCGCCACAAAGAATTGTTCAGTAGCTTTAGCTAAAGATGGAAAAACAATTGTTTGCAAAGAATTAGCAACAGAAAATTTCTCACATGCTGAAAAATTACATGTTTTTATTGAACAGATTTTAGTGGAAAGTGATGTTCAGTTTTCTGAGTTGAATGCCATTGCGGTAAGTCAAGGTCCTGGTTCTTATACAGGGTTGCGAATAGGTGTTTCTTCGGCAAAAGGATTCAGTTATGCGTTAAATATTCCGTTGATTGCAATTGACACATTACAGCTTTTAGCAAAACAAATTCAAATAGAAAATGGTATTATTCTTCCGATGATTGATGCTCGAAGAATGGAAGTTTTTTCTGCAATGTATGATTCAAATTATAATCAAATTAGAGCAACACAGGCCGAAATTATTGACGAAAGTTCTTACCATGAAATTTCTGAAATAATCCATTTAGTTGGCGATGGAATCGGAAAATTTACTAGCACATTAACTGATGAAAAATTTATGTTTCATAATGAAGTGGTATATCCATCGGCCAAAGAAATGAGCGCATTATCTTTTGAGAAATTTCAAAATTCTGACTTTGTTGATGTGGCGTATTTCGAACCTTTTTATTTAAAAGATTTTCTTTTGATTAAATAATGTACTAACTGACTCTGAAATTAGTTTTTTCAAAGTTATATTTTGGATTTTATATTTTCAAAGGAGTTTTCAGGTTGCAAACAGCTTTTATTTTCACACAAGTAAAATAAGGTTTTGTTTGGCACGAATCGGTGATTTAAAAAGGGTAAAGAGCTATTTTTTGTGCTTCCTGCAATAATAAGATTGGGATGAAATTCGCTATTCACTTTTGATAATTCGTTTACTGCATTTTCACCACAAATTGCCAGTTCTTTCCCAATATTTTTAGACATCCATAATTTCATCCAATTTGAATAAGCCGAAGCATAGTCGATTTTTATAGTAATATGATGCAACATTTGATTGACTAATTTTTCATAATAAGTATTGTGAAATAAAATACTTAAAACGTGTAAATTACTTGCCATAACTGAGTTTGCAGCTGGAATAACATTATCTTCAACTTCAAAATGTGGCGCTATTAATTGAGCGGCATTTCGGGCTGTAAAAGCAAAAAATTGTTGTTGTTCATCATAAAATTGCTCCAAACAATAATCGGTTAGTTGTTTTGCATTTAAAAGATATTCTGTATTGAACGTAACTTGATATAATCGAATAAAAGCCTCTATGGTAAAGGCATAATCTTCTAAAAACCCTTCTATTTTAGCACTATCGTTTTTAAAAGAATGCCATAAATGCCCATTGCTTGCCCAAAGATTTTCCATTATGAACGATGCATTTTTTTTGGCAGCATCCAAATATGTTGTATTGCCTAGTGCGGCATAAGCATTTGCATATCCCTTTAGCATTAGCGCATTCCAAGAAGTTATACGTTTATCATCTAATCTTGGTTTTGGTCTTTTGTTTCTTATTTCCAGTAATTTATTTTCCCAATTTTTCTTTTTTTCAATTAGAATACCAACTGAAATTCCATTCTTTTGAGCAATTTCAGTATTACTTTCTTTTTGGATCAACACATAATTGTCGTGTTCCCAAAAACCAAAGGGATTTATATTGAAAACCTCGGCAAATAAATTAAAATCCTCTTTTAAAATCGACTCTAATTCAGTTTTGGTCCAAACATAAAATGCTCCTTCTTCTAAATGATTGTTTTTGTCTAAGCTATCAGCATCTAATGACGCATAAAAACCGCCATGATTATCGGTTAGTCCCTCTTTTATGAAGGCAATTGTTTTTTCAATAACTTCTTTATATAGTGGATTATGACTTCGTTTGTAAGCATCTGCATATACAGAAATTAATTGGGCATTATCATATAACATTTTTTCAAAATGAGGAACATGCCATTTCATGTCTACCGAATAGCGTGAAAAACCTCCGCCAAGCGTATCAAATAATCCACCAAAGGCCATTTTTGTTAGCGTTAAGTCGACATGATTAATAACGTCATCATTTTTAAAAGTAAAACCATAACACTGTAGAAAATCTAAGTTACTTGGCATCATAAATTTTGGTGCTCTGGTGTAACCTCCATATTCTAAATCAAAACTTTTTTGCCATTTTTTAACTAAAACATGAATATTCTCAAATGGGAATTCGTCCAAATGTGTGTTGTGTGCAACAATTCCTAAACTCGTTAAACCTTCATGGAGTTTTTCAGCATACTCAATAACTTTTACAGGGTTTTCTTGATATATTTTTGAAAGTTGTGCCAAGGTATTGATCCAATTTTCCTTATTCACGTAGGTTGCTCCCCAAACGGGTCTTCCATCGGGCAAACAAACAACATTTAAAGGCCATCCTCCTTGACCTGTCATCATTTGTAATGCTTTCATATAAATTGCGTCAACATCAGGACGTTCTTCTTTGTCTACTTTAATTGAAATAAACGATGCATTCATAAGCTGGGCGACATCTTCATCTTCAAAACATTCATGCTCCATAACATGACACCAATGACAAGCGGCATAGCCAATACTCACTAGAATGAGCTTGTTTTCTTTTAGGGCTGTTGCCAACGTATTTTCATTCCATGCTTTCCAAAAAATAGGATTAGTTGAATGCTGTAATAAATACGGACTAGATTCTAAATGTAATTCATTCATAAAAAAAGCGTTCATTTATAGAACGCTTAAAGGTAAAATATTTTTAAATCTTATTAGCCATTAATAGCTTCAACTTTAATGTCTTGGTCTTTTAACATGTCTTTTAGCATGTTTTCAATTCCGTTTTTCAATGTAAAAGTAGAAGAGGGGCAACCACTGCAGGCACCTTGTAAGATTACTTTTACTCTTTTTTCGGCGGGATCAAAAGAATCAAAAACAATGTTTCCACCATCACTTTGAACAGCAGGCTTTACATATTCTTCTATAATGTTTATAATTTGTTGCGATGTAACGTCTAAATTTTCAAAATAACTTTCTTGTTGTTTTTGATGATTTTCAGTTTTTACAACAGCCGATTCATCAATTACTGTTCCGCCATTTTCAATAAATCCTTTAATAAAAGTTCTTAATTCTAGCGTAATTTCATCCCATTCTGTCACTGAAAATTTTGTAATAGAGACATAATTTTCATCAATGAAAACTTCTTTAACAAATGAAAATTTAAAAAGTTCTTTTGCTAATGGCGAGGCTGCTGTTTCGTCAATATTTTTGAATTCTATCGGAGTTTTTGTCAGTAACTTATTACAAGCAAATTTTAATACTGCCGGATTTGGAGTGGTTTCAGCATATACAGTTATGGGCATTTTTTTATTTTTATTTTCTTCAATTTTTAAAATTTCGCCGCCGTTTTTAATGAAATCTTCAATTTGTTCGGCAACATCGCTTTGAACATCTTCCCATTCCACAATAGAAAATTTTTCAATTGCTATAAAATTTCCCGAAATATATACCGTTTTAACAAATGGTAAAAAAAACAATTGTTTTGCTAAAGGAGATTGTTGCGTTTCATCGATATTTTTGAATTCAAAATTTTCAGTTCGAACGATAAATTCGTCAAATTCAAATTTTAAAATAGCAGGATTGTTTGTTGGTTTTATACTTGTAATTTGCATTTTAGTTTTCTTTTTGCAAAGATAAGAACAAATAGACGTTCATCGATTAT